>NZ_JAHQUY010000130.1 GCF_019052365.1 Leyella stercorea
AGTAAGCAAAAGTGTCAATCGCCAGATGGGACTATCTCCCAAGGAACAGAAAAAAACGATTTATGAATAAAGGACGAGGATGTAAATTAAACTGTGTCAGCAAAGAAATAAAATATTAACTTTGCTAACACAGTTTATTTATGAAAGAAGAATTTGATTTTGAGAGTATCAAGAACAAGGCAATCGAACAACTTAAAGCAGGTAAGCCTTTGTTAGGTAAAGATGGTGCATTTGCTCCTTTATTGGAAAGTATCCTAAATGCAGCCTTGGAAGGTGAGATGGACGCCCATCTTACAGACGCAGAACGTCAATTGGGTAACCGCCGTAATGGTAAGATGCAGAAGCAGGTGCAGACTCCATTGGGTGAGGTTACAGTTTCCACCCCTCGTGACCGTAATTCAAGTTTTGAACCTCAGTTTATAAAGAAACGCGAGACAATTCTTGCAGAAGGAGTTGCCGACCGTATAATAGGTCTTTATGCAATGGGAAACAGCACAAGGGAAATCAGTGATTGGATGGAAGAAAACCTTGGCAATCGTGTTTCTGCAGATACAATTAGTTCCATAACCGACCGTGTACTTCCGGAAATAAAGGCATGGAAATCCCGTATGTTGGATTCAGTTTATCCAATAGTCTGGATGGATGCCATTCACTATAAAGTGACAGATGAACGCGGTTGTGCAGTATCCCGTGCAATCTATAATGTATTAGGTATTGATATGGATGGGCACAAAGAACTTCTTGGTATGTATATATCTAAAAATGAAGGCGCTAACTTCTGGCTTAGTGTCCTGACAGATCTTCAGAATCGTGGAGTGGAAGATATTCTCATAGCCTGTATAGATGGTTTGAAGGGTTTTCCTGAAGCCATTCAAAGTGTTTATCCTGACACTGCCGTACAGCTTTGTATAGTACATCAGATACGTAATTCCATTAAGTATGTAGGCTCCAAAAATCAGAAGGAATTCCTTAAGGATTTAAAATGCGTCTACCAGGCTGTAAATAAAGAATCTGCAGAGAATGAACTTCTCAAGCTGGATGAAAAATGGGGTGAACAGTATCCTATCGTTATCAGGTCCTGGCAGGAGAACTGGGATAAGTTGTCTGAATACTTCCAATATACTCCGGCAATACGTAAACTTATATATACTACAAATACCGTTGAAGGTTATCACAGACAGATACGTAAGGTTACAAAGAACAAGGGCGTGTTCCCATCGGATACAGCCCTTGAAAAACTGGTTTATCTTGCATACCGCAATATACGGAAGAAGTGGACCATGCCATTGGCTAACTGGGCTACAATCTCGCAACAATTAGCCATAAAGTTTGGAGAGCGATTTAAATTATTGTAATTTTACGCTCGTCGGGACGGGTGGTCCCGCCCCTTGGCGCTGGCCGTTCCCCGACCGATGAGTTTATAGAGAAAAAATAATGCGTGACACAGTTTATTTTAATCGAGTAGGAGGAAAACGAAGTAGTTTTTCTCCTACTTTCGTTTTCCGACCTCTCACACCACCGTACATGCGGTTCCGCATACGGCGGTTCCTATTTTGGGTGCCATTCGATGTATGAACCCATCAATGTAGCATAGCCTGCCATGCTCAACCTTTCATTGGTTATCGCACGACATAGTATGTAACTACCAGCTATGCGCCAATAACCCAAACGACTATTGCCCCACATGTAAGCTTGGTACTTATCTATACCACACTTTATCAAGTTGGCAATTCTCGTTTTCACCCTCTTCCACGACTTCCATATACACATACGTAGCCGTCGCCTTAGCCACTCGTCAGTTTCCATGAGGAAACGTTTCATGTTGGCAAGGTGATAGTAACCTACCCATCCCCTTATGTACTCTTCAAGTTTTTGCTTCCTCTTGGCATATCCCCAACCATTGCTTCGGGAAGTCAATTCCTTGAGTTTGGTTTTCATCTTGGATTTGGCTTTTGGGTGTACCGTGAGTTGGCATTTGCCTTTCATTACATAAAAGGAGTAACCAAGGTATTTCACACCTTGCACATAGGACACAACTGTCTTGTCCCTGTTCACCTTCAGATGAAGTTTTCCTTCGATGAATCGGGTTACAGATTCCTTCACGCGTTTGGCTGCACGCTTGGACTTACAAAATATCATCGAGTCATCGGCATAGCGGACAAAAGGGAGACCTCGGCTTGTGAGTTCCTTGTCCAACTCGTTGAGCATGATGTTGCTCAAAAGCGGACTTAACGGTCCTCCTTGGGGAGTGCCTTCCTCACTTGCCTCGAACATACCTTTGTTCATCACACCACTGCGGAGATATTTGTGGATAAGGCTTATCACCCTACCGTCCTTTATCGTGCGGCTGAGGATTTCTATGAGTTTACTGTGGCTCACCGTGTCGAAGAAACGCTCCAAGTCGAGGTCAACCACATAAATGTAGCCATCATCGATTATTTTCTGAGCACTTCTTATGGCATCATGGCAGCCTCTTCTCGGACGGAAGCCATAGCTTCTTGGAGAGAATTGACGCTCATAGATGGGAGTTAGGGTCTGGTTGATGGCTTGTTGAACCAGACGGTCTATGACCGTGGGGATGCCCAACAGGCGCATCTTTCCATTGTCTTTGGGTATCTCTACCCTTTTTACTGGGTTCGGACGGTATGAACCGTCAAGCAAGGAACGGATTAGGGCATCCTTATTAGCCAAGAGCCAAGGGAGCATTTGCTCACATGACATCTTGTCGATACCGCTACAGCCCCTGTTACGCTGCACAGCCTTGTAGGCTTTGAGTAGGTTATCAGGACTGATGATGCGCTCCAATAAGTGTTCCTTGTCGAATGGTACTTCCACGATGTTGTCTTCACATATCCACATGAAGGTCTGCGCTCCCACATATCCTTCGGATTCCGTCCTATCTTTCTGTGGGTAGCCCTTGACTTCTGCCAATGTTTTCTGCATTCTTTCCTTCATAAGGTACGTTTCAATTACTATCGTTTAATTTATAGGTTCTGCCCTTCATGGAGCGTTATCGAGGACTCCACTACTATGGCATCTGCTGACTTCTCACGGCAAGCTTTACTCCATGACTTTCGTAAAGGCAACTAATCGTCATGTCCGTGAGACCTCCTCGGATAAGGGCTTATTCTTTCCATCTTATACCCACTTCATTTACACCAACCATTCCGAATAGCTATAGGACTTTGATTTGTGTGGCAATCTCATCCATGGTCAAATGCCTTATATGAAGTTTCTGTACGTTAGGTCAGATGTTTGCCGCCAGCTTCTTTCAGATTCCACCTCGCAGTGGACACCCTTGCTATTGGCTATACAATTCCCGCTATTAGGGCTTGTTAGGGACTTGCACCCATTAGATTAAGCTCATGCCGAGCATACCACTACCTAAAGGACAGTCCTTTTGATTTGGGCTGTCCTTTGTTATTCTGCAAGCATCGCAG
>NZ_JAHQUY010000131.1 GCF_019052365.1 Leyella stercorea
AAATCTGAGAAACTCACTCCTTTTGGAGGAATATTTTCAATCATGGAGCAATTTGACTCCACATTGTCTTCTATAATCGATTCTACATTGGGTCTAAGAAGCAAACAGTATGGTTATCAATATAGCGAAATCATCCGTTCACTTATGAGTGTTTATTTCTGTGGTGGCTCATGTATTGAGGATGTCACTACTCATTTGATGAACCATCTCTCACTTCATCCGACACTTCGCACTTGTAGCTCTGACACTATCCTCAGAGCGATAAAGGAACTGACGCAAGAACACATTTCATACACATCAGATACGGGTAAGAACTACGATTTCAATACGGCAGACACGCTCAACACGCTACTTCTAAATTGTCTGTTGACAACTGGTCAACTGAAAGAGGACGGTGAGTATGATGTAGATTTTGACCATCAGTTCATAGAGACCGAGAAGTATGATGCAAAGCCTACATACAAGAAGTTTCTCGGATATCGTCCCGGCGTGGCTGTCATTGGCGATATGATAGTCGGTATCGAGAACAGCGACGGCAATACTAACGTGCGTTTTCATCAACAAGACACGCTGAAAAGAATCTTTGAGAGACTTGAACGTAACAATCTTGTAATCAATCGATTCAGGGCAGACTGCGGATCTTGCTCGGAAGAGATAGTAGAAGAAGTTGAAAAGCACTGCAAGTCTTTCTATATCCGTGCCAACCGCTGCAGTTCGCTCTACGATGACATCTTTGCGCTCAGAGGGTGGAAGACGGAGGAAATCAACGGCATTGAGTTTGAGTTGAATTCCATTCTTGTTGGGAAATGGAAAGGAAAAGCATATCGTCTTGTCATTCAAAGACAGAAGCGAATGGATGCAGATCTTGACCTGTGGGAGGGAGAATACACCTACCGTTGCATACTGACCAATGATTACGAATCTTCTGTCAGAGAGATTGTCGAATTCTATAACCTTCGTGGAGGTAAGGAACGTATATTTGATGACTTGAACAACGGATTCGGATGGGACAGACTTCCAAAGTCCTTTATGGCTGAAAATACGGTATTCCTACTGCTCACTGCACTTGTACGCAACTTCTATAAATTCATCATGGAGAGGCTTGAAGTGAAAAAGTTCGGACTCAAAGCAACAAGTCGCATCAAAGCATTTGTGTTCAAGTTCATCACAGTACCTGCCAAATGGATTAGAACGTCAAGGCAGTTTATACTGAATATTTACACAGACAATCAAGCTTACGGAGAGTTATTCAATACAGACTTTGGCTAATCCTTATTTCTTGTCGGTTTTCAACTGCGTATTGCCTCAAGTCGCTTGGTGGGGTAAGGGGATGAAATGGCTTGTCACGAGAAATACAGCAATCAAATAAAGCCCCAAGACACCATAATGACAATTTTGAGTCCGACAAGCGATTTATTGAAACAGTTGCGGAATTAAGGTTAAATATGTCCTCCCATGATTTTAACACAACTTCCTTGATTTTATCTTTAAGAGGATGCTTATTAACCAGCTCTTCTGTTTTTGAGCGCCATTTATCTACTGGCAAATTAATATAAGGTGATTCCATATAATTATAATCTATCATTAAGTTCTGAAAAAAAATCCATGTATGAAGTATTAATTGCACCACAAATATCAATTAACTCAATAACATCAATACGTCGTTCACAAGTTTCAATCTTGCTAACAACAGTTTGACTAACATTCAATTTTTCTGCTAATTGAATTTGCGTTATACCAGATGCTTCTCTTTTTTGTCTAAGTAATGCAATCATAGTATGATATCTTTTCTGATGAATACTTTTTTCCATTCTTTTTTTTACAAAGGTATAATCCAAACTTCATTATTCCAAAATAGAATATCAAAGAAGGATGAATATACTTCATAAGAATAAATATCTATTCATTATAAGTGTTTACACTAAAATAGCTATCATTTTTACTGCTATTTAAAATTATAATTGACATCACTACTGTCCCGTTAAAGTGGACTAATCGTTCTTTGAATTAATTGAAATACAGTCTATTAGGTGGTGTTTGGGAATGAAACGGACTTGATTTCGTAACTTTGCAGGCAAATAAAAATGACTGCTATGTTCCAAGACAAATACGTTTTTGCCCAGCTCACCGCTTTTTTGAACAGAACTCAGTTTAACAACTATGTTCGCAAGTATGATGGAAACCGCTATGTGAAGCATTTCACATGTTGGAATCAGTTGCTTGCTATGATGTTTGGTCAACTGAGTAATCGAGAGAGTTTGCGAGATTTGATTGTTGCTTTTGAAGCACATAGAGCAAAGCAATACCATCTTGGATTAGGGCGTAAGCCTATTGCGAAAACGACATTTGCTTCTGCCAATCAGAATCGTGACTACCGTATATTTGAAGACTTTGCTTTCTATATGATGGAGCAAGCCAGGAAGAAACGAGTAACGGATATCTTCAAGTTGAAAGGCAATGTGTATGCTTTTGACTCAACGACCATTCCATTGTGTTTGTCGGTCTTCTGGTGGGCAAAGTTCCGTAAGAAGAAGGGAGGAATAAAAGCACATGTGCTATATGACCTCGAATCTCAGGTTCCAGCTTTCTTCCATATCTCTACAGCATCAGTTTACGACTCAAAGGCTATGAAGGAAATTCCTTATGAATCAGGTTCTTACTATGTTTTCGACCGTGGATACAATGCATTCAAGGAGCTTTTCAAAATACATCAGCATGAATCGTTCTTTGTTGTGCGAGCCAAGAAGAATCTGCAATACAAATGCTGTAAATGGAGGCGCAGGTTGCCAAAGAATATATTGACAGATGCTGTGATTGAATTCACTGAATACAATTCATACCGGAAGTATCCGGAGAAACTCAGACTCGTCAAATTCTATGATGAAGAACAAGGTAGGGAGTTTGCCTTCCTGACAAATGCTTTTCATCTAACAGCTCCTGAAATCGCCAACCTTTACAAGAACAGATGGCAGATAGAGCTGTTCTTCAAATGGCTAAAGCAGCACCTCAAGATCAAGAAGTTCTGGGGTACTACAGAGAATGCTGTGAGAATCCAAATCTCATCGGCAATCATAGCCTATTGCCTTGTTGCTATCGTACAACATGATTTGCAACTTAAGCGATCAACTTATGAGGTTCTTCAGATTCTAAGCATTTCTCTTATGGATAAGACACCACTCGTAGATCTCTTCGAAAGGACTGATTTCAATAATGTCAAAGAACTCGATTGTCCCCTCTTTCCGGGGTTATTTGATTAATATTTAACTGGTCCCGATTTTAACGGGACACTAATG
>NZ_JAHQUY010000132.1 GCF_019052365.1 Leyella stercorea
AGAAGTGTCAGCCCTAATTTATTTTGTATGAAAAGTTTTAGCGGACAGCAATAATCTTTTTACGGCTGCAAAGTTAGCATTTTTATAGTAAAAGCAAGCGTTTTCACGCAAAACGCTTAAAGAAGTTGATTTATCTCAACCTTTTGATAAATAATTAACACTTCTATACGTATACACTTGAACAGTTGCAGTATTTGGCGTGGTAACTTTTTTGATATTTTTTCGGAAAAAAGCGTCTAAAAAGTTTGGTAAATGTAAAAAATATAATATCTTTGCAGCAGTTATCCTGAAAACAATCTTTTTACCTTAAAAAAGAGACTAATACCTATTGAAGATTTGAAGCGGTCGCCTGTGAAGGCTGTCGCTTTTTTCTTTTTATAAGCAATAGGTTTTCATTTATAAACAAACGGGTTTTATATTTAGACAACGATTGCTTTCACTATAAACTCTGATTTTTCAACAGCATATTATATGGAACAGAACACAAGACAACTCATCGCAGACCTCGCAGCCCGATACGAGACCGCCGCCTTTCTGCCCGCCGACCCAAGCTCGTTCATGCACAGCGTGGAGGGCGACGCCAACAAGGAGGCTACGGCTTTTCTCGCCTCGTGCCTAAGCTACGGTTCGCGCAAGCAGTTTTTCCCCAAGATACAGTTCATCATCGACGCGGCGCAGGGCGACGTAGACCGCTGGGTGCGTTCGGGCGAGTGGCGCAAAGACATACCCTACACCGCTAAGTGCTACTACCGGCTCTACAAGTTCGGCGATATGCACCACCTGATAGCAGCCTACGAGAGTATGCTCCGCGAATACGGCAGCATGAAGGAGTACGTGCGTCGCCATGCCTCGACGGGCATTGAGGCGGTGAGCGCTATCTGCCGCTACTTCGCCGAGCACGACGCAAGCACGGTTGTGCCGCGCAACACGCAGTCGGCTTGCAAACGCGTGTGCATGTTCCTGCGATGGATGGTGCGCAGCGGGTCGCCCGTCGACCTCGGCCTATGGGCTGACATCATCGACCGACGCACGCTCATCATGCCGCTCGACACGCACGTGGTGCAGGAGGCGCTGCGCCTGGGACTGCTGAAGAGCCGCACGGCATCGATGGCTACCGCGCGCCGACTGACTGATGCGATGCTCGAAGTGTTCCCCGACGACCCTCTACGGGGCGATTTCGCATTGTTCGGATTAGGCGTCGACGAGGATTCTAAATAGTATTTATCCGCGCTATGTCATCGTCACCCGTACGCCGCCCAATCGGATTCCGTACGCCGCCCGATCGGATTCCGTCCGCCACCCGATCAGATTGCGTTCGCCGCCCGATCGGACGGCGGACGGAGCACGATGACTTTTGCTATCATTTCACACTATATTAGTGTAGGTTTTATATCGCACAAATGGGGCATTTAGTTTTGCCGTGTAAACAAAATTGTGTAATTTTGCATTTATGAGAATAGACATTATAACCATACTGCCCGAAATGCTTGAGGGCTTTATCAACGAATCGATACTTGCTCGCGCACAGAAGAAGGGTCTCGCAGAGATTCATCTGCACAACCTGCGCGACTACTCCACTAACAAATGGCGCCGCGTAGACGACTATCCTTACGGTGGTTTTGCCGGAATGGTGATGCAATGCGAACCGATAGACCGCTGCATATCGCAACTGAAGGCGGAGCGCGACTACGACGAGGTGATATTCACGTCGCCAGACGGCGAACAGTTCGACCAGCACGTGGCTAACGACCTCTCGATGAAGGGCAACATCATCATTCTCTGCGGCCACTACAAGGGCATCGACCAGCGTGTGCGCGACCATCTCATCACTCGCGAGATTTCTATCGGCGACTATGTGCTGACGGGAGGCGAGCTGGCTGCGGCTATCATCGCCGACGCCGTAGTGCGCGTGGTGCCGGGCGTAATCGGCGACGAGCAGAGCGCACTCTCCGACTGCTTCCAGGACGACATGCTCTCGGCGCCTATCTACACACGCCCAGCTGAATACAAGGGATGGAAGGTGCCGGAGATTCTGCTCAGCGGCAACGAGGCGAAGATAAAGAACTGGGAGATGGAGCAAGCTATGGAGCGCACGCAGCGTCTGCGCCCCGACCTTTTGGAAAAATAAGAACGAAACGAAAAAACTAATCGAATATGAAGAAATCAATATTATCGGCTATGGCGCTGGCTTTCGCTTTCGCCATGCCCGCAGCAGCGCAGGACGGACTGCTGAAGAAGTACGACCGACGCCTCACCACGCCGCGCAACTACGTGTGTTACCGCACTACGGAGAAGATGAAGATCGACGGCAAACTGAACGAGAAGGTGTGGCAGAAGGCTGCACAGACAGAGTCGTTCGTCGACATCAGCGGCTTCGACTTCCCGAAGCCTATCTACGACACCAAGGCGCGCCTGCTCTGGGACGACGAGTATCTGTATATCTCTGCCGTGCTCGAGGAGCCGAACATCGTGGCTAACCTCACTCAGCGCGACACCATCATATATCACGACAACGACTTCGAGGTGTTCCTCGACCCTACGGGCGACGGACAGAACTACTTCGAGATTGAGAACAACGCACGCGGCGTGATATTCGACCTCATGCTCGACCGCGCTTACCGCTCGGGCGGCAACTTCCACATTCAGTGGGACTGCCCCGGACTGAAGCTCGCCGTGCAGCACGACGGCACGCTAAACAAGCAGAAGGACACCGACCGCTCGTGGACCGTGGAGATGGCTATTCCGCACAAAGCCGTGACACGCAACTTCACCAATCCGCTGAAGGCTGGCAACATCTGGCGCCTCAACTTCTCGCGCGTACAGTGGCTGAAGAAGGGCGGACCGGAGGAGAACTGGGTATGGACTCCGACGGGCGAAATAAACATGCACGCGCCTAACCAGTGGGGATTCCTGCAGTTCTCTGACAAGGTGGCTGGCAACGGCACCGACGAGTTCCAGTGTCCTTACGACATGGAGGCTTACAAGGTGCTTTGGGCGCTGTTCTACGCGCAGCTCGACCAGCACGGCAAGGATGGCAGATACACAAGCTCGCTCGACGTGCTCGGACTCACCGACGCCGACCTCGCTACCCTGCCTAAGGGCAGCAACATTGAGATGGAGGCTACAACGCACCAGTTCAGAGCAAGCATCCTCGTAGGCGGAACGGGCAAGAGATATGTTGTAGATCACAACGGCAAGTTCGAAGTTTTATAACCAAGGGGGTGCACTTGTCTCCGCTCGGCTTTGCCGCTTGCCAGAGCAAGAAGTGCACCAACAAA
>NZ_JAHQUY010000016.1 GCF_019052365.1 Leyella stercorea
AATATCTTCTTCATGCTCTAATCTTGTTGTTCATTTTCTCTGCACTTGTAAAAAGGGTAGTTGTACCGTTTAAAAGATAAAAGCTTAACTATCAGCAACATCCACATGTTGCATCGGAAAGTAACCAAATTATAGCTAAGCACTAAATCTTACTTTCTATAGTTAAAGCGCTCATACAGAGCGCTTTTCTTTTTTAAACATTAAAATCAACACCAATACTTTTAACCGACGAAGCAGCAAGAACCATCAAGTTCGCTTGAATGGCCGAGTTACGAAGGAGAAAGGTGAAAACAAGATTAGAGCATGAAGAAGATATTATTCCTACACGGATTCTTCGCCACGGGCAGCTGTCCGATGGCGAAAGCCTTGAAAGAGGCGTTTGAGGGGACGGCGGTGGTGCTGACTCCCGACCTGCCTTTGCACCCAAAGGAGGCACTGAAGGAGATACGCTCCATCATCGACCGGGAGCAGCCCGATTTACTTTTGGGCAACAGCTGCGGCTCTTTCCTCGCCCAGATGCTGGCTCCGGTGGTGGGCATTCCTGCCCTGCTGGGCAATCCGTATTTCATGATGACGGAATTTCTGAAGGAGCGCATCGGCGAGCATGAATACAAGGCGCCGAGAAGGGACGGCAATCAGCGGCTGGTGATTGACGAGGCGCTGATTGAGGAGTTTGCGGAACTGGAAGCCGTGCAGTTTGACCATTGCAACCCCTATTATAAGAATCGTGTGTGGGGACTTTTTGGTGAGCAGGACACCCTGGCTCACTTCTCCCCTCTCTTCCTGCAGCATTACAACCAAGCCTTCCATTTCCCAGGCGGTCATACGCCTACTGAACAGGAGGTAAAGACCTGGTACGCTCCCCTTGCCCAGAAAATGCTGATGGAGTTTTCAGCAAAGGAAGAAAGATATTTCCAGCACTTCAAGGGCGGCAAATACAAGTTCATCCATTCTGCCTTCGACTCCGAGACTCAGGAGCGCATGGTGGTTTATCAGGCTCTCTATGGAGACCAAGCCTATTGGGTAAGACCGGAAGATATGTTCTTCGGGAAAGTTACGAGGGACGGCAGAACTTTTAATCGTTTCACGGAAATAGATAAATAATTATGGAGACATTTAATAACGTAATAAACAGTGGCCAGCTTGTTCTGGCCGATTTCTTTGCTACCTGGTGCCAACCTTGCAAGGCGATGCACCCCATTTTAGAGCAGGTGAAGAGTGTATTGGGCGACCGCATCCGAATCATCAAGGTGGATGTGGACAAGTACGGCGTAACAGCAAGCCAATACCGCATTCAATCTGTGCCTACGCTGATGCTTTTCCGAAACGGAGAAGTATTGTGGCGCACAAGCGGTGTGATAGATAAAGCCGAACTGCTGGCTACGCTTGATCCATTCTTGATATAAAAGATTAAAAGAATAATCTTATGCGCATAATAGGAAACTTACTTTGGTGGCTCTTCGGAGGTCTCGAAGCTGCCATCGGTTATTTCACCGGAAGTCTGGCTCTTGCATGTACTATCATCGGCATTCCGTTTGCAATACAGACATTCAAGATTGGTCTGCTCTGCCTATGGCCTTTTGGTTCAACGGTAAGAGAATCGAATAGTCCAACAGGTTGCATTCGCATCCTGTTGAATTTACTCTGGCTGATTTTCGGAGGTTTGTGGGCTTGCCTCATGCATCTGTTCTTCGGCTTTCTCTTATGTATCACCATCATCGGCATTCCTTGGGGTAAACAGCATTTCAAGATGGCCGGGCTTTCGCTCGCACCATTCGGAAAGGATGTGGAGTTGGGATTTTAAAGAGATAAGAAAACGCAGTTGAAGAGTATGAACACATTACATAGTTACCTCGCCTACTATCTCTGGCCCTCAATGTTGTTACATTCATCGTGTACGGCATTGACAAATACAAGGCCAAGAAAGCCAAGTGGCGTATTCCTGAAGCCACGCTTTTGTTACTGGCTGTACTTGGAGGAAGCATCGGGGCATGGATGGGAATGAAAGTCTGGCACCATAAGACGATGCACAAGAAATTCAAATACGGCATTCCAGCCATTCTGCTGATACAGATTGCGCTGATGACGTATTTACACGTGAATCTTTGGAAACAAATAGTTTGAAGAAAATTATGGCAATGACTATTGATACAACAAACCTCTGTTCGCATCTTCAAAAGAAGTTGTTTGAACCTGAGGGAATATATTATCCTATCTGGCAAGCCATGCAGAATGATGAGGAGCTGACAGCCGTAGTTCGCTCACGACAGCTTCATATTTATCGTAATGGAAAAAAGATTCTCATTCTCGCTGGCAAGGCTCAGCCGAAGATTATCAGAGAGGATAAACTGAATGAATTGATAATAAAATAAAGAACGAAGCTTATGAACTTTCCAGAAATATATTCAGCAACAGGCATGATGGAGCTGATTCAGAAAATCGGCTTCCTCCCTCTTCTTGATAGTGGCATTGAAGGATTCTCTGCCGAAGACATCGTGGCAGAAGACTGCGGTTACGTAAGACTTCCTGAAGGCGGTTGGGACTGGCCGCTATGGAAATGGAAGGGCGAGATTGTGCAGGAAATGCCGTGTATGTACGGAAAGTTCTTCAACAAGAAAGCAGGATTCATCAGCCAGGAATGGTGGCCGGACTTTTGCAACTACAGAAGAAGCAAGTACCCTCGCCCAGATGATGACTCGATAGAAGGAGCCATTCTCAGCACGCTTCAATCTACTGGCAGTCTCATTACAAGGGAGCTTCGGGCAGCCTGCGGTTTTACGGGCAACCGACGCACGAAGCAAGAGCAGAGTGAAGCTTGCTTCAACTCTGCCTTGCAAGAAGGAGGAAGACCGAAGGTCAAGGGAATGAGAAGCAAGTTTGACAGTTATCTCACCCGACTGGAAATGGCGACTTACATCGTGACCGAGGATTTCATCTATCCTCGCGACAAGCACAATCACGAATATGGCTGGGGATGGTCGCTGCTCAACACTCCCGAAGATCTCTATGGCAGGGAGGCTTGCCAATGCAACCGCACTCCCCAGGAATCTTATCAAAGAATTTTCGAGCATCTGAAAGAAATCCTGCCTGATGCTTCGGATAAACAGATTATTAAATTAATTGGATAAAATGGCTTCACTTCAAGAAAGACTGTTCGCCATGCAGGATAAGCAGTATGCTGCTTTCCAAGCCAAACTGACACCGGGAGTGCCCATGGAGAGTTTCATAGGCATTCGTGTGCCTGTGCTCCGCAAGTTCGCAAAAGAGTTTACAAAGGAGGCAGAATGCAAGGAATTTTTTCAGCAGATTCCTCATGAATACTACGATGAGAATATGCTTCATGGTCTCCTCATTTCCGAGGTAAAGGACTACGAGGAATGCATTCGTCTTACAGAGAAATTCCTGCCATTCGTGGACAACTGGGCTGTTTGCGACATCATGTCTCCGAAGGTGTTTGCCAAACACAAGGAGGAGCTATTGGCGAAGATCAAGACTTGGAGTAAATCGTCACACGTTTATACTTGTCGCTTTGGCATAGAGACACTTATGTCTCATTACCTGGATAAAGACTTCAAGGAAGAATATCTTGAAATTCCAGCATCAGTAAGGAGCGAAAAGTATTACGTAAAAATGATGGTAGCCTGGTTCTTCGCCACGGCTCTTGCCAAGTAATGGGACGCAACGATTCCCTACATCGAGCAACGCCGCCTTGCTCCCTGGACGCACAATAAGACCATCCAGAAGGCCATCGAGAGCTACAGAATCACGCCCGAGCAGAAGGAATATCTGCGGACATTGAATATAAAATAATTATGACACAAGATACTTCTACATATTACGTTTGGATAGGTGGCTCATGTGATTATGGCCATAAAGAGCGAGTTGGTGGTGCTGCCGTTGTGATTGAGCATAACGACAACACCATCAGCCATGATGTAATCAGCGACATACACACCACAGAGTTCCGAATGATGCTAACCCTCATGATCAAGGTAATGCAGGAAATACCGGAAGGTTCCGACATTCTCTTCCTGACTAACGCTGCCTATATTCAGAACTTTGACAAGACTCCAACGGCTAAATCAGCCAATCCAGACTTGATTGTCCAATGCATCAAGGAAAAGAAAAGGCACAACTCTGTCGGGGTCAAGATTGTGCAATACCACAAAAGCCCATTGCTGATAGAAACCCACGATAGGGCTACGGAAGCAATGGCTAAGACAAGGAAGGAGTTTCATCAGAAAAACAAATGAATGTTTAGAGGCTTTTCCGGTCATTGAGGTCACGGTCATTAAGGTCATTAAGGATTTCCGGTTATTCAAGAAGTTCCTCAACCTGAGAAATAAGGTTAAAGGGGCATCGCCATAATCAAAAAAAACGTTGCTGATGCAAGATTTCTTGAATTTTGCGTTTATAAGATAGATTATCAAACATAAAATAAAAATGAAAAAGAATTTATTGTTACTCTTTTTTATTGCTGTCCGGTAAAACTCAAAAGAGCATAAAAATCCTCCCCGAAGCCCCGTAAAATAGGACTTCGGGGTTTATTTTTTCAAAAGTAAGCCCCTTAATCGAAAAGACTTGGTTCTGGTGGTGCTTTTTGCATCTCCTTTGCAAGGAAATCATTCCAGGTTTTCTTGGGATTTTCCATGAATGCGATAAAATCGACGTAGTACATGAGCATAAGTCATACCATGGTAACAACCTGCGAGAATGCACAGTGCCTCTTGATGCTTCTTGACAGAACTGTTATCAGCAGATTTGCAATCAAGACTACCCATGTCTGTATTTGTATGGCGTTGACGCTGTCCCCATAGAAGAAATGAAGCGAAAAATTTTGTTTTAGCTGTTTGTATAGCGACTCGATGGCCCATCTGAGGCGATAAATTTCAGAAATGTCCTCAAACGTGAACTCAAAGTTGTTGGTCAACAGCACAACCGGCTTCTTTGTCTCGTAAAATATCTCCACCATACGTGCCTCATGGGTGAGTTCCCCTCTTGTAAAAAGCACTTTCTTGTCTATGTGCGTCACCAGTCCCTGCGGGTTGACGTAAGTAATGGATTCAAGTTCCTCGTACTTAAGGTTTTTCTTCATTTTGGTCACGTAGCACACGCCTTCTTCGGTAAGACGTTGGAATTGTGCGATGTCGACGTAACCACGATCCATCGCCAAAGTGGAGTCTTTTGGCAAATGCACCTCCTTCAGCAGGTAATGATCGTGTTTTGCGGCGGATGTGAGCTGCACCACCATCGGCACGCCGACATGATACTTCATTACTGTATGTACTTTCATGCCGCCTTTTTTCTTGCCTGATTTCGGGTGCCGCCCGACACCTTTGAGTATGTTGTCAAAGAGCGTTATTGTGGTGGAATCCATCATGTAAAGCAACTTCTCCCAGTCTTTAGGCTCGTGAGTCTGCCCCTTATAGCACTTGGAGGGGCGGCTGTCCGCTAAAAATTTGGCATACTTCTCCAAAAGATACGCATAAACACTTGCAAAGAACTCCTGAGGACGGCGTATATTGGCCTCCGCAAGCGTGCTGCGACGAACCAGATAGTTCATTCCGAGGTGTCCGAGCTTGTGAGCCTCCGCCTTCATGCCTATCTCAAGTTCGCGAAGAGAATCAAAGTGTTTGAGTATGCCGAACAGCATTACCACAAGATGTTGGTAGCCGTCAAAACGCTTCACGTAAGCCTCGCTTCCTTTCGTTTCGCGACTTATTTGAAGAATCTTCTCTTTGTCGAGTAACTTTAACACTTGACTATAGACCGGCTGTCCGGTAAAATGACTATCTTTGCTCATGGTTATATATTTTTTCGCAAAACAAAGATAACCAAAAGGGCTGATACCTCGTGAGAAGTGTCAGCCCTAATTTATTTTGTTTGAAAAAGTTTTACCGGACAGCAATAATTTGCTGGTGTCTGTCTGGTGCACCTTGCTTGGCAAGATGTCACACTTGGCACCATGCACCACTCTTACTACACAGTTGCCGTTGCTGTTCACACTCTGCACGGTTCGCTCCGTCTTCTTAATCGGGTCGAAGATGTGGAACACATAATCTACAGGATCTTCGTTCGTCTCCACGCAACGGTTCTTGTAGAACGTCTCGTAGCTCTTCACATTTCCTGCAATGTAGTCCATCCATTCACTGTCACAGCCCACATAGTGTTTGAGTCCCATGATTGAGTTCATGGAGTTGCCCACATACGATGTGTCCGCCATGCCGATGTCGTCACGACTGTTGAGTGTGCTGTCATGTGCACCATTGCCCACAACAGACTGCTCATCGGTCGTTCCATGGGTCGCCCACCACAGGTTACTGATTTCCTTGTGCTGCTCATAGTCTTGGAGTTGGTAGCCCTCTCCGCGCATGTGCGCACTATTCTGGAAATCCTTGGCTGTGTAGTGTATTGTCCCGGTCGGCATTTCGGTCGGGTTACCGTCTGTGTCGTATGCCCATTCTGCAGAGGTCTGTGAAGTGCCGTCACCTTTCTTCGAACGTACAGCACCTGATATGCTGCGAGGTCGTTTCAGTCCGTCAATAGTGATGGGGTATGTTCCCACAAGGCTGTCGTACTCACCAATGGTGTGCTCAGTCCATTCTGGTTCTATTGCTTCTATATGCTCGCTGTCAACAGCAAGACACTTTATGTCGCCAATGTCACGATACGAAGTGAAGTATATCCACTTGGCACCGTTTGGCACATCGCAGAACACATAGTTACCGATTGAGAAGTCGAAGTAAGCGTGACTCACCATCATAATGAACTTGCCCACGATCTTGCCGTTTGCATCCGTAAAGACGGCACCAAGACGAGCGTGGTTAAGTCCCGGCCATCTTACCTGCTTCATGCCCTCAACGTCCATACGGTAGACATTCGCATTGGCTGCTGTGGCAATAATATTATCGCCAACTGTCTCGCCAACTGTTGCCTCGTCAGCATACACGCCTGTATTTTCTGCATAGAGCAGCTCAGAAAGCAATGCCTCCTTGCGGTTGTTTACAGTCGATAACGGCTCTTTATCTGTAATTGAGTTAAAGTGATACTTTACTTGGTTCTTGTAGTCGTTCACGCCCTTGTACCAATAATGAGGCAAGTGGTGGAAGATGTCAAAGCCTTCACCTGCGCTGTCGCTCACATCGAAGCTCTCACCATTAGCAAGTTTATTGAAGTCTGCATCGCTCAATTGCACACCCTCCATCTGTTTCAGCTTGGAGTTGTACGTACACTTGTAAGCATGGGTGTCCTGCAATATCTTCAATGTGTGGCCGCTTGCCACAAAGCTCTTATCGTAATCGGCTCCTGTCTGGTTCTCGGGGTTGCTGTACTTCTCGCAGAAGTCACCGCTCACCACATCGTCTATCTTTATGACAGAGAATTGCGAGTTTATAACTTCAAGGTTCGGGAAGTAACGCTTCAGCTCCGCAATCTCACTCTCCTCTGAAAGTAGAGTTAGGATCCATCTGCCTATCAGTCCGCTACACTGGCCGCTCTCGTCATAGTCTGCTCCGTTTGCATCTATGCCTACGGCTCCATTGTTCTTGATGGCTCGCAGCAGCTCAACGCTTTCCGTAGCAGCAAGGCCGGCTATGCGTACACTCTTTAGCGCACTGGCCGTGGTTACCTCTCGCAGCAGCTTCATGGCATCTATCTTCGGGCTTCCGTCCAAAAACAGCTTCGTCACCTTAGCCATTCCGTCAATGGTCAAACCACCGGGGTAGGTCAGATTAGGAAGGTTCTTGAAGTACAGAGTCGTCATAGTACCGGGAAGGTGCAGCGTATCAATAGGTGAACTCTCTGCAAGTGTGATGGACTTCAACAGACTGCCTTCTGCCAACACCTTTCTTAGACGAGGACACAGCGAGGCGTTCACGTCGGTGATCATCGTGTTCCTGATGTCTATCTCTTCCAAGAAAGGCATCTGTCCTAAGTTCAGCGTGCTCAGAATGTCCGTGGTATAAGCTGGAGTATATCCTTCACCTCCAATGACAAGCTTGCGCAGTAAGGTGCACTCGCTAAGCATCCAGTTTGAATTCTTAGGAGAACAGCCGCTGATGTCAAGCTCGCTTATCTTGTCTGCGCCGAAGATGTATATGAGCTTGCCGCCTTCTCCTGCTGCAACCTCTGTAAAGGTGTGACTCTCACCTTCCTTTAGATAGCAACTGTACTTGGCTGACGAGGTGGAGTCCACGCCCATGGCGAAGTAACCATCCTGTGCTGCCGTTATCTTCACCGTGATGGGTCCCATAACACGGTCTTGGAAGAAATGGCGGAACAGATCACCAGTCTGGAAGTAGCCGTCTCTGTATGCGAAACGCTTGCGCTGGAAGGCTGGCAGACTCTCCAGTCGCAGACCATGCAAGGCAGGATAGTGGTTGTCGGCAGCGGTAGCTGTTTCTATATACTTGCGCTCTCCGTCAAACGAACTTACCACCTTTGGCCATTTCAAGATGCGGTCTATCATCCAGTAACGGTAGCAGCCGTCAGTAGAGAAAATTTCAAGGCCGGCCTTGGTCTTCGTAGCACGCATCTTTGCCGCCGTGTCATGAAGAGTCAGCGTCTCCGTGCCTGCATCATCAAGCCATACACCTTCGCCTCTGTCAAACAAGGCATAGCTCTGTTGGAACATTACGCCGTCCCATCCTTGATACAGATGGCTCGCTGCTCCGTCCATATCCCAAGGTATGGTCAGGTAGCAGTCGTTGTCAGCCTCGTCACATGAGTCACCGTCATACCAATGGTTGAAGTAGTAACGCATTCTTCCGTCGGTCTCCAAGTAAACAGCAATCATCATGTTCTTGGCTCGCTGGTCCACGGTGGCTTTGTAGTCGCTCGCCACAACATAGCAGTGAGTTGAATGGGGAGAGAAATACTTGTGCATTTCCTGCTGCCATTTCTTCCTGCGGTTCTCCTTGGTACCGGCTACGGTTTTGCCACCAATGGTAATGGTTGTGCTTGCACCGGCTCCGTTGAATACCTTTTCGCTGCCATCAGGGTCCTTGGCGGCGTTCTCTTCGGCATTGTCGGTCAAGTTCTGGTTACACTGCTGACAGAAGGCCAACTCTCTATACAGCTGGTACGGAACTTTCTTGCCCGACGCATACAGGGCGTTCAAATCGTCGTCGTCAGGGTAGCGCATTTCGTAATAAGTGCTCCACACTGGAACGTCACCATCGTCGGTGTGCAGCGTCTTTAGCATATCGTCCACACTGTTCACGCCCTGCTGCCAACAGAACTCTTGATATTGTCGGTACTCGTAGCACTCCACAGGGTTCAGAACGCGGCCTTGCACACTCCATTTCTTAGTGGCATTGTCATAAGTCATGGTGCCTGTGGTGTCCTTCCATGCTCCTCCTTTATACTGCACATACTTTCCGTCAGATGTCTTGTAGGCTGTTCCCCAGTCGTAGTTCTTAACATCGTCTGCCTGTACCTCGGAGAGTGTTTTGTCAAGCACATGACTGTCTTCCACGGCCACCTCACCTATCTCTGTCATGGTTCCGGTACCATCGTTCTCAATGAAGCGTGTTTCCGGACCACAGAACTCACTCAGCATATACAGCGTGCCCGGTATCAATGAGCTTGTGTCTGAAAGAACACTGGCCTTGTAGGTCTCAATGCTGGTATCTCTCGGAGCTACCATTTCCTTGAAGTCGCCATAGTTCACGCAACCGTAATTATATCCCTTAACGTCCTCAAAACCGAAGAAGTGGGGATTACCCTTGTCGGCATTGAAGTTTGCCTTCGAGTGGAAGTAGGCGTTCTCAGGAAGTGTAGCGGCCTGTGTCCCCTTGTCTTGACCTATGCGGTAGTCGGTACGGAAGAGGGCACACGTCACACCGTCAATGCTCGTATGCAGTTCTTCGCTCTTGTCGGTGTTGTGTCGCTGTGCAGGGGTCATATAGTCACTGCCAAGGGCTATCTGCGTGTCGTTCATAAGCTCCATCATGGCACAGTTGTTGGCACCGGCAGAGTCCGAGTAGTCAACCTTGATGGTAATGTTCTGTATAGGCGTACTGCCTTCCTTCACGCGGATCTTCTTTTTCTTCGCAAGAGCTGCTGCGTCGTCATACTTGGCAAGAATAGTCTCATCACCATTGTACATCTCACTAATCTGCTCTCTTGTGTAGAGCATTCTAATCCTCTTCGCCTTCTTACCCTTGCCCTTCTTATTCTTGACACCGTAGGCAAGTGTCGAAGTTCCTTGGTTTGTCGTCGGGATGGCTTCAATAACGCAGTTTGCCCACGGACGGTCGGGGAAATAAATATACCAGTCCATCAAAACGGACGTTTTTTTGTCCCTCAAACCTTCGATGTAGTCAGGATAATATATCTCGCTGTCCGTTACCGCGCCACCGTCTTTGCTAAGGTTCTTGTCCGAAGTGCGCGTCATTGCCACAACCATGATACCGCGGTCTAACAACTTTTGCATATCGGGGCGTGGTTTCGTCGTGCCCTCAGCTGTAACATCGCTCATAACTTGGTTCTGCTCATACTCGGTCAGCATGGCAGTCGTGTCTGTGAGGTTCACGATATAGTTGTTGAATGCTTGGATGAAGTCATAGTAGGTGTTCCAGCGTACCACCTCGTATAGGTAGAGGTCGGCATCTGTACCGTCGAAGTGTATCATGTCCGCAATGTTAGGGAAGCCGTTGACGGTGCTGATGGGAACACACGCTGCAGCATCACCGTTTTGGAACACCTTGCACAGCATCACACCGCTATAGGGTGCTCTGGCTTGTGGCTCTATCACAATGTCTATGCGATATACGGTGTCGTCAAGGTAGGAGGTGGCAGCGGTGGTCTGCACATCTTTCAATGCTTCGTCGCTGTCTCCGGCGGTGGTCACGATGAACTTCTCTCCGGTAAGCACAAAGCCCAATCGCTCACCCATACACCACATAATCTTTGCATTACGTTTGGCAATGTTCTTAACCTTGAATGTAAAGCTTAGTGCCATACCGTTGGTTGGTATGTCCTTGCTTGCCAATGGTGTGTCGCTGCATGTTGCTTTCACGTTCTCGGCTACACGTAGTGCCATTCTGCCGTCTGCTTTTTCTGTACCGAAGTTGTCTGCGACAAAACCGTTGCTCGACCAGTTGCTGCCATTTACCTTCATCTCTACCACACTGCCGTCAGCGCAAGTGGCCTTGATGCTCTTGTCTATGTCGTCGTTACTTCTGCCGGCAAAGCTCAATTTGTAGTATGCGCCCTCGGTCTCGCTGATGGCAAGCATACTGCCGTCAATGACGAGTTTCAGCTGCTCCGCCAGACGTACCTCACCACACGTTGCGTCGAAGATCAATGTGTCACCGTCGTTATAACCCACAATGCGTTTCTCTATCGTGTAGTAACTGCTGCGGTTCATAACCTTGTTGGCAATCGTTTCTGTCTCGTCAGTGGTCTCGTTCTTCACCTTCACCTCTACATTCGGGTTGGCGTTGTCTCGCTGATAACAGGCTATGTCAAAGCTGACGGTCTTGAAGAGTTTTGTCTTGCCGTCGCTGTCGTCATACCATCGTGCCACAATGATGGGCTTCGTGTAGTCACTCACGCTCTCACGCTGCTCTATCACCATGACTGCGGTATGCAGCGTGTTACCTTGCAGTCCTGATGCTACGTCTTGTCCTTGTATGCGAAGAGGATATGCGCCGTGTCCCATGCCTTGTGGGTCGATGGTCACATTATGGGTATAGGTGTCCTTAACCAATACACTCTCCAGCGTCTCCCAAACACCGTTGCGGTATATCTCTATCTTCGTCTGGATACCCTTGTCTGAGGCATTGTTTGGGAAACGATACATGGGGATGCTTACCTTCTGACCGCCAACCTGCAATGTGGTGCTCTTCGTATAGCTCAGTGTCTGGCTGCTCTCTACGGTCACATCAACGGCTATCATTTCCACGTTTCTCGTGGCTGTCTTGCCGGTGGCATCGGTGGCTACGGCTTGCAGCTCTACGCTGCCAGCACTGGCCGCAATGGTGCTTAGGTCAAACTCGAAGGTGTACGACTTTAACGACGAACTGCTTGCTTGATTGGGCTTGAATGAGGCTACAGTGGTCTTGGTCGTGCGATTGATAAACACCACACTCTGTATCTTGTTGTCCTGCGATGATCCATCGGATAGCTGGGTCACACTGCGGATGGCGGCTTTCAGTATGGCTGTGCCTCCTGCACGGACATAGAAGGGGTCGTTTTCAAAGTTGATGGCAAGTGTAGTTCCACCGCCACCTCCAGTACCGGTGCCCACACTGAACTGGGCTTCAGACAGGGTGTCGCCAGCCTTGTTTTTTAGCTTCAGTGATACGCTGCCTTCTTCCTCTGTAGCCTCTATCTCCGTAGGTACGACCTTATACGCTCCTCCTGTAGAGAAAGCGTCTTTGCCATTGTCTTCCATCGTGTCGTTCGCCACAAGTTTGCTGCCGCCGCCGAAGTCCTGCCAAAGCCCGGCCTCGTAGAAGTCCGCAATGGAGTCGCCCTGATACTGTTTGGTCTCTACCTTATTGGCTTCCGTCGTGTAGCTTATCACCAAACCGCGCTTCTGATAGTTCACACTTGTTGTCTCTTGATAGGTTTTCAGAGCTGCAAGTGCGGTGCCAAGGGTGTAGAAGCCTGTAGGTAGAGGGGCTATGATGTCAATGTCTATCATCGACTCTGAACCCTGCACCATCGAACCGAAGTCTTTCCAGTTCTCTGTGTCGTACCAGTTATTATCATCCGTATTGGCTCCGATATACTGGTAAGTCTTCCAAGTGCCTTTCTTCAATGCGAAGGTTATCATCAGGCCTACTGCAGCCTTGCCATTTTCCTTCGCTGCGTGAACAGCTGAATTGGCCGTATCGTCGGTATCACACAACACATAGTAGTGTCCTCCCTGCTCCACCGTCGGGTTGTAAATGCTGGCAGAGCTACCGCTACCACCAATCTTCTGCATCTGCTTATCGACGATATGGAACAACTGGTCTTCACAACAATAAATATGGTCTGTACGTCCTACGCTGTCTGAATTGTACTCTTCCTCGGAATAGCCATAACTCTCTGTACTAACACCTCCGAACCCGCGGAAACACCACTCTCCATCGTAGTCTAAACTTGGAGCATACCACAAGCCACGGCTCGGTGCCTTGCCAGTACCGTCCCACACACCATCAAATGGCAAAATGTTTACACCTACTAAGCGTTTGTTTGCCGTCTGCAAATCTTTATCCAGCTGTGCACCCTCGTCGCCGGGATATGCAGTGCCGCTGGTATGTCCCAATGCCAAGTCCGAACCTATTGCAACAAGCGTGCTGCCTCTCCAATGATAAGTCTTGTTGGCTGTAACGTCTATGTAAATCTTGCCGCTATGTGGCACACGGCCTTTCAAAGTACTCTTGCCGTAATGGTCACCGTCTATCCAGTTGTTGTAGTAAGTGATGGTCGGGCGCAAGTCACCTTCCGTTTTCGATGGCTGCGTGTATTTCAGCACAAAAGCACCAGCGTTTCTGCTGAAAACAACGCTACAGTTTTCGTCCGTTGAATACTTGTTTAACGACATCATCTGCGAAGTGATGTCATTGAAAATGCCGTTGAACTCAAGCACGTCGTCCACATAGTCTGGCAGATACTGCGAAGGTATCTGGTTCAGTTCATCCAACGGTGCAAGTCCGTTTGGCCGTCCTTTGGTGTTCTTGAACGATGTGAGGTCTTTTTGCACACCGCTGATGCTGTCCGCAAGTTCGGTCTTGTTGTCGCTTACAGTCTTCTTCAGTGTGTTGATGTCGCTCTGAGCTGTGCCCATCTTTGTGTTGAGGGTGTTGATGCTCTCGCCTTGCGTGGTCTGTGTAGAACGTAGGCTGCGCACGTCTTCCTTGTTCTGGTTAACGTCCACCTTCACGGCTTCGAGGTCGGCTGTCATTCCCTCCACGGCTTCCATATACTCGGTGCTATCAACCGTAGGGTTGCCCTTCAGCAGCGGATTGCCATTGCTGTCAACTTGCGCTACCCACGTGCCACCGTCAGCTACATAGAGCTGACCAAGATGATCTGACGCTGCACTGCCTTCTACGGTCACCAACGCCCACCATCCTTCATGGGGATTAGGGTAAGCCTCGCGTAGCTGTGCCGCCGTTTTGAACAGGCCTTTGTTCGGGCCTTTTATGTTCTTGGCTTCAAGCCAGCCGTCAACGATCAGATTGTGGCCGACCTTTGCCGAACCGCGTATGGTGGCCTTGCCGCCGATGTTAACGTCACGTCCAACCGCAACGTCACCATCTATCTGTTTTGTTGGTATTGAACTCATTATTCAAAAATGCTTTTTGCCAAGGTGTTCATTGCGGCTGCTTGCTCGCTCGCACCATAGGCGGTTAATACTAATGCAGCCGTAGTATAGACCACGGCTGTGTAACAACGCTCGCTGACGTCTATGCCGTCCTCCTCGTCTATGCTCGGATAAGGAATGTATGAGGCACGTTTCACGTAGGCTTCCTCACTGTTGCAACTGTAGAACTCCAACACCTTGCCCTCGGCACGGTTCACTACGGCACACACCGGCTTCTGAACATTGCCGCGAATACCCTTGTATCTTGACGATTGCAGGTCATACAATGGGTCGTCTGCTGATATGGCCATATAGCAGGTGCGTTCCCAGTCGCTCATTCGAAAGGCTACAAGACGCATGAAATCATCGGGCAGCAGAGTCCAACCGCTTCCGTTACTCTCCCAGTAGATGGTATCACCAAACACGTGACCTTCTTCCAAGTAGTGAACGGGAGCGGACGACTCTACACGCCGAACGGCTTCCACTATCTTTGAGCGTATGATGTCATTCAACGATAAGGTGTCAATGTCCTCATCGCTGATGAGCTGCTCGCTTGTCTTGTTCTCGTCAATGGCAATGCGCACGTCACGCTCCACGACTTCGATTTTGTACACCATACCGTTGCTGTGATTACTCGGTTACAAAAGTGATTTTAACGCCATAGGTTTCACCTACAGCTATAATTTCTGCACGAGTTCTCATCGTACCACTCTTCACGCCAAACTTCTTTGTAAGATAATCCTTGGCTTCTTGGTTGGTACTGAACTCAACTTCTGTAAGACCACGTTCGTCCTCGATAGGCTCGATGCCTGTCTCTTGTGTAGGCGTTTCTACATCACCTGTCGGCTTCACTGTTTCTGTCTTAGTTTCTTCTGACAAATGCTCATTCACCTGTTCGTCACTGTCTGGAATAGACTTGTGGGTAGCAATTCGCATGTGAGTACCGGGCAGTACTTGACGCATTACGAGACGGATAAAACCACTCTTGTATTCCTTTGAGTTCTCAATTACAAACTGTGTAATTGGGTCTTTGGTCACCATGTATGCAGGTTGCGAACCAGTTGGAGAAGACGTGCCACCAACGAACGATAAGTTCGCCTCAATGGTGCCGGCCTTAACTTTACCATGCCATTCCGTGAGACCATATACTCCGTATGTTTTAATTTCCATGTTATATTTTTTTATTAAAAATGGGGACGGATTGACTTAAAGCGCATCCACCCCCATAATTAGCGTTGACTAAAAAGTTACTCAGCTGAAATAGGGCCGTAGAAACGAACCCACTTCTTCTCGTTCTCGCCTGTCGCATTGTACTTGAATGCGTCTCCTGCACTCACAGTAATAGTTGCTGTGCCAGACTTGATGTTCATGCCATAAGCGAACACGTAAATTACGCCATCTTCGAGATCAGCTTCGGTTGGAGCTGTGTCACTACTCCACAAGCGGAACTCGTCTGCTGCAGGAGCGGTGTCGTCATCATCATCGTCACCATCAACCCAGATGTGACAGTTGCCCTTCAAGCCAAGAGCGTCACTGACGAGAACACCATTGCGTGTTGCCTCTTCACCTTCAACGTCCTCAGTGTAGCTGCTCTCACCACGACGTACATAGTGAACCAAACGGTCTTCACCAACAATTAGACCGCTGTTCTCGTAGCCGCAATCATTGAACGTCGGCTCAATCTTAATCTGAAGCTCACCGAAGATGCAGTACAGACGTGTCACCTTCCAACCAAGTCTCTCATTGGTGTAAGGCTCCATCGTGACCTCTGGATGCTTGCTCCAGTCAATGAGCTGCAAGCTCTGACCAAGATTGTTACCAACGAGGAAGAGACCGGACTTAGGCTTGTCTGCACCACCGTAGTATAGCTTGATGAGAGACATTACATCCTCAAATGTCCACTTGCCACGATGCTTCACCTCACGCTTCACCTGCCAACGAACACCATTGGTTGTATAGTCCCACTGGTCGTCACCCATGCTTGAACGTACAAGCATCTTGTTCTGCTGAGAAATGAGAAGCGTACGGTTGCCGGCAGCCTTGAACTCACGCAACTGAGCCTCTTCCTTGACAGCCTCATCGTAAGGTATCTCCATGTTCTGGTCGGCAAGATACTTTGATACGATGCTTGTCATACCTCGCTTCTGCAAGTACAAGTCGTCTGGAGAAGGAATGACAGTATTGGGGTCAACCCACTTCTGAGTCTCATACATGGCATTAGCCATACGTACTAACTTCGTACCTGCTGTTATGATATTGGTATTGCTTGCTGTTGGAGAGGTTGCTGTTGGAAGACTGCCATACTGGTCTGTCGCAGCCTGCTTAACACCGTTGGTTGCAATACAGGTGATGGTGTCGTCGTTGTTCACGCTCTTTACAAAGAGCTGGAGGGGACGACGGCTCTTGACATTGGTACCACCGATAAAGTCGTAGCCTTTGACTCCCTTGACCATAAGAGTGTCGTATGCTCGAACTTTCTTCTGGTCGGCATTTACCAACGTGATAGTATTGCCATTAACAGATGCAACCGTAACGATTGGTGTGCCTTGGTCAATTGCATAGTGTTTCACTTCCATGCTATGAACGTTCACGGACTTTGCCATCAGCATAAGCTGCATCAAAGAGTTCTGATCACGTTCAAACATGAAAATTCGTTTGTCAACTTCGGGCATTACAAGTTCGCCCATACCTCCTGATGCGTTCTCTACTCCACTGACGGTAGTAGGCGCACCACCTAACTGTGTCTGAAGACCAGCGGAACCAGCACTTGGAGTAAGTTCAGGACTATCTGGCGTGTTTGCACTGCCAGAGTTCTGTTGCTGGGTTGTTGTTATTTCTACGCTCATTTTAATTTGTTTTTATTTGTTATTGTTATGTTTCGTTTTTGCCGGTACCTTGACAATGCTTTTCTTCACAAAGCCTTCGTTATGTATAGCTTTGCTTGCTTCCATTAACGCACTTACAGTGGTACAGGCACCACCGATATGTGTTCGCAATCCTGCACTTCCTTGTGAGGGTTCACGTGGCTTTGTATTTGGAAATTCTACACTAATGCTCATGACGTATTATTTTGCAGCATTTGCAAAGTCAAAGATGTCCATGTTTCTTTTGTTCTTGGGCGCACCGCCATTCTTGCCGTTCAGTGGCGCAGTGCCGTCGCCTTTGTCTCGCTTGCGCAAGCCTTCCACAATTTTGTCATTGCGTCCGGCAACACGTCCCTCTTCACTTGCTGAGGCTACATCGCTGTCATGGTTGATGGCATTCACGAACATTGCAAGAGTCTCTTTCGAGAACTTGCCCATAACACCGTCACGGACCACGGTCAAAACGGCATCAACTACAGCGTCAATCTGTTCGTCGCTCATGCCACGCTCTTCTTGGAACTGACGAAGGGTTTCAAGACTTGCGTCCATGTTCTTCTCATATTCCTCGTCAAGCTGTCTTGACTTGGCTACACGCTCCACATAGTCCTTGTTGGCCTCGGCTATCTTCTCCTGCATTTCAGGATCGTCAAGTACGTCCTGTATTTCTATGCCGAAGTTTTTGACAAGCCCGACGTAGGGGTCGTTACCATTGTGCATATCAGCAAGGAACTGCGCACTTCTCGGGTCAGCGGCAAACATGTCGGACATGGCCTTTTCCCTGTCCTTGTAGCCGCTAAGATCCTGCTCGTATTGGTCGTAATCGTCGTAAATCTGACCGTAAATCTCCTCATCATCCTCGAACTTCTTGTCGGGATATTTCTTTCGCAGCCGTTCCAACTGTTGGTCGCGTCTGCTCTTAACTCCGTTGTTATCAGCCATTATCTTCAAAATCTTTAGAATGTGTCATATTCATTTGCAAAAATACCTATATAAGATGTGGACTGACTTTTAACTTTTGTGACCTCGTTTCTGTAACTTTGAGGAAACAATCGGGCACTTTTATGAAATACTTTGGCAGCATTCTTGAATTTACACGCGAACGTAATAACGACCTCATGAGGGCATATCGGGAGAAACTCGCAGAGGCATCCATCATCGTGATGCCGGTCATCTTCGAACTTGTCGCTCAGTCTCCGGCTTCTCGCTTTTGGGTGAGCGAGGAGAGGGCTGCTATTGTCATTTCAGCAATGGCAGCTGGAAAACCGATGCCAAGGATGAGGAGCAACAAGCGTGAAATGTTTGAGGAGATTTACCGAAGGTTCGTTATACTACGTGAGAAACAGCCCGACAAATCGGTGTACGAACTTGTGACGAAAATAGTAAATCAACCTGCACCGAAATTCTATCTCACGCCTCGTACAGTGGGCGAATTTATTTACCGAATAAAGAATGGATGGTATGACAACCAATATGATAGATACAGAGATTGCACGCTTACTCGCTGAAAACGACCGGCGAAATGAGGTGATGTTCGCTCACTTCGACCCGGTCACGGGTGAAGGGTCCATAGGGGAACGTGTGCGAGTTTGTATCTCTGACTTTGCCATACCCGTCCAATGGCTCCCTGTAGAGATGATGAAAATACAAATGGTGAAGAAACTTGTCAAGGCTGGGTCTATCGACAAGTTTCTTTCGTCTGTTCTCCATGTTGAGCCAAACGATGATGATTACATCAAGGTCTCGCGTAAGCTCATAAGGCTACGCTTCAAACACGACTTCCCTTTCTGGGCGGCTACGCTCGTCTATATCCACAACAAGAAGGCTGGTAAGGACGTGTTGTTCCGGCTTTACTATCCGCAGCGTATTTTGGTGTCTCGTTTTGAGGCAAAGAGAAAAGCTCGTCTCCCTATACGACTAATATTGTTGAAGGCTCGACAGTGGGGTGGTTCTACTACAACACAGCTCTACATGGCATGGCTTCAGTTCAACCATCGAAAGGGACTAAATTCACTTATCATTGCACATCAAGGGGCGGCTTCTGACGAAATCAAGGATATGTTCGACCTCATGATTGACAGATACCCGGTAGAGTTCCTGCACAAACTGGGTGAGGCATATTCCGAGAACGAGCCGAAGTTGGTTGGTGTAGGTAAGTCTGGCTCCACTCATCGCGTACCACAACGCAATTGCAAGATTAAGGTTGGCACTGCTGAGCGTCCTAATGGATGCCGTGGCGGTGCCTATTCTCTTGTGCATTTGTCAGAGGTCGGCTTGTGGCAAAAGACAGAAGGTAAGTCACCGCAGGACATCGTGCGTTCGGCATGTTCCGGTATTCTTTTGGAACCATTCACGATGATCGTAATGGAGAGTACACCGAATGGAACAGGAAACTTCTTCCACACAGAATATACAGCTGCTGCAGATCCTACAATCAAATCACAATATGAAGCTCTTTTTATATCGTGGTTTCAGATTGAGCAGTATTCCAAACAGTTTGCTTCAGCTGACGAAATGCGTGAATTTGCACAATGGCTGTACGAAAATAGAGAGAATGCCTATGTGCCGTCAAATCGTGAGGAGTCCGGACGCTACCTTTGGTCGTTATGGGAGAAAGGGGCTACACTGGAGGCCATCAACTGGTATATAGAAGAGCGTGCAGGTAAGGACGACTTTGCTGTAATGGCTTCCGAGTTCCCTTCTGATGATGTGGAGGCTTTCGTTCATTCTGGTTCTATGGTGTTCGACAAATACCGTGTCAAGAAGTTCGAGCGGTTCTGCAAGCAACCTCAGTATATCGGTGAGGTATATGCTGATGGAGACGAAGGAGAGGATGCACTTTCCAATCTCCGTTTCCGTGCAGACAGGCAAGGATTGCTTTCTATATGGGCTATGCCGGAAACATTCGAAGGCTACGAAGTTGTCAACCGTTATCTTACCGTTGTCGATGTGGGTGGACGTTCCAATAAAGCTGACTGGTCTGTTATCGTGGTATTCGACAGGCTTAGTATGATTGATGGTAGCGAGCCGCCGTCTGTGGTGGCTCAGTGGTACGGACATTGCGACATAGACCAACTCGCTTGGCGTGCAGCACAGATAGCGGCGTTCTACGACAATTCTCTTCTGGTCATTGAGTCTAACACGTTGGAGACTCACGACAAGGAGCGGCAGGTGGAAGGTGGCGACCAGTCGCAATATATACTCAATCAGAGTTCAGACATCTACCCGAACTTGTATGCACGCAAGCAGTCGGAGGATGAAATAAGGGAGGGCGCACCGCGTAAATATGGCTTCCATACCAATGTGTCAACAAAGCCGATGATTATCTCTACCCTCATCAAGGTGGTACGCGACCGACTCTATATCGAGCGCGACAAACGCTGTCTGGATGAATACAACACCTATGAGCGAAAACAGAACGGTGCGTATGGTGCTATTACAGGCAAACATGACGACTTGCTTATGACACGTGCAATAGGTCTGCATATCTGCTTCCGGAAAATGGATATGCCTGAATGGGTTCCTATTGTTAACCGTACACTTAGAAAAGACAGAAGCCCCGTTTCCGAGGCTTCCATCTGATAGTTTTATTAAGACGCTTGTAGCATCTGCTGTGCCTGTTGCATGGCAGATGCGTTTGCGTTTTGCTGAACCTGCTGCGCAAGTTCCGGAGAAATGCCGTCCGGCACCTTGCCTTGTTCCAGCTGTTCCCTTTGTGACTTGATGCTCTGCAGCAACTCGTCGGCAAATGGAAAGTCGCCGTGTTCCAACAGCTGCTCCACGCTGATAGCGTTCTTTTCCCACAACTGCATAAGCATGTCGTTGGTTAGAGCGCGGTATGCTGGGGTTGCTGTGCTCTCCACAATCGAAAGGTCAAACTCTACGTCGCGTATCTTCTTCGGGTCGTACTCCACAATGGTAGAGTTCTTTCCTGCAATGTTGAATACACGTGGCGTGTCGTAAAACTGCTGAATGTTCTTCACGTCCTTATACGCACCTTCTTTTACGAAAGAAGAGAACGTGTCGAGCAAATCAAGCAGAGACGTTGAGGCGTTCTGTGCCTGTTGACTGTACAGACTGGCCGACATACCCGAATAACCGGGCTTGCCTTGCAATGCGCCGTTAACGCCGGATATGTCTTCGAAGAACTTCAACTGCATGCTCAGCAACTCTGAGATACCTATCTGTGTGCAGTTGTTGGCTATCTGCTGAGGCAATGGCGTTCCGGCCTTCGGTGTCCTGATCATGATGATGCCGTTGAAGCGTGCCCATTCGTCGGCAACGTCGTCCATTGACATTCCCTTCGGTAAGCAGTCTTCCGGGAACAACAACACACCTTTTGCCGAAGCTCGCATAATCCAGTCGTACATCGTAATCAAACGGTTTGTGTATCGCTGCTGGTCTATTACATTGCTGACAAAGCTATGTATTTCACCGTCGATGAACGGATATGCTTTGAACACATACGGATGGCTCTTGTGCTCGTATGGGGTTTCGCCTTCTTCCAGAATGTCACCAAACGGAGTGAGCATGTAATAATACCAGTAGCTATCCATAAACCACTCCCAACGGATAAGCGGCACATCGCTCTCGTCCATACCAAGCTCACGGGCCTCTTGTAAACGCTTGTTGTTTTCGTCTGTTACAATGGCTTGGAAATCCTCAATGTCTATCTTGAACACATCGCCATTGTTTACGTCATGGCAGCGGACACGTGGTTTGCTTTCTTTCCTCCACACTTCTATTACACGACACCTCGATGTGTCGTATGGCACAAGGAAGTCATAATAACCTTGTAGAGGATAGCCGAAGTTGTCAAAAGTAGCACTGAGATATGATTTGTCTTTGGCAAACTTGTATATCTCGGCCAGACGGTTGTAATCGTTCCCATCCTTAGCAAAGCGTCCGCACAGTTCCTCAAACGATATGTCATGCACCTCGCCCACACAACTGCAATCCCAACCTCGGAAATCCCTCATGTTGTTATCGATGAAGAAGTTGTTGGGCTGTACATAGTCTGTCCAACAGTCCAGTTTGTTTTCTCGCCAGCCATACCACTTACGCTGCACGACAAAGCCCGATATAAGGAACTCCTCCATACATCGTGCGTTTATTTCCGTCATGCGGTTCAGCTGCATGTTACATTGCAACACGGTACTCATCGTCTCGCCATAACGCTGCTCGTCGCGGTCTCGTGCCGTACAAGTGGGTTCCTTGGCTTGACTGCGGTATATGCCAAGTACAGCTTGTACCATACGGCGAATGAGGTTGTTCTTCAAGGGTACATTACCTTGCTTCTTGATGAGTTCCTCTTCGCGTATTTTCCGACCATTCACACAAACGTAGTCATCCCACTGCCGTCCGTAGGTGTAGTTCTTGTTACGTTCACGGTCTCTGCGGAACGTATCCATAGCAAGCCAATACTGCTGGGCTTGCCACAATACCTCAAATGCACGGTTACCGCCCAACGTGTGCTTGGCTGTAGCTACGCTGTCCATTCCTTCATGAGGCATGACAGCACTCGCCTTATGTAATTTTCTTCTTGCCATATTTTTATAATTTGGGACGGTGCAAAGGTAATTCCTTGCACCGTCCTTTGTCGTTTAACTATTGTTGCTTACCATTTCGAATATTGTTCACAGCGTCAACAAGTTCTTTCTTCTTCTCGTTGAGTTCGGCTTCAAGCCCCTTGCGCTCCTCATCCGAGGCTGCGGCTTTCAACTCCTCGTTAATATCGTCAATGTCTCCCGAATAATCTTCGTACGTTTCCAATATGCGATACTCGGGCGAGTTGTTCAACCACGCTATCTTTTCCGCATAATCAAACACTCCGTCTGCCGTGTCGTTCTCATAATGGTTCAACCTCGTACGCAATTTCTCGCTTTCTTCCTTTATTCTGAAATACTCATTATTAACGGCTCTGTATTCTGTACGTTCGTCACCGTTTTTCACAAGTCTGTTCAGCAAGAGGAAACTGCGAGGATCATACTCTCGATCGCCAATGACGGTTTCACCCATTTTCGTGAGCCTATCAATGGTTGACGATACACCACCAAAGATGCCGTTCAGCAAATATTCCACCTGCGCAGGGTTGATGTCAATCTTGCCACTTGTGTAGGCATCACCACCGGTGGCCTCATTCAGTGCCTTTGACAACCCAACCAAGTATTTGTTGGCGCTCTTGTACGCCTTAGTCCATTCGGGCATATCCTTGTTGAAAGGAGTGTCCTTGTAGATTGGCATACCTGTCCAACTCTCATTGCCTATCACTTCGGCAATAGGTTTTATCGCACTCGGAACGAATGCCTTGAAACCACCGCTACCTTCCATAATGTCGATTGGCAACATCTGGCTAACTTGGCTTGCCATTTGGTGTGCGAGTTCCCCTGCAGTGTAATGTTCCTTACCGTTCATCGCGCTCACCATCAACTCGCCCATGCCGTACATTGCGCGATACTCAACTGGCAACGGCATGCTTATCCACGACTTGTCCATGCCGGGTAAACGGAACACCACATTGCTCCTGCGTACATATTCGGGTAGGTTGAAGTAGTCGTTCTTGTCATCCTTGTCGTCGTCTCCGTCACCACCGCCAATGCTCGCCATCAATGCACCAAGCAGGAACATTGCGGCGGCTCCTGCAATGGCTTTCTTCGGATGCCGTTTGAACTGCCGACCGAAATTAGTAGAACCTTGGAGGGCTGCGTTCCAGAACACATAAAAACTGCGACCAAGCCCTGAAGTAAATGCAGCTACATTACCTATTCCTGTTTGTCCGTTTGTCTTCCAAAACTTTGCGCCACTGCCTTTCTTGTTGAAGTTCACACTTATCTCCTTGGCATCGTACACGCTGCGGTCTATCGTGCGTCCCAACTGACGTGAGGTCATAAAGGCGGCAAAGCGTGCGCAATTCTCCACGGCACGGTTGTACTCGTCAAGACGCTCGCCTAACAAGTCCCAAGCCTTTCTGATTGGCATCTGTCCGTTGCTCTTCTTCAACTCACGCTTGATGTCATTCTTACGCTGTTCGATGTCACGGATGTTGGCATAACCTGTCTCACCACCATTCATCATGAACAGATGGAACATCTTCTCCGTTTCATCGTTCAAGTCGAGTGTACCATTGCGCAACTTGGCAAGAAGTACCTTCATCTTCGCTGGATTGACCTTTGCAACATTTTTGTGGAAACGCCAAGCATAGTTCGGACTTTCCTTTACCCACACCATAGTGTTGGCATACATCATGTCGCGCATAAAGTTCGAAACAACGAAGTCTGGGTTACGCGTGGTGTAAAATGCCGACAACTGACGATTTATGGTCTCACCTAATCGCATGATTGCACCTATTGCACCTGACACGTCATTGTCTGGGTTGGTCTGTCCGTTCAACGCCTGTGCAGCTCTCGGATTGCCGTTGATGGTGAGTATGATGTCGCGGCCGTTTCTCTTCACCAAAACTTGGTGCTGTCGAAGGTCACGGCTCTCCACAACGCGGTACGGAATAGCAGGATTGTCCTTCTGCTTTCTGAAGTGTGCAGGGTCGTTCTTCGCGGCTTGTTGCATCGCATATTCAAAGTCTCGCATCTTGCGCTCCACCTCAGCAGGACTGTCATCTTCCTCAATGCGTTCCGTCCCTTGCAGGTCGCCAGAGTTGATAGGTTGCCACTCGTCTGCAACGTCATTGTGCCATAGCCACAGGTCGCTCACGCTCACAAGGTCACTCGGATGGTTCAGCGCGAAATTCAAGAACTTCTGCTTCACCAAAGTATTACGGTTACCCTGCATTATCGCGCTTTCAGCCATAGCCTCCATATTGGCAAACGGGTCGTCAGCCTTACTCTTGCGTCCCTTGGCGGTCTTGATTGGAGCATTAAATGCGCTGTGCTTGTCCGTCAAGTATGCATACGCCTCATCGCTCGTCTTGTCGTCAAAGCCACGCAGAGGAATATAATTCCCATACATTCCGCTGATGTCGTCGTAGGTCGCCTTGTTAATAAGTCCGCTTTCGTAGGTTTTCTGCAATGTGGCTTTCGTTACGGCATTCACCTTGTCCCACAAGCCATCAACCCAATGGTCTCTTTCGTAGTCGGATACCATTTGTTGCGCCTCTGTTTCCGCATCAAGCACATTGTCCATTCCAGTCAAAGCGGTCAGTCCTGCATAGTCTCGTTCGCGATTTATCAAGTAAAGTTCTTCTTCACGATCTTGCATTCGCTGCTTTACGTCTTCAAAAGCATCAATCGCATCTTGGTCTAACGGATCATTGTCAACAGCCTGCTGAGCAGCAAGAACTTCTGCAAAGAACTCCGAGCGAGCGTCCTTCTCCGCAGCCCTCCGCGCCATTACCTCGTTACGCTCCAATCCGTGCTTGGCCATCATATAGTCTGTCAACTCAGCACGCTCGTCCGCTGTCTTGGCAAGTTTCGCCACCTCCTCAAGCATTGGCTTGAACAATGTCTGCGCAAATGCGGTACACTCTGCTTGGTTCACAGAAGAAAGGCGATTTTCACCAAGATAGGCATTCTCATACCCTGCCACATCCTCGATATATGTCTTGCCATTACCCTCTGCTTTGAGTATCGCGTCCATAGCCTCTTTCAGTCCGAGCATACTGTCTTGCAGTGCCTCTTGCATCTGGTACATTCCACGACTTACACGCTGCTCATATATGTCACGTGCCATCGCCTTGTTGTACTCCACACTGTCACCGTCGCGGAACATAATGCCCTCATCTGCAACATTTTCGTCAGAAACTTTGGGATTTACAAAATCTTTGACTACCTTTGTCGCAGTATCAAGGACTTGCTTGTCTATTTCCTGCTGAACCGGTTGTGACGCTGAGGAGAGATAAGCGAGTCCTTTTTCTTTATCTACCCACTTCAATGTCTTGTTATTTGCAATCGGCTCTACAATATTTTTGAACTCCCTGCCGTGGAACGAACGCACATCATTCACTTCGAGATATTCCGCACCCTGCTGTATCTGTCTCTTCAATTCAATAGCCACACACACATTTTTGCCATTGCGGTCTCTCATGTCTGTAAGCACACCAATTGTGTCCTCGCTACGTTGGAACACGAATATAGGCGAAGACAAGTGTTGCGGCATATTCATTATGGCAGATACATCTACTTCATGCTTCTTCTCTGAACCTTTCTTTATTACACGCTGACGCATAACAATAGGCAAGTTTGGGAGGAATGTACGCATTACTCCTTGTGGTCTGCCAAGATGCAGCATCTCATTCTTATCCATTTCGCCATTCTGATAGCGTGTAAGTTCATTGTTGAAACGCTCGTTAGCAGTCTGTTGTTCACGCTTACCATCACTGAACTTAGTATCACCGAAACCTGTCTTCCTGCGCATAACCTCAGTATCAGCGGCATCGAACACGGTAGGCTTACCACCATTCTTCTTACGCTTGTATGCCTCATGCAGAACAAACGCCCAGTCCTTATCACCCCACTTCCTCTTGCCGGGGATTTTCAATCCGTCCAACAATTTTTGTAGAGCCTTTTGGAGCATGGCTTTCAGTTTGCCCCAGAACGTAAGTTCTTCGGCACTCATCTTCTCGAAGCCTTTCTCACCGATACGTCCGGCAAGGTCGGCACCATATTCCTCTGTTGCATCACGCTTGAACTGCTCACGTTTCTTTCCGGCCTCGGCATGTGCTGCTGCCATATCTGCATAGTATGAAGCGTTGGCATCCTCACCATTGGCTACATGCTCCTTGCGTTTCTTCTCACGTATGCGGTCCACCTCGGCATCGTACATCTTCTGCGCCATGCGGTCAATGGTACCGCGTATCTCGTCCTTAGACACACGATAGAGTTCATCAAGGGCATTGTTCAGCTTAGCTTCATCAGGGAACAGCACGCGCAAACCATCGTGACCCACAACCTCATGCACAAACGTATTCTCAACGTCTGCCATGTTAGCATTGTTGGGAACAACAATAGTCACCTCGCCGGTCATAGGATTGAAGCTACCCTTCATTCTGCGCTGGCGCACGGAAGGTAATGCAGCCACTTCTTCCTCTGTACGGATGATGCGTACTGGAGTATGCAGACGTTCGGACAGTTCGGTCACTCTCTCGCTCATCGCACTTTCCATTGCTTCCTTCGGTTCGCCTACCCACTTGCCGGCCATCTTCGCATTGATGCGTGCTATGTCTTCGTTGCTGACGAATGGCGTGTGTCCTTCGCGTCCGGGAATAACATCGCGGCTCTCCCAGTTCTGTTTGTCGAGTGCAAGACTCTCCTCCGGTGTCAACTCCTTGCCGTCAAGTTCAAAGCGGTAACCCATCTTCTCCAACTCTCTGCGCACTTGTGGCACAAAGCGGTTGTAGTCACGGTGGGTCTTCAGCTCCTCACGCTTTCCCGGATGCTTCTTCCAGTACTCGTCAATGAGCTTAGCTTCCTCCTCACGGGTGAGCACCTTGTCTATCTTGCTCCAGCGTGAAAGATACAGCGTGCGGCCATTGTTCCACTGATGGGCACCGGTAGGCAACAGAGCATAGTCTGCGTGGAACGGCTCGTCTATCTCCGATTTCGGGATGAGGCTGCGTACCACAACAAGGTTAGGTCTCTTGTATGCCTCGCCAAACTGCGTGTTCAAAGGTGTTTCGATGGCATGGTCGTATGGGTCGTATGCTGCCCACAAGCCCTTGTCTTCGGGGTTCTTCTTCAGGAAGTACTGCAACTGTGCCTCCTTGGTCTTAGGCTTCACGAATTTCAAACCGTCATTGATCTGCAACTCTGTACTCTTTTTGCCGTCAACCATGATGTAGCCATTCTTGTTGAGCTCGTCCAGCTTGCGCTGCTGCTCCTCGGTGAGTTCTACCTTTGGAGGTGCAGAATAGTTCCAACGTCTGCCTTCCAATGTTCTGCGCTCGCCTGTCTCTGCATCGGTAAATGCCATAGGTGAACCCAGTGCATCATCCTCAAAGGCTTGCACATTACGGTAAACAGGAACCAACTCACTCTCTGGCAAAGACTCCAGCTCCATTGCCTTAGGGTCGTCAGCATCAAGCAGACGGAACTTGGTCTTGTCTTCTGCGCTCTCATCCTCATCGTCTACAACGACATCAGTAGCTGCGTCAACACTTGCGTCCATTTCGGCATACTTCTTCTCCTTTTCTGCCATTTCTACCTTCATGGCCTCGGAATATTCCTCAAACTGACGCTTGGCTTCTTCGAGTTCCTTTCCAAACTCAAACGGCTTACCTTCACGCTGCTTTAGTTGTTCTAACTCTGATTTGCCGTGCTGTACCATACGTGTAGCAATGTCGAACCGCTCGGCAAAGTCCCTACCTGTGATTACATTCTCGGTGATGTCTTCAACGGCATTGCGCAATAGCGACTGCTTTACAGGAACATTATTCAGACCAAGTTCAGGACATGAGTAGCTCATTCTACGATGTATCTCGGCAAACAGCAGTCCGCCATTGTTCACAGTCTCTCGCAACATCTCTGTCTTGACAACAAAGTCGTAACCTCCCAATGACAAAGTAAGAGCATTTGTCTGGACGTTATTGCCGGGGTTCTCTTTCATCGCCTTTACTGCATCGAGGATTTTCTTGTTGTGTTCCTTGATGAAGTCAGCCATGGCATCAACCGAAGCAAATTTCAGTTTGCCAACAGTTATCTCTGTGAACTTACCATCGGGGAATGCCTTTTGCACTGCAAGCAGCTGGGCGTTAGCTTCCTCTGCTCGTTGCTCTGCAGCCTTTATCTGTCCCTCCAACTTTGGCTTGGCATTGTGAATATAGGTTTGGTCGGCTTCCCACTGCTTTTTGCGGCTTTCGTACTTGCGCACATTCTTCTCCGCATTGTTTTTCAGCAGGGCGTATTCACTACCAGAGAGTTGAGCAACAGTGTCGCCGAACACATCTTCTTCCTCTTCAAGCACACGGTTATTCATGCTGTCCTGCATCAGTCGGTCACCCTCCATAACACTATCAGCAATCGCACCTTTGGTCTTCAATCGCTGATATGCAGTTACGTCAAGACTATCTTCCACACCAAAACGAAGCACACGGACTGGTTTATTCCATTGCTTGTGAAGATTGCCCTGTCGCAGGATGCGGCCGTTGCGTTGCGTGTAGTCCATCGGACGGTTTGGCGCATCAAGGTGTATAAGGGTATGCAGACGTTCCTGTATGTTTACACCAGTACCAAGGGTTGCAGTACTACCGAGAATAACACGCACCGCGCCTCGGTTAACCTTGTCGAAGATTTCCAACTTCTTCTTGATGGTCATGCCGGGCTTCATTACGATAACCTCGCTTTCGGGAACACCCTGCTGGATGAGTTTCTTCTTGATGTCCTCATACAGGTTGAAACCGCTGCGCTTATTCTGGTAGTGGTCGGCAAAGATGGCTACAGTACCCTTGTAGTCGTCAGTCTCTTTCAACGAACGCAAGGTTTGGCGTACGGCCTCGTTAGTCTTACTCCTCGGATCATCCTCTGCGTGCATTTCCACAAGTCGGGCATCAACAGCTGCTCCTTGAGCAATACCATACATAGTGAGAGGTATGCTGCTGTTTTCCTTCTTCTCCTTGCCGCTCATTTTGTCAAAGCGTTCAAGTTCTTCACGCACATATTTCATCACACTGCGAAGAGCGCGTGTCTGTGGTAGATAGATGTCCTGCGCCTTGCCGCCCTCCATTTCTGGTATCTTCTTCACAAGTTCCGTCTGGTCTTTGGTCAGCACGGTGTCTGCTACCCCTGACCATATACGAACCAATTCGGGCAGGTTCACATATCCGGCAAAGCGGTTCACTTCCTTGAACTTGCCGCTTGTGTTGAACTCTGGCATCTGCTGTATATTGCCGAAGTTGCGCACAAAGTCGTCAAAGTAGTAGATACCATATTCCTTCATGGTGTCCTTTGGCATGAGATAACGCATGAAAGTCCAAATCTCTGCTGCTGTATTACTGATAGGCGTACCAGTGGCGAAGATAACATTGCGACCATTATTCTTCTCCAATATGGCTTGAGTCTTCAAGTACACTCCTTGCGACTTCTTACTGTATGATGGGTCAACGCCTTTCACACCGCGCTGCATGGCTGTTGCAAAACCGAGGTGTTTGTATTCGTGCGCCTCGTCAATGAGCAGGGCATCAATTCCCATATCATCAAAGTTCTCCACATCATCCGTGCGGCGATCGAGCATTTCCTGCGCCTTGACAGCTGCGTTCTGCTTGGCAACGGCTTTCTTCTTTTCATTGTTGGCTGTGCGCTTCTTTGAGATACCTTCTGACAATGCTGCCATTTCTGCTTGGAGGTCGGCCAATTCCTTTTCAGCACGCCTTGTTATAGGGTCTCTGCCGCTGGAGTCTGCCTCACGCATCTGTTCAAGCACAAGCATCTTTTCGTCTATCTTGTCCTGCACAAACTGCATCTGACGCTCGTCACTGTCGGGGATAAACTCAAAGGTACTCTGAGGTACAACTATCATATCCCAATCGTTGTACTTGATTTTTGCATAGAAATTCTTTCTACCTTCCGCATTGCGGTCATTATCTTCAAGCGTAAGTATCTTGGCATTTGGATAGAGTTCCTTAGCTGAAGCTGCAAATTGTCCTACGGTGGCATTCTGTACCACGATCATAGGCTTGCGTGCCGTACCGAGTCTGCGCATCTCCATTGCGGTGGAGATAAGGGTGAATGTCTTGCCGGTACCAACCTCATGGGCAAGCAACAACGGCTGCATTGTACCTCGTACAATGGCCTTACCTTGGTGTGAGCGCATCTTGAACTTGTGTGTTGCGCCACCGAAATATTCAGGTACAAAGTCGTCAGGTATGCTCATAGGAACATAATTGTTGAAGCGGTCGTTATACTCTTGCTCCATGCGTGCTGACAAGTCCGCGTCACTCTGCATCTTTCCTCGCGCCCAGTCCTTGAAGTCCTGACGTATCTCGTCTATCTTGGCTGCACATGCTGCCGTAGCCTCACGGTCTGTGATGGCTTCCGTTGTGCCGTCATAATGCTTTTCCGTACGTGACACGATAATGCTTTTGTTCTGGATTGCGGCTGAAATGAGTTCATGGCCCATTATTGTTTTCTTAAGCATTTCACTCACAATACCCATTGCGCGGTTCTTCTCAACGTTCACACCATAGGTCGGGGCTTTCATAAACCATGTTCCACCAGCTGCTGTGAAATGCACGTCTATGTCGGTACGCTCTTTCACATACTCGTCATATAGTTTTGGGTCAAGCCATGACGAACCGAGCGTGAAGTCTATCAAGTGTGCAGGAATATTCATAGGAACCACATCATGCAATGCCTTGATATTCTTGCTGTATTCGCCATTCTCATTGTTGGCCTCAGCTTGTTTCAGCTTCTCTCTCACGTTACCGCTCAGATACTGGTATGACACTTCCATCTGTCGTGTCGTAGGGTCTTCAAAGCCGAGTCCGCTGTCAATGATTTCACGCTTCACTTCCGCCTCACTCTTTCCAAGCTGGCTTGCAATGTAAGGAACATCAATGCGTCCGTTCTTGAACATGCTCACCACAACACCGTCCTTGACATTCTCAGGGTGCGGCTCGCTTTCCTTTTCCACGACACGGCCTTTCATCACATCGGCCTTATCGTAGGTCTTGACAACGCCTCCCTTGCCGTCTCCTTGCTCCTTATATGTCTCCAATGAGAACACATTAGGATAGTCCACATCATTGCGCAACCATGCTAATTGGTTGTTTTTGTTGAAATGGCCGTAGGTATTGACAAATGCATCGTATGCCTTGTTGAGTTTGGCAATCAATGGTTTCAGTCCTGCATCACTCTCGTTCTCTGTCTGGTACTGCATAACATCGGCCAATGCACTTTTGATGGCAGCATAAGCAGTGAAACACTCCTGCTTGGTGTGTCCCTTTATCTTCTTATCGTTCACTTCAAGAGGATAGTAACCGCCAAAGCTGGCCAAAACAATCTGGTCGTCTTTCATATACATTTCACCAAGTTTCTTGCCGTCCGCTGACGCATCAAGCACAAGTGAAACATCGTGGTGATCTGTAGTGGTCGCTTTGCTGCTATCTTCTTCAGTGAACGATTTAACGAAATCAACCAGCATCTTGCCTTGGTCTTTGCCGCTTACCGGGTAGAGTCCCTTGCTCGTAGGTCTGAATGTATCACCTTCCTCAAAGGCAAAGCGCATTTCACCGGCCATGTGGTCTGGGTGCTCGATGAAATACTTGTTGTAGTCCATGGAGAGTTGTTTGGCCTTGCGTGCGCCCGGTTCTTCATATTCGGCCGTGCGCTCACCGCTGATGCTGCTCACGTCAATGGCTTGTGCCGACTTCTGACCATTCACTCGCTTGCGGATAACGATGATGTCCGACGTGACGGTTGTACCGCCAAAGGTCTTGTTATTCATGCGGAATGCTCCGATGAAGTCCGAACCTCCCTCGTTCACAACCCAGTCGCGCAAAGCCTTGCTGTTATCGAGCGTGCCGTTTGAAGAAATGAAGATACCCAATCCACCCTCACTCAACTTACGCACATTCTTGGCTATACAGAAGTCGTGGATATTGTGGAACTTCTTAGAAAGGTCACTGTCGCCTGTGGTGTCATTCACACGCAACCCGGTAACGAAAGGAACATTGGTAATAGCCAGATCCACACTGCCATTAGGTATGCGTGTCTGCTCAAAACCTTGTATCTCCACCTTGGCATCGGGATAGAGCAATGAGAGAATGCCGCCAGATGTGCCGTCTATCTCAATGGCGTGAATGTTACTGCGCTCGCTTACCGTTGTAGGCATCTGTCCCAAAATGTTGCCAATACCTGCAGAACCCTCCAAGATGTTGCCACCCTTGAAACCAAGCTGATTTGCAATGTCCCAAAGTGTATCAACAACGTATGCAGGGGTGTAGTAGGCACTGTTAGCACTCATAACGGCTTGCTCGTAGGCTTCTTCTCCAAGCAACTCACGTATTTTCTTGTTACGCTCACGCTGTTTCCAGTCATAACCTCCGTCGCTGAAAGCGGCTCCAAGACCACCCCAACCACTGAACTGTCTAAGCACACCCATCTGCTCGGGAGTGGCTGTCTCACCGCTCTCAAGTAATTCATGCGCCAACTCAATAGCCTTGATATTGGCCTCTATTCTGCCATTCACCGAAGTAGGGGCATGGTCTGCGCCACGCTCTGAATGGTTGTTGCGTGTGTTCTTCGGCTCGGTCAGTCCATGAAGTCCAGCGGACACAGCCCTATCTTTGCCAGTGCTTTGTCCTCCTCGTCCTCCGTCAGGTCTTCCACCTTCTTGTGCAGCTGTTTTGCGAGGGCTTCCTTGGCTTTCTCGTAGTCCTTGCTGTTGTCCACTATTGTCGGCTGGCACTGTTTCGGTGCGTACCGCTTCATCATTTCCTTGTAATCCATTGTCTGATGTATTATCAAACAGCCCGGCAAACAAATCACCTACAGGCTGCTCTGGTTTAACTTTCTTAGTTGCATTTTTCTTGGATGCAGGCTTTGGCTTGTCTGCTGGTTTCTCTGATGATGTTGGCTGAACGCCGCCATCCTTGGCACGTCTCGCCACCTCTGCCTTGATATGGGTGCCCATATCCTTGTCATCGCCATACTCCTTGTCGAGTTCAGACAATTTCTTGTCTGAAATTTTAGGGAGCAACGTGTTGAGGCTCTCGATCTTCGATTTCATCGAATGGTCAGTCATGCCCGGATTGAGAATGTCAACAACATGGAGCTGTATGGCAGTGTCTTCTGGCAATGCCGCAACGGCATCCTCGTTAATACCATCCTCGTAGAAGTCGCCAACGGCTTCATGCTTCGGCTCGGCTGACTCGCTTGGCTTATGGCGCAACTGGTCCGGATGAGCATTAACCCACATGACAGGAGCAAGGCCGGTGTCAATGCGGATGCCGCCCTCATCGTTCGGCTGCACTACAACTGCATCAGTCCATGTTCGGCCACCATCGGTTGAATACTGCACCTTGTCACCTGCTGCATACTCTCCTTCATTGGTCACGCCACTACCTATAAGATATTTGTAGGCTTCACGCTGCACCTGCTTCAGAAGGTCAGAATACGTAACATTGCTGTCAACGAAGACATTTCTACCGTAGCGGTCATTGCCGGTGCCTTCAGGATGGTCAACACGGAACATGATGTGAGTAACTTCAAGGTCGCTGCCTCCAAAGCCATCTACACCCTTGGCTGCTCTTGGCTCAACGCCTATTGTCAGATACAGCTCGCGTCCTTCTTCTAATGGCAGGTGTATAGACACATCACCTCCAATAGGTGAAATGTTGGAAACTGCAAGTGGCTTTTTCTTACGATTGCCTTTCTTATCCGTCTGCTTTGAGTGAGAAGCCTCATAGTGGCTAAGGTTCAAATCAGAAATCAACTGGCTTGCAAGGTTGGCTGCATCCTTGACGGCCTTCTTCTCGGCATTACGCATGTAGCCGTATGCCTCGTTGTAGTCCTTCTCCACCTCGTCAGCCTCATAGTAGCCAAGCAGGGCAAGCTGCTCATTTACCTTGTCGAGGGTTTCATCTACTCGCTCTGCTGCTCCGGTGAGGGCTTGCTCGTCGCTTGAAGTTTCTGCGAGAGCCGTTGCTTCGCTTGCAACAGACTTTGCTTCTGCTGCAACAGCATCTGTATTTGCTGCTGTCTGCTTTTCGGTTTCTTTTCGTTGCTCATTTCTTGTTGCCTTTAATTCATTGTTTGCTTTTTCTGCGGCCACTTGTGCCTTGCCTTCCTCAACTATCATGTTGGCTTGTGCCATTACGTCCTTGGTAGGCTTGTCGAAATTCTCCACGTCAAAGGCTTTCACCTCTTCGTATGGAGTGAGGGCATATTTGTCATAGCCGGGAACATACTCCAGTCCTCCATAGAAAGCCTTTAACCAAGGGCGTACCTTGTCGCCCAATGCCTTAACCATCATGGAGGCATAGTTGCCAAACGACTCATTGCCACGCTCAACCATGGCCATGGCCAGACGTTGACCGACTGACATGAGCTTCTGACGCTGCTCTACAGTCAGTTCGTCCGGATCACGGAACTTAAACCCGGCATCGCCCTCGTCGTCACCAATACCGAGAATATCACGAATGTCATTCATCAATCCGTTCATTTCCTCGTCACTGACCTCATACTTAGGCTTCTCCGGCTCTATTGGTTCTTCTGTTGGCACGCTCTCTACGCGGTTTGCAGGTTTCTTGCTTGCGGTCTTCTTACTTGTCGTTAGCTTCTTCGGCTCCACGGCATCGCGAAGTTCCTGCGCTGTCATTGGCTGGTTGTCTGCAACAGCTTCCTCATTACCAACCATTTCAGCGGCCTTGCGTGCGTCCTCTTCACTACGGAACATCCAGCCACCGCTCTCACGATCCTTCCAACCGCGTGCAGGGGCAAAGCGTCCCTCACCTGTCCGTTCTTTGGCAAACTCCTTGACGGCACGCTCTTGGTCGGCTGTCAAGTCATGGTCAAAGGTAAGGAGAGAAACATCGCTCGTCTTGCCCTTCTTATTGGTGTAGGTTGAAGGAGTGATGGAATAGCCGGTTTCTTCTGGTGTATTGATTTCCACAACGTCCTTCTTCACCGACGAGTACTCGCCAAAAGGCTTAGTCTTACGCTTGCTCGACTCTATCCACTTCTCGAAGTCTTCGAGGTTCACGCCGGTAATGTCAATTCTGCGGCCATTCTCCCAGCCCTGCTCGTAATTGGCAAGGTAGTCGCCCTTAGCCTCGTCTTGATCATTGAAGCCAAGCATAACCTTGTGCTCGTCAAAGCTGCCGTCGGGGTTGTACTGGTCAACAACGAACACCTTGCGTCCGTTCCAACCGTCAATATCATTGGAGAGGAACACGTCAATGTGGTCTCCGTCAACACCAACTGCGCCACGAATGTAGCCGTAAGTGTTGTTCATCTTGCTTTCCCATTGCTTGCCGTCAGCATCAGTGCCCTTACGCACGCTGCCCTGCGGCTGCTCAATGGTGATGTCGAACGTACCAACTTGCACATGCCCCTTCTTATAGTTGCCGGCTTCCTTCTGTGCTTCGGTGGGGTCGGTGTTCACTTCGGCTGAGGCTGCTTCAATCTTGGCAGACAACGGCTGCTCATTGCCGTCAATATAGTTGGCTACTTCGTAGAGGTCGCCAAACTGCTTGCCGTCAATCTCATAATAGGTTCCGGGATAATTCTTGCTCTTGTCAGGAGCATCAACCTTGATAACTTCCTTGCCATCAACGAACATACGGTGCTTGTAGATTTCTCCATATTCGCTTGGTTCCGTCCACTCGTCTTCTGTGTCGGTGATGCGCTCGCTCAGTTTTTCTTCGGCTTCCTTCGCCAATGCGTCGGCATCGGGTTCGTTACCCTTAACTGGTTCTTCACTGGCTACGACTGGCTGTTGAGGCTCTGCATCGCTCTCAGCAACAACCGTAGCTTGTTCGCTTGCCTCGTCTCCTCCAGCTGGCTCTGCAGCTTCTGCTCTCCGTTTGCGTTCTGCAACGGCTGCGTCGATGAGGGCTTGTTGTTCTTTTGGTGTAGCATTTCTGAAATATTCGATTACGTTTTTGAGAATTTCTTCCTTAGAGGTCACGTCACCGCTAAACATGTCTATCTGACCTGCAGCAGGTGATGCAGCCTCATTATTGTATGTAGAGAGAACCTTGCGCAAGTCGCTCGGTTTTCCGCTGTTCAGCAGGTCGGCAAGGAGCAACGTAACGCCATCGGTTACACGACTGTCTCCGTATTCGTCGTCAAACAGGCCCTGCTGTCTGCCGTAAGGAGATACCGGCATACCTTCCTTATAGATCTCGGGCGAGTCAGACTTGGCACGACTCACAAGATCAACGGCTGCTGCCAATTCCTTGCTAAGGTCATAGCCGCTCTTGGCAAGTGTGCGGTTGTTGGCAATCTCGTTCAAGCCCATAACAACAGACTGACGAAGTGTCGGTGTGCTGATAATCTGGCGCACGGCATCGGGCGAAGTCTGGAAGACCTTGCCTATAAGTGTGTTCTCGATAAGTTCCTTACCTGCTGCCGACAAAGCATTGCCAGTGCGAAGCTCTGGTAACTGCATTTCGTTAATAACTCCTGCATCCAACAACTGACTGATGGCAGAAGCCACTGATCTGTCGTCGGCATAGTAGTCAGACATGCGGTCAAAGCGGCTGATGTCATTGGTGATGCTTGTGAACACATTGTCAGGAACAATCTTGCCAAGTTTCACAGCGTGCTCAGGCTTGCTCTGCTTCTTCTGCTGTTCTGCGTTGAAGCGTGCAAACGTACTTGCATCGTATGGCAGTTCCTCATCTGGAACAAAGACAACGCGCGGATGTTGCATGCCGTCTATCTGCTCGGGAGTAAAACCGAACATGGCTCCAAACTCGCGCAAGTGGTCCACATACGCTTTGTCTGTGCCGTTCTTTGCTGCAATCTCGCCCGACATAGTGCGGTTGTTGCCCGAAAGCACAACGCCGTCCTTGCTGACAATGACTGGTGTCTGCAAAGCTCTGCTGTCGTAGCTGTCTGCCATATCCCTTACAATGCGCTGCGCGTCTTTGTCACGCTTGTAGTCGCGGTCATTCACGCTCTCACCATTCTCATCAACCGGGAAACCTTCAGTAGGCTCGTAGGCATTGTTCACGTCATGGCTGGCTGTGGCTGCTCCTGCCTCAGTGAGGACGTAGTGACCACGGATTGTAGAACCATCTGCAAGGGTGATAGCATTAGGATTGCCCTCAACCTTGGTGGCTCCGTCCCACTTTGCTTTTATCTTCGGGTTCACGGCATGAGTGCCGACGGCCTCTTGCTCGGCTGCTTTCTCAGCGGCAATGCGCTTGTCTTCCTCCAGACGTGCAACGGCTTCTGCGTGTAGCTTTTCCTCGCGAGCCTTGCGCTCAGCCTCCTGCTGCTCACGGATAGCACGCTTTCTGTCATTCATAAGGGAGTTGATGCGCGACCATGCGTTCAAGTTCTCTTCGGCTGCGGCTACTTGGGCGTTATAGTCTTCCATGGCGGTGTTGTAGTTGGCCTCTGCTTCCTGCTGCGCCTTTACCATTGCCATTGGTGAGCCTTTCAGAGAAGGAGTTTTCTTTGTAGGTTCCTTCTTCTTCAACGCTTCAAGTGCCTTAGTCGCCTGTTCTACTTGCGCTCTCACGATGGCAGTAGTATTTTCATCGTTGCCTCCGGTAACCTCGTTGAGAGCATCAAGGGCTGTCTCGCGGTCTGCCTTCTCAAACATAGGTTCACCGGTTTCCTCGTTGATGGGTACACGGGAGAGAGAGGTCTGCTGCATTTTGGCAGGTTCTTCCCACTCCACACCCTGCGCTTCAAGTTGATGCTGGGCAAGTTCATTGCCGCCACGCGCCATCTGTACAAGTTCTTCCGTTGTCGGAGTTGCAGGAGCAACTAAATCATGGTCAAGCGGTTCGGTACTATCTGATACCTCCTCAGTAGCAGCCGCATCTTCGGCATACTCTCTCGCCCATACTTGATTGCCGTCAGCATCATTGATGCTCTCGACATTGTTCTCAAACTCCTCGACAGGGATAACCTGCACACGCTTTCCGTTCAACGGCTCGTCCGTGCGTATCTCCACACCGTCATCGCTTATACCCTGCACCTCGCCATGAATGGTTGCGCCTTCACCATCTATAAACGTAAAGGTGTCGTTCACGCCATATTCTACGCCATCAGGCGTTTCCTGTACGTTTTCACCATCATTCTGTACACTTTCATCCGAATTTGGTACGTTTTCACCATTGGCTTGACGCTCCTGCTCGGCTTGCACGGTACGAGCCATATTGGTGGCATCCACACCACCTTGTATATCCTCCATGCTCATGGGCACGACATTCTGGCCGTCAACAGTCACGTTGACAGTTCCGTCCCCATTGTCAACAAGTCCCTGCTCGTTGGCAACAAGCGTCACTTGCGTCTGTTCTCCATTCTCGTCAGTCAACGTATAGGTGTCACCTTCATTGAAAGACACCACACCGTCCACGTTGTTTGCTGCGGTCTGTGACATTTCCTCAATGATAGCTTCCCTTGCTCTCGCTTTCTCCTCCTCGGGGTCTACGGCTGCGTCCAAGCCACGGATAAGGTCTGGCGGAATTACTTTCATCTCGCCAGTCTCAACATCACGGATAACAATCGTGTTGTCCGATTTTTCCCTATCAACGCCCTTTCCGTCATCGAACATCACCACATTGCCACTGACGATATAGACTTTCTTGTCCGTGCCGTCCTCGTTCTGCAACTTCAATGATGCAGGGTGTATCATTCCGTCATGGCGGTTCACACGGCTGTCTACTGTCGCATTGGTTTCCTCAATACGGCTGTCAATGTCGTCCTGCACACGCTGTACCATACCATCGTATGCCGACTTCGCGTTAGCATAATCAATGACAGACTGGAGCTTGTCCGTATTGCCCAACTGCTTCTGCTCCTCAATGTAGCGCAAAGGATCATCGCCAATAAGAGCGTCCACCTCGTCCACATTCTCAATGCCATGCTCCTTCGCCACCTGCTCACGTTTCATGTCAAGCAGGTTCTTCGCATCATTCATGGCCTGTGGTTCCGTGGTGTCGTAACCCTTTGAGTAGTTGTCATTCACGCTCTGCACCTCGGGACGCTGCTCCTCATCGTCACTGGCATTGTTCACCTGCGCAATGTTGTAGCCTCTCATCATCGTCAGATTGCGCACATAGTTCAATGCCGCTTTCTTTTCTTCGGGATGGAGGTCGGGATTGTTGATGATGCCTGTCACTACATCCGCCATCTTGCTGTTGTCCGTGTTGTCAATCTTGTCGTGCAGAGGTGCCCAGCGTTCTGCGGTCATTCGGAACGAGGCGAGGTTGTCGGCTTTGTCCGTGTTGTGCTTGTAGCGGTAGTACAGTGCCGTGTGATGACCATGCATCATCATCGGTACAGAGCCAAGCAGTGCGCCCATGGTAGCACACCCCAGCCAGATGTCCACATGGTTCTGCAAGTTCGTCATGTCGTCCCATGCGTCCCCGGCATGGCCAGTAAGCGCATCAAAAAGCGACCCCTCGTATTCCTCCAAAGCCTCACCGGGCAAACCATTATAACCGCCAGACTCAAGCAATCTACTATACTGCTTGTACCATTCCTTGTTGCCGATGTTTGTCATCGCACCCGACAACTTGCTCAGCCCTATCTTCTCCAAGCCTTTCTTCACCATGCCACCGACACCGGGAATGAACTCACCGAACATCTCCGAGCCGTTCTCGCGTGCTTGCTGACGCTCTGCTTCAGCAAAGGCAGGGAGTAGTCCCATAGCGTTCTCTACCATATAATTGCCATTGTCGTCCACACCGACCTTTCCCGAAGCCAGTGTACCCATCGTGGCGGCTGTTCTGCCTATGCCAGTTGTATTGCTGACGTATGCACCGGCCGTATGGGCACCTATCAGCACACCTGTCGCTTTCAGCGTCCTGCGCACCACGTTGTTCTTCCACAACTGGGCAGCTTCCTTGCCTGTCACTTTGGCTAAACCTTTGGCCATTCCCTTTGCAGTTCCTCGCATGATGCCCTTAGCCATGCTGCCAGCACCGGGATTGAGCATAAGGTCTTTCATGAAGTCAAGTGAATTTGCAGTCATACCACCAGCCCTTGCCCATGCACCATAATCTCCGCCATACATACCCTGCACGGCATTGTCCGTGGCAAAATTCTTCAGAACGGCCTCGGCTGTCTGCTCTTCTCTTGTCAGAGGCTTACCTGCCGCACGTTTTCTGTTGATGCTGTCAATATGCTTAGAGGCACGCGTCAGGGCGGTTGCGTCACGCATCTCACTCATACCATCAGTAAAGGTATAGCCGTTCAGTGCCGTTGTGCCGAGCGAATGCCAGAAACTGTTCATCTGGTTGTTCTTCTTGTCCTCCAACAACTGGATGGTCTGATGGTTCTTTCGGGCTGCGGCCATGAGTTGCAGGTACTCGTCATCGTTGTCATATTTCGACATACGAGCCTCCAGCTCACCAGCTGGACCTGCACCGGGTGTCATGGCTGCTGCCGACTCACGCATGAAGTCGTTGAAACGCTGGTTAGGGCGTTCATCAATCTCCTTCATGCGCTTTTTCATGGCCTCGTCCAATCTGTCACGCTCAGCATAAGCATCACGCAACTGACCACTTACGCTCATGCTATCCTTGTACGCGTCGATGGTATTCTGCTCCAAATCAGCCGCACCACGATCTGTGAATTCGTTGCCACTTTCCGTGATATAGGTCTGCTCCATCTTGCCCGACTTGGGGTTGTACTGTGGTTTCTTGGCTACGACCTTGGTATTTTGTCCCAAGCGCACACCACTGTTCTTATCTCCAATGGTGACGCGCGGCACTCTCAGCCCAGCGTTGGCTCTTGCATAGTCCATGCGGTTCTGCGTACGCTGGATCGAGGCATTTGTCTCGGCCATCATGTTGCCTACATTTGCCAGCACCTTCTGGCGGTAAGCCTCAGTGATGGGCGTTCCCTTGGGTTTGGCTGGAGTTGACTTTGCAGGAGCAGGTGCCACCTGCATCTTCTTCATGAACTCCTCATACGAGGAGCCAATCCGCGCACCATTTGCAGAAAGCAAGTCATACACCTTCTTGCGGTTCTCGTAATGGTCATTCCCCGTGAACCCCTTCAGGAAAGTTTTATAGTCCTGCTTATACCCACCCTGTTGCAGGGTAGCATACACTTTTTTGAGTTTACTATTGTCTAATGGCATAATGATTTCTGTTTTGCGTTATATTGTCAGTCCTGAAGCCCAATTGCCTCCTCGCTTGCCACCACTCGGCTTTGCAGCTGGTTTCGCCGGTGGCTTCGTTGCCGCAGGCTTCTTCCTAATTCCGGGGTAGAACACCTTCTTTGATGTGGTCTTCTTGGTCTTCTTCTTGCCCGTAACTTTGCCACGACGCAACACATCGCTGTCTGTGCTGTCCGTAGTGTTCACAGTTACACTGTCAAGTGTTCCATGCTGGCGAGCCTTGGTAATAGCTTCGTTTTCGGTCTTGGCATAATGCATGTTTCCGTTCTCGTCCCACCACTGGAAACGTCCCCGGGTATTGGTTTTGTGCTCATTTGCTGAAGCGTAATGGTCTGCAGCTGAAGCATGGCTTGCTTCGGCCGATGCCGCCGCTGCCTTGCCTCGGTTTCTCTCCGTGTTTACCTTTTCCTTATAGAGGTCTGGAGCATTTTCCGCTTCTGCCTCAGCGGTAATAGCCTCCTGCTCGGCTTTAGTGGCCTTACCAGCTTGCTCACGCTGCTTGTCGGGCTGCAATGCCGCAAGCCATCCGTGCTCCTCTTGCTCACGCTGTGCCTTCTCCCTTGCCAATCTCAGTGCCTCCTGCTGTGCTTCCATTTCTCGCAAGGTCTTGGCACGCTCATTCTGTGCGTCACCGATTTTGAGTGAATACTGGAGGTATTTGTCCGCGTTGGCTTGTCGTTCAGCTTTCAGCTTCTCCAGTTTCTCCTGCAATGGCGTGAGCTGGCTTGCCTCCTTGTGGTCATACATGTTAGGAGCACCGCGAGTAGTGAAGAAAAGGTTGCTCAACGCTTGCAGACCGTCGCTGACAGCTGAAACAATCTTCGCTGACTTCTCCCTACGTTCTCTCTTCTTGCGTTCCTCCTCAGTTTCCGGCTTCACGCGGTTAGCGGCTTCCTGCAAGGCTGCTATCTGCTGATCGTAGCCCATCGTGTCGTTGTGTGGCGACACACCGGCTGGCTTGTCGGCAGGTGGTGCCACATCTGTCTTTGGTGGTTCTTTCGACTCCGACGGCTCCGGTGCATTGCCTCCGCTGTTCTGCTCAGTCCATGCCTCCGTCCCTTTCGGTGCTGGCTCTGGCTGTGCAGGCTGCTCGGCCCAGTCAAGCGAACCTTTAGGTGGGGTATATCCACCATCATTGCCCTGCTCGTACTGTTCCTGCTGTTCTTCTGTCCAATTGCTCATGTCAAATGTTTTTAGAAGGCTCCAGCAATCCCTGCACCTGCTTTGGCAACGCCCTGCACGGCTTGACTGATGGCTTGTGCCTTGTTAATCTCCAAATTGTTCAACGCTTCGTTGATCTGCGAGTCGCGCTGCTGATAGGTCTGCTCAATCTGGTCTTTGCGATTCTCCGCATTGACAGCTATCTGCGACGTTGCATCGGCCAATGCTTGTGCGTTCGCGGCCTTGGCTGCTGCTGTGCTCTCGTCAGTACCACCCATCACGGCTTGGGCACCTGCCGCCTGTCGGTTGCGGTTCCTGATGCTCTCCTCCGTCTGGGTGAGTATGCGCTGAGCGTCCGCCCTCTGCGTCGCATCCTCGTTATAACGACGGTCATACCAGTTCTGGTTGGCCTCCTTCTGTGCTTGGAGGTTCTTCTTCACTCGTCTCATCGCCTTGCTTGCGCTGATGCCGCCAAAGATGCTGCCGGCTGCTCCGAGTGCGCCTCCTGCTATGCTACCAATTAGTCCCATATCGTTTTATGTTTCAAAAGTTATAATTCGTGCGCTAAATTAGTAATGTATCTTTGCTCAGTACTTTTAACTTTTGCGCCAACGGCGCAACACAAAACATATTCAATATGAAGGGAATGAAGACCGGTGGCAGGAAAAAGGGCACACCAAACAAGGAGAACCCGATTAAAGGGTTCATCAAAACACATTCCTTGGCATACTTCGAACCCAAGGAAATAGTTGGCGACGACGGTAAGAAGCGCACAATGTCAGACTTCGATTGCGACATGATGATGCTTGCGCCTGACGATCGCGTAAACGCAGAGCTGCGCTTGCTGGAGTTCCATACGCCAAAGATGAAGGCTATCGACGTTGACATGAACGCACACGTCAGCGTACGCACAATCGAAGACAAGCTGCGCGTCCTTTGTGGCGAGGAAGAAGATGATGACGACGACGAGGACGATTAAGCCAGTCTCTATTTCATCTACTTTTAGACCGACTCATTTTGTTTACTCATAGTTTTTTAGGCTTCGACCTGTCCGTGAGGATGGGTCGTTTTTTATTCCCAAACTCTTCAACAAAAACCCCTATGGGGTTATTTCAGAAACCCCTAAGGGGTTATTAAAAACGCAAAACAAAAACCCCTATGGGGTTATTTATAAAACCCCTTACCCGTTTTTGAAACTGCATGAAAATCAACCGTAAATAAACCCCTCGACAACTACATAATTTTTCAAGTAATCATCGACTTAAAACAGAAAACTCCACTGAAACGAATTGTAAAGAACATGCTTAAACCCTAATGAACTATGACAAAAAGCGAAAAACATAAAATGCCGTTATTCGTTGATATTTAAGACGTTACAGCGAATAAAAACCCCTATGGGGTTATTTTAGAAACCCCTAAGGGGTTTTTCAAAAGAAGAAAACTCGAAACAAATAATATCCCCTATGGGGTTTTCCTCGCGCGCGCGTATAGATATAACGAATGTTATATAAACATAAAGGATAAAGGAATATAGATATATATTATACTCCTTACGTCGTATAATACGACAACAACGACGACAAAAAGACTTCGAGTTTGAAGTTCTTTTTTTACTTTCTGAGATACTACAAAATGAAAATGTCCGACCTTGCAATTGCAAAGCCGGACAAAAATTAAAAGCCCTTACCTTTGGTGCGTTCATACACCGCCTCACGTTCCGTGTCAACGTTTTTAATTCTGAATTGAACTGCACATCTTTCCGGGATGCTGTCCGGCAGCTTCGCCGCCAGCCGTGATATTATCTCGTCAATGTTGCTGAAGCCAATGTCGCTCACCTCGGCCAGAACCTCACCACGGAAGTAGGCCCGGGCATAAATCATGTACTTCGGTGCTATGCGGAACAAAGCGTCCTTCCGTTCGTCAACGTCTCGCGCCATTCCCTGCTTGCTCCTGCGTGTGCTGAAGAAGATGAAGTCAATCACTTTAGCGTTGAGATCCCACGCCGGTGTGAAGTCCAACTTGATATAACCTCGTGTGATGGTGCGCCCATGAGAGTGGTTCATGGCAAATGCAACCTCGTCAATGGATGCTTTGCAGTCGTTCTGCGCCACTGTTCCCCATGTGTGCCGGAACGTGTATGCCTTGTACTGCTTCGCTTTCGGGATGCCCATACTCTCACAAACCATCTTGATGCCTTTGTTCACACAAGCACAGAAAGAGTCACTGTCACAAAACCTTTCATGGAAGTTGAAGAAGTACTTGTCGTTTGGATCGTGCGATTTGTACTTCTCCACCAATGGCTGGATAACCGGCTCCACGCGCATCTCGATATACGCATCATCCGTGCGTACCTTCTTCGTCTTCGCCCTGTTGTAGCATAATATTCCGTTGTGATAGCCGTCCCTTGGCATTTCGAACAGGTCAACCGTGTTGATACCTGCAAGGCAAAGTATCATCTTGGCCACGTCACGCCCAATCTCTGGCACCGGGTCAATGAACTTCGTTTCCGGCAATGGTGCAGCAAAGAACAGTCGGCATTCCTCCGGGCTGATGGCAATCTTTGTCGAGCGGTCCGCCTGTGGTATCTTCACCTTGCCCCAAGGGTTCGTCCTGATACGGATGATGCCGTTGTCATAGTCGTTGTATTCCTTGATGGCAGCTCTGAACACTTGCCTTATGCACACAGGGTACATTTCCTTTGCCCTGTGCGTCTGCTCCAACGTAGCTATCCATCGGTTCACGAATGTCGATGTCAGCTGTCCGAACATAAGCCTGTTGGTACCTGCAAACCTCTCCATGTGCTGCAACGCCAGTTTGTAGTTCTTGGCGTTCCGCACCTGTCCGTTGTCAATCATACGGTCTATGTGAAGTGCAGCATAGTCAGAGAAGCACAAGTCCTCGTCCTCCTTGGTCACATACTCGATTATCTGCCTGACCGTCCACCTTGTGCAGTCCACCCTGTTAAGCAGCTCACTAAACCTCAATATGCGCATTGCGCAATATTCCGTCACAAATGGGTCGGTAATATTCCCTTCTCGATCAAGCTGTTTCTTGGTAACAACCTTGTCTGTCTTGATGTAGCCGGGTTTGCGGTTCTGCATCACCCGGATGTACACTTGGTAGAAGCCGTCCTTTCGTGGCGTTCTTACCGTTGCTTTGAATAGAGCCATAATTTCAATTCTATTTTGTTGTTCATCAAAAATCGTTTGTAAGCACTTGTAAGCACGACCACCAAAGTTTGTGTCAGTTTTTGTAAGCAAAGCCTACAAATTCTGCATGATTAGTGTGCAGAACGTGCAGACCCACCAAAAACAATTTAGGCGGCAAGCCTCTTTATTATCAGAGACTTACCGCCTAACTCGTTAGTTACGAGGGCTTATCTTATTATTCCTCTACAGCAGCCTGCGCAGCAGCAAAAAATCCTTTGTAAATGGGAGATGCGTGAAGTTATTGGAAACATATGTAAAACATTTCCATATATATTTATAGTATATTACTTTTTCTTATTACCTTTAGTGAAATCATGATAGATGATTTTACACTCATGTTTTACTCGTTCGCTGCTTGACGCAAAGTATTAGACGAACCGTTTGTTGAAAGGCTGTCGAGAAGGAAACGGTAGGCTTCCTTCATTGCTGTCAACTGACCTTGCAAATACTGAACCTTTTGGCTAAGGTCTTCGGTTGCCATTTGGTCATCTTCGGTTGACTCCTGTTTGGTAACAGGAGCATACTTTGTCTCGCCATAGAAGAAATCCATCTTTACGCCAAGTACATCACAGATACTCTCCAATGTGCCAGTTTTTATATCCTGTGCCTTTATTATTTGGCTGAAATTAGGTTGTGTCATTCCTAATTTGGCGGCAATGTCTTTCAACATATAGCCCTTACCGATTAAGATTTTCTTTAATTCAAGTCCATCCATACCCTTATTTATGTTAATGTTTCTTATATATTTAAGTGTTTTATTATGTGCAATTAATAATTTTATTATCTTTGCACACGAAAGTTTAAGGATATTCTTTCGAA
>NZ_JAHQUY010000133.1 GCF_019052365.1 Leyella stercorea
TGTTGCTCAGGATATTATAAATAATGTTAAACTAAAGTGTTGCGGAATTAAGGTTTAATTCTAAAATTGGTTCATTTAGTATAGGTAAAGAAATATTTCCTTCACCACAAATACTAAGTTTCTTTCTTCATGAACTAGTAGCACACTATTTATCACTGGAATTTCCCAAAAGGTATAAAGTTGGTGAACTTAAAAACGAGAAAGATATTCATGATATGAAAGATCTTTCAATGGGTATTGAGATAAAAGCATCTTCTAATGCCACCCAAATATTTGCAAATCGAAGCTATGCACAACCTTCTTCTGATTCTGAAACAAAAGACAAGAATGGTTACTATATAACAATAAATTTTGAAAAAATTAGCAAATTTAACCCTCGTCCCAAGATTACGATTATTCGTTTTGGTTATTTGGAGCATAAGGATTGGATTGCGCAGAAAGCAGCGACAGGGCAGCAGGCCCGCTTAAAACCTGAAGCATATAAAAATAAATTGATTGAAATTTATAGAGCTATAAAATGATTTAAAATTTTATTTCCGTGCAAAAATAAATAAATAAAAACATTCTACCTCAGAATCTTGTACTTTGGAATAAATTATTATTAATTTTGCATTTAAAAAAGAAGCGTATGTTTGAAGAAATAAAGCAAACCTTAGGTGAACCATTTTTTGAATGTGAGTATGGATTGCTATACAATATGGATTGTGAAAATGCTTTGAAACATTTGAATACTCCATGTCTTGCGTCTACAATTACCAGTCCTCCATATAATATAGGGAAAGAATATGAGGATATTATGCCACTTGGCGATTATTTAAGTTGGCTTTCTCGTATTGCAAGGAGTATTGAAAAAATAACTCTGTCTACGGGCAATTTTTTATTGAATGTTGGGTATTTGTCAGTTAGAGATAAAGGAAGAGCTGTGCCTATCCCATACCTTATATGGGACAAGATTCCATTTTATTTAAATCAAGAAATTATTTGGCATTATGAGGCTGGTATTGCTGCAAAGAAATATTTGTCTCCTCGAAATGAAAAAATTCTTTGGTATGTTAAGGATAAAGATTGTTATACTTTTAATCTTGATTCAATAAGGGATCCTAATGTTAAATATCCAAATCAAAAGAAGAAAGGAAAATTGCGTTGTAATTCAATTGGTAAAAATCCTTCTGATATCTGGGAAATAGCTAAGGTTACTTCAGGTGCAAATCGTTCTTCTGTGGAACGAACTGCTCATCCTGCCCAATTTCCTGAAGATTTAATTAAACGGTTGATGCTGGGATTTACTAACAAGAATGATCTTGTTCTTGACCCTTTCATGGGTTCAGGAACTGTAGGAGCTGTTGCAGTGGAACTGAAGCGAAAGTTTATTGGATTTGAAATTGAAAAAAGGTATTGTGAAATTGCAAAGAAAAGAATAGAAAAAAAGATAGAAGAGTGTGCAACTTTTTTCGATTTTGTTTCTGATGAGCAAATTTGCATGTGATTTTCAAGATATTATTTTCTGTGGCAAATTGTATGCAGTCCCCATTTATTTGAGGACCTCTACCTTGCGGTCCTCAAATATATCGCGCTCTGCACCGCTCCTCTCGCGGCGAGATACGCCAGGAATGCCAGCCACAGCGCATGGTTGTGCCACACGCCGCGTAGCGAGAGATAGACGGCGAAGAAGACCAGCATCGCTACAGCCGTGGCGGCGAACATGCCGCGCGTGTTGGTGGTGCCGATGAAGACGCCGTCCCAGATGAACGCCGCCAAGCCGCAGACCGGTATCAGCACAGCCCACGGAGCATAGTCGGCGGCGGCAGCCACGACGTTAGGCTCGTCGGTGAGCAGAGCGAGAAAGCCCGTGCCGCCCACGGCGTAGACGAGCGTGTAGGCGGCGGTGAGCGCTGCGCCCCAGGCGAAGAGGCGGCGCACCGTGCGACCGAACTCCTTGTGGTTGCGCGCGCCGTAGTGTTTGCCGCAGAGCGCCTCGCCGGCAAAGGCGAAGCCGTCCATCACGTATGAGTAGAGTGTGAAGAGCTGCATGAGCAGCGTGTTCACAGCCAGTACCACTGCGCCCTGCGACGCACCTGCCGAGAGGAAGTAGAAGTTGACAGCCACGAGGCACAGCGTGCGCAGGAAGATGTCGCGGTTCACGCCGAAGAAGCGACGCATAGCCGTGCCCTCCACAATGCGCCGCCACTCTACATGGCGCAGTATGCGCTTGCCGTAGGTGGCGCTCCAGAGCGCCACGCTGACGAGCAGACCGGCGTATTGCGCCGTGAGTGTGCCCAGCGCTATGCCCTCCACCTTCATGCCGAAGGCGTAGACGAACGTGCAGCTGGCTGCGATGTTCACCACGTTCTGCATAATGGAGATGAACATAGGCAGGCGTGTGTTCTGCATGCCGATGTACCAGCCCGTCAGACTGTACAGGCAGAGCATGGCAGGTGCGCCCCAGACGCAGATGCGGAAGTAGTGCCACGCCTCGGCGTTTATCTCCTCCGTGGCGCCGACGAGGGCGAGAGTAGCCGTGCCGAGCGGTCGTTGCAGCAGCAGAATGAACGCCGCCACGCCTATAGCCACGGCGATGGAGCGCGCCAGCGTGGTAGCCACGTCGCCCATGTCGCGCCGTCCGAGCGCCTGCGATGTCATTCCGCTCGTGCCCATGCGCAGAAAGCCGAACACCCAGTAGATGACGTTGAATATCATCGAGCCTACAGCCACTGCGCCGATGTACACGGCGTTGCCGAGATGTCCCGAGACAGCCATGTCTACCAGTCCGAGCAGCGGCACGGTGATGTTAGCCACTATCGAGGGCAGGGCTATGCGTAGTATGCTTTTGTCTATGTTCTGCATTTTTATCGTTTGCGTTTTGTCGATTTTTAGTATTTGATATTTTATGCAAAGTTACGACAAATCTGCGTAATAAATTGTAACTTTGCAATATGGAAAGTACGTATTTTTTATAA
>NZ_JAHQUY010000134.1 GCF_019052365.1 Leyella stercorea
ACTGTATTTCAATTAATTCAAAGAGCGATTAGTCCACTTTAACGGGACAGTAGTGATAAGTTGTATAAAAACAATAAATCCCGAGAACGTTCTCGTTCTCAGGATTTATATGTGTCTTAGTGACGGATTTTCTTTGATTAAGCCTCTGCCGGAGCTTCCTCTGTAGCCTCTGCGTTAGCAGCAGCCTCTGCCTCTGCCTTTGCAGCAGCCTCAGCAGCCTTCTTCTCAGCTACCTTCTTAGCGATAGCCTCGTTGAGCTTCTTCTCAGCCTCGAGCTCCTTAGCAGCAGCCTCTGCCTTAGCCTTAGCCTCGTTCTCGCGTACGGTGTCCAAGCCCTTCTGCTTGTCTGCCTTCCATGCGTCGAACTTCTTCTGTGCTGTAGCCTCGTCGAATGCGCCCTTCTTAACGCCACCGCGGAGGTGCTTCATAAGATAAACGCCCTCGCCCTTGAGGATGTTGTGAGCTGTTGCTGTCGGCTGTGCGCCTGTCTCTACCCAGTAGAGTGCACGGTCGAAATCCAAATCTACAGTAGCAGGATTGGTGTTAGGGTTGTAAGTACCAATCTTCTCAGTAAATCTACCATCACGTGGTGCTCTTGCGTCAGCGATTACGATACGATAAAAAGCGTAGCTCTTACGACCGCCGCGCTGAAGTCTGATCTTTGTTGCCATTGTTTAAAATTTAATTTTAATTTGTGGTTTGAATTATGCTACTATCTCGTAATAGCGGCTGCAAAGGTACTAAGTTTATTTCGAACGCCGAAATGTTTTTCTATTTATTTTCTTGTAATAGAGCGAGTTTGGCTTGTTTTTATGTAAATGCTGCTTTGTTTTCACAATAATATCCTTCATTTTGCAAGAATACCGTCTTGTTTTTACAAGAAAATAACGCCTAAAAAAGCAAAAAATAGCAGGATGATGCTTTTGTTTTGAGTTTCAAGTGGTTGTGGCAGTCGTTGGCTTTAAGTGGCATAGACGAGGAAAAGCGAAAAACGCAGATTGGAGAAATAGAAACGCTTTCAAATCATTACCTCGCAGAAACGCCCTAATAAGCATTTTTAACGGTGGCGGTTCATATTTCTCCATTCTGCGTAAGTTTTAGTTTTGCCATGCAACTCTCATAGTTTAATTTTGCACCGAACAAAAAAGTAAGAATTATGAGATGCACTTTCAAGACAGTCTTCTATGTAAACGGAAGCAAGGAGAGAAATGGAATTGTCCCAATCATGGGGCGAGTGACAATCAACGGAACTATCGCACAGTTCAGTTGCAAGCAGAGCGTGACCAAGGCTATCTGGGATGCCAAGGGCAACAGAGCCATCGGCAAGAGCAAGGAAGCCAAGGAGGTAAACTTTGCGCTTGACAACATCAAGGCTCAAATCGCCAAGCATTACCAACGCCTTTCAGACCATGAGGCGTTCGTTACCGCAGAAATGGTGAGAAACGCCTACCAAGGCATAGGCACGGAGTACGAGACATTACTCCGAGCCTTTGACAAGGAGAACGCTGCCTTTGCCAAGCGTGTAGGCAAGGACAGAGCCAAGAACACCTACCGCAAGTATCTTATAGTGAGAAAGTATGTTGCCGATTTCATCAAGTATCAGTATAAGCGCAGCGATATGTCCATGAATGAGCTTACTGAGGAGTTCATCCGTGACTATTGCCTGTACTTAAAGAATGTCGTCGGACTTGCTCAGTCCTCCATTTGGATTTACTCCATACCATTGAAGCATATTGTCACGACCGCACACTACAATGGCAAGATACCGAGAAATCCATTTGCCATGTACCATGTTGACCCAGACCACAAGGAACGTGAGTTCTTGACCTTGGACGAGCTTACCGCCATGACAGAGATAAACTTGGAAGACCCGAACATGGCATTTGCGAGAGACCTCTTTCTCTTTGGCTGTTGGACAGGTATATCTTTCATCGACATCAAGAACTTGACGGAAGATAACATCTGTATGATAAACGGTGCTCCTTGGATTGTTTCCAAGCGTCAGAAGACAGGTGTGCCTTTCCAAATCAAGCTAATGGATATTCCTATGCAGATTGTTGAGCGATACAAATCTTTCAGAAAGGGCAGTCATTTGTTCAACATCGGCAATCTTGACAGCATCAACAAACGCATCAAGAAAGTAGCGGTAATGTGTGGTATCAAAAAGCGTGTCTCTTTTCATGTGTCTCGCCACTCTTGGGCTGTTTTAGCCTTGGAGTATGGTATGCCGATAGAGAGCGTGAGCAAGATTCTTGGTCATACAAACATCACCACGACGCAGATATACGCCAAAGTAACAAGCAACAAACTTGACCATGACATAGCAGTCTTTGAAAGTCGAATCAAGGGGCATTTGCCTACAATGGGAGGAATGGCATGAAAAGGACTGTAATCACCGTGGACGGAAATGGAATGCTATCCATTCCGTCCAACTTGGAGAACTTGTGGATGAGTGAGAGCGAGTTGATTGATATGCTATATGTCACAGCCCCGAAGCTCACAGCCGTGATAAGAGCCATATATAAAGAAGGTATGTTGTTGATGTCGGAAGTCCAACAGAAACAAGAAACCTCCAAAGGCATTTGGCAAACATTGTATGGATTCCCTATGGTTGTTGCCATTTGCTTCCGTCTAAACTCCAATGGTGCAGCGCAACTTCGTGATGCCATATTCAAGAGGCTATACGGAGCAAAAGAGAAAACAGCCATTATACTGCAACTCTATGGAGGAACAAATGCCTTTAGCTAAGTATGGTCGCTTCTTTGACGCTTCGGTTATTCACTGTCGTATTGACTTGCCTACGTACTGATTCACTGTCGTATCAAGCATTTCTATGAAGAATACGGAGCTGCCGATGTCAAACGTTTTACATATTTATCGTATGACATATAAAACGTATGACATGCAGGAATACAT
>NZ_JAHQUY010000135.1 GCF_019052365.1 Leyella stercorea
AATTGTGACCTTAAACGTATTGTTGTTATATTGCGTACAAAGGTAGTGCTTTTAGCCTTTAAGCCACTATTGCACAACCCCTTTCTTTGAAAAGAACGTAAAATTAATAGTATTATTGCGATGATTGTACTTCGATTAACATAAAGCACTAAAGCAGCCAAAGGAGAACAAGAGCAAGGAAGCCGTGGAGACCAACAAGGACATCGAGCAGTTGTTGCTTTCCATCCAAAAGGCTTTCGATGTGCTTGTGGAAAAGAGTACGGACTTACCTATTTCTACCATTCGGGACGACACTCGTTCGCCAGCCTCATTACGCTGGAGGCAGGTGTGCTGATAAGCTTGAAGAATATACGGTAGTTTTGGGAAACAGAGTTAGCTTGGATTCCATGGCTGGGACATATTGCGGTATGTTACCACCTAATGTTGAAACAACACTCACGTTAAATGCTGATGGTACCTATTTGTTGATACGGACATTCAAAGAAAAGCAGAACGAGCAGGAAAAGTTAAGAGGCACTTTCCAAGTGCTTGACGGTAATATATTGATGCTTGTGCATCCTTCAAGTGGTGAGCATACCATCTACAAGGTGAAGGATGCCAACTTTATTGTATTAACAGACTCGATTGGCAATGAACCAGAAGGTGAAACCGCCAAGTTCTATGTGTTAAAGAAGAAAAAATAAAAAATACACAACTTGTATAAATCCGTGGTTTCTGCATTGCAGTCCACGGATTTATGTTATTCATTCTCTTTTCTTTTTATGGTGGGGTTCAACAAGATAAAGTTTTTCCATGAATCTCGAAATCCAGCTCATTAAATTGAATTCTCTTTCCAATACTATCTCCAAATTTATAAATAAGAAAAATGCGAATATATGTTGGAGCGTCAGATGTGTCATCTGTGAAATTGTTCATATTGATTACAAATTGATTATCCTCGGCAATATTTTGCAAATCTAAGAATGTAAATTTTGAAGGCAGTTTTTCTCGAATTTTATTTATGCAAGAAATCACATTACTTTTATCTCGCTCATCAAAAACATAATTTAACGCAACATGTCCCTTAATTTCTTTTGGTTTCTTTAAGGACTTTACAAAAGATGCGTATTCTTTAGGATTATTACAAATACTTTTTCTTAACAACTCTTTCCATTTAATGCTCATTGGACTGCAACAGGCTACATTAAAGTATTTGAATCTATTCCGTTTTATTGGATGTCCTTCAAAATCACAAAAGAGTCGATATTGCACAACCGACATCTTAAGGTCACCTATTTTTTTATTTTGAGGAATACAGTCGTATTCCTCAAAATAAAAATTATAGATTCTTTCGGCTATGGCTATGCCTTCTATAGCACAAAACCATTCACTCTCTTTTATCATATTACTTAACTCCATACTTTTGGTGATATTTAGCATGATCTTTATTGTACATAAATTTCATATTACGTGGATCCGTCATTTACGGTTCTGAGAGGCGTTGCTATATGAATATAAATAGCACCTGTTTTTTAGTGTATCTCAAAAATCTAATTCAAAGCATCTACTTAACCCCTTGTTCTTTTAAAAAATCAATAATTAGTGTTTTGTATTTATACTCATCTGTATAAAAATCAGATTCATCTTCTTTTAATACATCCATTAAAAACATTGGTTTCCCTTTATCTCCTGGAACACTATTTTCTATTGGTATAGAATAATCATATCGGTGAAAAATAGGTAAGTTATAATTCGCTCCATTTTGCAATAGATAATAAGCTACTTTATAATTGTCTGTCATTACAGATTCACTCAACGCTGATTGACCAAATTCGTTTTGGTAATTTACATCAGCCCCATTCGACACTAAAAATCTAACCAAATCTAAATTCCCAGTTTTGGAAGCCGCCATTAAAGGCGTAAGTCGTGTACCATTCTCTTGCCTCCTTTTTCCTGTTTCAATGTCATTTATATTAGCACCATACTCAATTAGTATTTTGGTAAAAATAATGTTGTAGTATTTAGAAGAACAAGCTTCAATAAGAGGTGATGTGCCATCAAATGTGTTATGTGTATTAACAGCTGCTCCTTTCTTTAGTAATGCCTTAAATGGTTTTAATTGTTGATTTATAATCGTTAACATTAAAAGAGTATTACCATATTTGGATTCTTGATAATTGATTATTTGCGGATTTTCAGAAATAATCTTATCAAAATTATCCATGTCCTCTTCTTGCACAGCTTTGGCTAATTCCCAAGCTGGTGTATTTTGAAAAAGGCGATAATCTATATTAGATAGTTCTGAACTATCTACAGATTTTTCCCTGCTATTATTTGAACAAGAAAATAGTAAACAGGAGAAGACTAATAGTATAATCATTGCTTTCATTACTACTCGATTTGTAAAGTTGTTTCGTTCTTCCATAAATACCTCGCCGAATGGTACATACTCAATATGCTGCACCACCTCGCCATCAAGGTTGGTGATGTAACTACTGCTACCCAAATGGTCTGGGTGGTAGTAGAATTGCATCTTCTCGTATGTATCGCCTTCTTGGAAGTTATTCTTTGCAGCTCTCGCTAAAGCTCGTGTTTGAGCAGCCTCCAAGCTGCCGTCATTGCAGCAGAAGCCCTTGCCATCGACATAATCGTTGTTGTCCTCGCCATTGTACGGCACTGCAAAGGTTGCCTCCTTTTTTCCTATTTTATCTGTCATATTTATATTCATTTTCAAAATCACGAATTGTGACCTTAAACGTATTGTTGTTATATTGCGTACAAAGGTAGTGCTTTTAG
>NZ_JAHQUY010000136.1 GCF_019052365.1 Leyella stercorea
TAAATGGAAACAAAAAAATATCGCTCAAGAATAAAAACTTGAGCGATATTTTTTTTGACGTGTATCTACTAGCATCGCGGATACGCTTACCGTCAGTAAGCTCATGAAACAAACAGTGCTCGTCAAGAAATCCCATTATTTTGTCATTCCTGATTTACGCAGAATGCTCTGCATTGCCTTAAATGCTGGTGTGTTCTCTATGCCGTCAAAGCCCTTGAACTTGCGTTCTGCTTCATCAGCACGCTCTATGAATCTTTCTGCATCCTTACCTTCCAAGGTAGGTATTGCCTTAATTTCTATTGCCATAATCTTCCTTTCTTTTTTTCATAACCACATCTTCAACAACATGCTTCACGAGATTGCCCAATGGCAGTTCGATGGTTACTTTATTTGATATCTTGAACGCAAGAGAAATGATAGGCACTGTCTCCATTCTGTGTTCGAACGTATTGTAGCAGCGTTGAACGCCAAGGTTCATATAGAAGTTGTTGTTGCCAATTTACTAAATATATACAACTCAGATATGGCTAATGACTATTTCAAGTTTAATTTAGGGCATGTATCTTAATATTAAGATACATGCCCTAAGTAGGTGTTCAAAAATAATTTAAATGAATCTATGCTCTATTTTGGTCTGTATGTTCGGCTCCGAAGAGGGAGTGTAGTGGACTACACGACCGATGAGAGCTGGGCATACAGGGAAAAATATTTCTCCAAAAGGAGTGAGTTTCTCAGATTTAATTTGTATTTTTGCAATGTCATATTAGAGTTTTGCTTGTTTTCTTTTTGCAACACTAAGATAAGTGAAAATTCTGACATGGCATTCACATTATTAACCTATCCGGGCGAGGCTCAAACCAGTTTCGAACTTTTTGCGCAGAAGAAGGGGACGAAGATGGAGTTGGATGCTTGGATGCTTAAATTAATATGGAGATGAGAAATTTTTTGTTTGCATTGCTGCTTTTGCCTTTGATGGCTTCGGCTTCTTGTGTGAAGGATGCGGCACAAGTGACTTTGAACTCTTTGTTGGATGAAATGATATCCGTAGAAGAATCCGCACGTTATCCGCTGGTGCCATACCGTTGCCTGCAAGTCAGCAGTTATGACCGTTCCTCTGTGTCTCCCGATTCGTCGGGATGGTTTGCCAACAATGATGGTTATGGTATTGTCCGCATGGATACGGTTGATGGAAGAGTTGAGCGTGTGATGTTCGATGAAAAGGGGCCTGGAGCCATTACCCGTATCTGGATAACAACAATTGACAAGCGTGGAACTTGGAGATTTTACTTTGATGGAGAAAGTACTCCCAGATGGATAATTCCTGCCTATGATTTGATGCGCTTCGGAGTACCAGAATTGGGTAGGGGACTGTTGCTGCCCCACACTAGCTATACTCCGGACGGGAAAGGCGGAAGTACTCTGTTTCTGCCCATCCCTTTTGCCCGGAGCTGTAAAATTACATTTGAAGACGAACTGGGCATTGCGCCTACTCCCAAATACTATCACATCAATTATCGAAAGTATCCCGAAGGAACTTCTGTGGAAACCTTTTCTGCGGAATCCGTAGCCCGCGCTGGCAAAAGAATTTCAGAGGTAGATGATGCCTTGCTGCATCCTGCATCCCGTTCTGGTTTGCAGATGGACAAGAAGCGGCAGGTGCTCCAGCCGGGTGATTCTTTGTGGATTGACCTGCCGCAAGGGGAAAATGCGGTTTATGAAATCAGTTTTCAGCTTGCGAATGCTGATTCTACGGCTTATGCCCAGCTTATGCGCAATCTTATATTCAAGGCTGATTTTGATGGCCGGTCTACAGTTTGGGTTCCTCTTTCGGATTATTCGGGAGGGGGTATGGGAGCTCCAGCTGTTGATAGCTGGTTCTTGTCTGCCGACGGACAAGGAAAGGTGGTGAGCCGCTGGCTGATGCCCTACAAGACAGAAGGCAGATTATTGTTACAGAACATCTCCGCACACACTGCAGACGTGAGTATGAAAGTGGGAACGGCACCTTTGCCGTGGGGAGAGCGTTCCCTCTATTTCCATGCTTCCTGGCGCCAGCAGACCGGGCTTCCGGTTTATGATCATCCGGATGATGATGCAAATTGCCGGGAGTGGAATTTTGCCACATTGACTGGACGGGGCATATACAAAGGGGATGTCCTGACTCTGTATAACCACTCGCGTGCCTGGTACGGAGAAGGGGATGAAAAAATTTGGGTGGATGAGGATTCCTTTCCGTCTCATTTCGGTACTGGAACAGAAGATTACTACAATAGTTCATGGGCTCCGGTCGTAACATTCCAAACACCTTTTGGCGGTGCTCCCCGTGCCGACCAGGCGAGTTCTCACGGTTATAACACCTTCTTCCGTACCCGGAATCTGGATGGCATTCCGTTTTCTTCGCTTCTTCGTTTCGATATTGAGCTGTTGAGTTGGGTGAGTGGGACAGTGGATTATGCAACTACTGTTTATTGGTATGGAGATGCGGTTGCCAAAGCTGTCGGAACGTCCGGAACGGAGGAGGCAATAAAGAAATTGCTGCCTATTCCTGCCGATTTGTCTAAATAAGTAGGTGTTCAAAATTAATTTAAATGATTCTATGTCATATTTTGCAAAACTTTTGCCAACAGGAGCAACGAAAGCGTAAGCGTATCCGCGATGCAGCCTTTTTTTTAATCATTATGCTTGTTACCTTTG
>NZ_JAHQUY010000017.1 GCF_019052365.1 Leyella stercorea
GGCGGTCATTAGAAAATGACAAGAAGCTTTTTCTAATGACCGATTTGGGTTTAAAAGAAGAAAAGTTGTAGTTAAGAACGCATATAGTAGCACATAAAAAAGGTGAAGTTGTTGTCAACTCCACCTTATCTTACACATTTACTTGTAATATTTTCTACTTCACTATTCCTTCAAAAACGAATACTGAAGAGGCTGGCATTGTGATATTGATCTCGCTATCGATGTCTATTGCCTCGTTCATTGCGAGTCCAGACAAACCGTCTGCACCGATCACCTGGTCGGCGAACGAACTGCGCAGAACAACAGCCGACTTAGCATAGCTCGGAATGTCGAACACCTCACGCAGCGTTGTCACAAGCGTCTGCTTCTCAGTGTCTGGGTTGCGCAATGTGAGCGTGGTCTTCTTGCCGTTCCATGCCGCCCAACCATAGATATTCGCCTTCTCTCCGTCCCACGGATTGCCGCCAACCCAATGTATGTCGGGCAGCACATCGGTATTGCGCTGCTGCCAGTCCATACAGTCGGCAAGCTGACGCCACAATGTACCTGCGTTGCCCTGGTTATCCTTGATTGAGTCGAGCAAGTTGTAGTCGGTGTAAAGTTCTACCATCGACGAACCGCAGCCGAAAGCACAACGCATCTCGCGCACGATGCCGTCATAATTCATTGTCTTGGAAACATCGCCGAACTTAGTGAGGATAACACCATGAGTCATAAGCGTGTTGATCGGACAGAGCGGCGAACGCTCGATGAAGTTTTGGTGAACGAGACGGTCGCGATAGGTTATCCACTGCTCGCGGTCGTCGCCGACACCAGCCTTTCCGAAGTCGCCTTCCTGACGCCAAACGGCATCGCTCACATGGAACCAGAACGGCGAAGCCCATGTGCCTACGGTTGTGTTGTAGAATATATCTGCACGCTTCTTGCGCACTTCGTTTTCTATGCTTATGATAGCCTCGCAATTCTCAATACCGGCATCGGTGAGGTCAGGACCAACAGCCGAGAACTGCGCACTGATACCATCGAACTTGAAGAAACGGAAGTCGTACTTCTCTATCATGTCCTTTGAGCACTTCACGAAGTAGTCGAAATACGCCTTATTGCTGAGCTGCATACCGCCACGTTCGCGCCAATAACCACGACGATACTCGCCGCTCGCACCATATCCACCCACCGGACCGAGCCAAGCACCGATGCCTGCGCCCATAGTGCGTGCAATGCTGTCTGCATCATGGAAGCCATTAGGGAAGTTAGGGTTGAATGTCCATGTGCCGTAAGCGTCCCATCCGTCGTCGAAAACAAACGCTACGGGAGCCTTGCCGTACACATCATAGAACTTGTCCTTCCAGTGCTGCACAACGTCGGTACACTGCGTAGCGGTCATGTTCTCTGTGTAGTCGCCCTTGAGGTTCTGCACGTCAGCCGGATCGTACACACCACGGTTTCCAGGTGCGTTGTTGCGGTCTATATTCAGCTCATACCAAGAGTTGTAGATGGTCATCGGATGCCAAGAGGCAGCACGCTCACGCTCACTATATGCAAGGAAAGAACGGCGTGCCTGACCAGGAGCGATGAGTCCGACAACGGCACTCACGTGCCATATTTCGCCCTTGTGGAGAGTGGCGCGGCGAACCCAGTCGCCTTCTACAGCTACGATCTTACGGCTGTCGATTGTAGCGAGCTCGGTGCTATCCACACGGTTGGTATTTAGACCCATCGGTGTTTCCAGACCTGCAAAGATATAATTATTAGCAAGCAGTGCGCCGCGGGTATTGCCCACGACAACCGGCGCATTCTTCACCTTCTTATTATTATATGTATAGGTCATCGGCGTGATGCAGTCGAAACGCACATCTTTGAGTGCATCTATCTGCATCTCGGTGCGCAGATAATGCGATCCGTCGCGAAGCTCTATAGTGTATGTGATAACAAAGTCCTTATAGCTGTAAACTGCCGTAAGTGCGTAGCCATCGTCAGCGAGCGATTCGCGCACTGCGTTCACTTCACCGCTACGTTTTAGAACCTTAACCTCTTTCAGTTCGAGATGGGCAGACGAGAGTTCGGTGCCGTCTTCAAGGCGCAACTTAAAGAGTGTTTCCGAAGGTAGCAGGTTCATCGCCTTACAACCATCAAAACGCAACTTGCCTGCCTTGCGTGTGTAAGATGCCGAAAAGAGGTTGTTGCTGAGAACGAAACGGTCTGTTGTGTTCATAGCAATTGCCTTGCCTGGTTGTTGCTGCTGCGGAAATACAACAGTAGCAGCATTTGCAAAAACAGCATCACCGAAGATGAACGCACCGCATAAAGCTGTTGCAAGCTGTAATCTTGACTTTTTAGTTATCATTGATATACTTTTAAATAGTTAGAAGAGATGTCTTTCTATTAATACCACTCCACGGCGTTGCTGTATCCCGAACGCTTGTCGTACTTGAGGGCGTCGGTGAGCGTAGCTGCGTTACAACGGAACGAGAAGTTGTAGCTTGTGTACGGCGCAAGCACTACTGAGCACGACATATTGAAGCAATGGAGGTCGCGCTGAAGCGATGCTGTGGTCATTGAGAGCTTGTTCTGGTCGAAGTCGTAACCGCTCGAGAACGAGATGTTCCATCCGTCGCTGATGCGAAGGTTGCCGCTCACGTTGAGGTTCTGCGAGAACTTGTACGGATAGCGCATCGACTTGGTGTTGAACTTTCCACTGGTGTTCTCGCGCATCGTGATGCCGTAGCCGAACGTGAGCGACCAAGGCATGTTGAAACGCATGTAGCCGTCGGCGTCGGTTTCTGCCTTGCCTCCCCCACTCTTTTTGCGGGCGCCACGCTGGGCGTTCACCATCGTGTCGTCTACGTTCGACTCGATGTCGGTATCGATGCCTTCCTCGTCATCCTTTCCGTTTTTCTTCTTACGGTCGTTGTCGTCGCCGCCACCGAACCATTTCTTAAGTTTGTCGGGCGTCAGCGTGAACGAGAAGTTCTGCGATGTACCCTGGAAGCGTCCGAACTTGCCCATGCCCCAAAGCGTGTGGTTGCCCACGAACGGGCGTCCGTTCTTGTCGAGTTCGTAAGCGTACGAGGCGAAGACGGCGGTCATGTTGAACGTATAGTTCTTCCACCACTTCAAGCGGATGCGCATGGTGAGATCGGAAAGCGGTTTCTCCTTAGCCGCCATATTGTAACTCATCGACAGACCGAGTTCGTCGATGATACTGAGCTTCTTGAAGCCTGTGGAGTCCTTGCTGCTCTTCACCTTCATCTCGATGTTGTTCGAGAGGTCGAACGCGATGTTGCCCGTCTTGCCCTTGCCAGGCACGCCGAAGAGCTGATCTTTATAGGGCGAATACTCTACGAGGTCGACCGATCCGTCGGCATTGGTGCGCTGGTAGGTCTTATAGTAGCCGTAGCGCGACGAACTGAAGTCGGGGGCGTAGCTGAAGCTGACGCTCGGAGTAACCACATGGCGTATAGCCTGAATCTTGTCGCCGAATATCTTGCGGCTCGGGATGTAGAAGCCGTAGAGCTTTGTCGACGCTCCGATTGAGAAGCTATAGTTGTAGACGTTGTTGAAACCGTAGATTGTATCGCACACCTCACGCTGTGCCGTCTCATCCCACGAGCGCATCACCTTATGAGAATACATGCGGTCCTGGAAGTTGAACGACGGAGAGAGGTTGACATAGTTGAACAACGTGAAGTTGCCGCTGATTGGTATCGAGTGGTTCCAGCCGTTGCTCCAGTCCTTGATAAGATTCGAGTGCAGCAGCTTGTCCTCCTTCGTGTTGATGCTGTTAGAGATGTGACCCGTGTACGACATCGAGATCTTCTCGTACCAACGCTCGTCGCCAACGGCGTGCTTGCGTTTGAATGGATAGAAGCGTGAGAGCGAGATGTTGAGGTCGGGCAAGGTCATTGCTATCGACGAGTCGCGCATGTTCTGCGAGAGGTTGGCAGTAGAACTGAGCGAGAGTCCGATGCTCGAGAACGTTGTGCTCCAAGACACAGACGATGTACGCGTAGACTGCGTGAGGGTCTGCGGATTGTACAGCGAACTGAGGTTGTTGCGCTCGTAGCTCGACGTAGCGAAGTTGACGCTGGCTGAGAGCGAACTGTACGGATTCGCCTTCTGGTCCTGGCGGTGGCTCCACTGAATCTTGAAACTCTTCGAACGCGTGAAGTCGGGCATTCCCTTGTCACCTGTCTGCGTGTTCTGGAAACTTGCATAGAAGCTGCCGTTGAATCGGTAGCGCTTGGTATAGTTCATCGCTGCGGAGAGTCCCCACGAGCCTTTAGTGTATATCTCGCCGAGAAGTTTCAGGTCCATCTTGTCGCTGATGGCGAAGTAGTAGCCGCCGTCGCGCAGATAGAAGCCGCGGTTGCTCTCGTCGCCGTATGTAGGCATGATGAAACCGCTCGAATAGCTCTTTGTGAACGGGAAGAAGCCGTATGGGATGGCAAACGGCAGAGGCACGTCAGCCACTACAAGATAAGCCGGACAGAACACGACCTCCTTACCAGGACGCACCTTGGCACGCGAAAGGGCTATATAGAAGTCGGGATCTTTGGCGTCGCAGGTAGTATAACGTCCGTGCTGAAGGAAGATTTCGCCATTCGGACTGCGCTTCGAAATCTCGCTGCGCAAGAATCCGTCCTCCTGCTGTGTGTATACGTTGCTGATAAGTCCCTTCTTTGTCTTGAAATTGAACGCCATGGTGTCGCTCTCGTACTTGTCGGAACCCATCGAGAACACGGGCGTACCGAAAAGCGTTACGCCTGTTGTGTCTGCCTTGTCCTTAGCGCCCGTAGCGTGCACTAAAGACGAGTCGAGGCTCATGTGTATGCGCTCGGCGGCAAGGTCCATATTCTCGTATTTCACGGTAGAACTGCCAAAAAGACGCGCGGTCTTTGTGGTAGCATCATATACGAGCGAGTCGTTTGCCGAATAGTTTACTGGAGAGTTGATGCCTCCCGCACGCTGGCGGTTGATAGAATCGAGGCGTATGGAGTCGTCGATAGCCTTATTGTGATGGTAGATAGCGAGTTGCAGAGAGTCCATCTTGGTTGTGTCAACACCAAAAACCTGCGTTGAGTCAACCTTCTTCAACAAAGTATCGCGCGCAATGGTGTAAGCAATGTCGCTCATCTCCATTGAGTCGCGAAGAACTTTCAGACTCTTTTTGCGTTGCTTCGAGGGTGCGTCAGCACTTGCCATCACAAATATGATGGCGCAAAGCAATAGGGCTATAACTGTCTTTGTTCTCAATTTGAATAATGTTGGTTCTTTACTTTATTTCTCAGGCTCAAACAGTTCCTTCATCATGCGGAACCGAGCCAATGTGTCGCCACCGAACTTGGCGAGTGAACGTTCTGCCTGCTCAATGGTCTTCTCGCGGTCGAGATGTGTTTTCGAGTAGAACTTATCGGCATAGCAGATAAGCTTCTCCTCTATCGTTTCGGGCTGCAAGTCGTGATGTGGCAATGGCAGATCTTGCGAAACAATATCGTCGAGGGTCAGTCCGGCGCCGGTATGACGCTCGCAGACACGGGCAAAACACTCTGGCAAGCCTTCGCTGCGCAACATTTCTGCGCCGCAGACGCCATGACGAATGTATGGTTCTGTGCCATGACACTCAATGCCGGGGGCATCTACACGAATGATTCCGATGTCGTGAAGCATCGCTGCCTGCTCAACGAAATCAACGTCGATGTGAAGTTCGGGATGTAACGAAGCAATCTGCAACGCACGTTGCGTTACAGATTGGCTATGTGTTAGTAGGATATGGCGCAATGCGTCACATCCTACGTAGTATTTGTCGATAATTTGCTTATACATATTTACTCGTGCTCGCGCTCGATGTATGCAATAACGTCGCCCTTCTGAACCTTTGAGCCGCGCTTTGCATTGATTTCAACGAGCTTGCCGCCAAGAGCTGCCGGCACTTCAACGAACTCACCCCAAGGAGCCTGGATGTAGCAGAGCACATCGCCCTCCTTGTACTCCTTACCGATGAACGGCTCAACAGTCGGAGCGCACTCGCCCTCGCCAGAGAACTCCCAATAGATGTCGCCCTTAACCGGAGCAACAACTGCGTCAGCCTTAGCGTGCTTGTAAGCGCTGAGCTGCTCGGGAGAAAGGTTTGCGCCGAGCTTGGCATCCTTGAGCTTCTGAAGGTCGGCGAGGAAATTCTTCTTAGCCTGACCGCTCTTGTAGTTGCGATACTGCTCGGGGTGCATAGCGAGCTCGAAGAGTTCTTCGTCGTCCTGACCGCACTCCCATCCGTTCTCTGCCATCTCCTTGCGGAAGTCGTCGAGAGCGTCTGTGAGAAGAGTGTGAGCGTCAACGTCTGTGAACTCACGGCCCTGCTTCTTTGCAAGTTCAACAAGTTCCGGATCGATAGTTCCAGGAATCTTACCCGACTTGCCGAGAATCATACCCCACATAGAGTCGTCCATCATTACGAAGCGTCCCTTGCCCTGCTCGAGAGTGAGAAGGTTCATGAGGGCGATGTTCTTCACGTACTGTGAGAACGGAGTAACCAATGGAGGATAGCCTACGCGCGGCCATACATACTCCACCTCGTCGAAGAGCTTGATGAGAAGGTCGTCCATAGAGAACTCCTCAAGACCGTTCTTCTTGCGTACGTTATTAATAGTAGTGCGCATACCGCCAAGGTCGGCCATCATTGAACCCATCATACCGCCAGGCAGACCGCAGCCGAGAAGGAGCGAAGACATAATCTTGTTGCCCGGGTTGATGAAGTAGCCGAGCCACTCGTCGATGAACTCCTGAGTCATGGCGCGAGCCTTCATGTATGCGCTCATGTTGATTTCAGGAACTTCGAAGCCCTCGTTCTTCAACATACTGATAACAGAGATAACGTCCGGATGCACCTTACCCCATGACAACGGCTCAATGGCTGTATCGATGATGTCGGCACCGTTCTGGCAAACCTCAAGAATTGAAGCCATTGACAGACCAGGACCTGAGTGGCCATGATACTGGATGATGATTTCCGGATACTTGTCCTTGATCATCTTTGTGAGCTTGCCGAGGAATGCAGGCTGACCGATACCAGCCATATCCTTCAAACAGATTTCCTCTGCACCTGCAGCGATGAGCTGATCGGCAATGTTCATGTAGTACTCCAGAGTGTGAACCGGAGAGTTGGTGATGCAAAGTGCGCACTGCGGAGTCATGCCGCCTTCCTTAGCCCACTTGATGCTCGGAATAATATTACGAACGTCGTTCAGACCGTCGAAGATACGTGTGATGTTTGTACCCTGCTTTGCCTTCACCTTGTACATGAGGGCGCGAACGTCGTCAGGTACGGGATACATACGCAGAGCGTTAAGACCACGGTCGAGCATGTGTGTCTTAATGCCTGCCTCGTTGAAAGGCTTACAGAAAGCGCGTACCGCATCGTTTGGATTCTCGCCTGCGAGAAGGTTCACCTGCTCGAAAGCGCCACCGTTTGTCTCAACACGGGCAAAGCAACCCATATCGATAATCACGGGAGCAATGCGCTCCAACTGGTCTTTGCGTGGCTGGAACTTGCCAGAAGACTGCCACATATCTCGATAAACGAGACTGAACTGGATTTTCTTTTTCATCTCTATTAGTTGATTTTTTATTGTTCGTATAACGCAATTTGAAGAGATGGCGTGACTTTATAGCACCGCACACCTCTTCAAATATGCAAAATTAGAGAAAAAAATTCAATTACTTGGTAATATCAACGCTTTTTTAGTAAATATTAGAGCTGAATTTCTATTACCTTGTCTACATCTGTAGGCACTTCGTCGAGAGAAATCAGCATACCGCCGTCGCATTTCTGTGTCTTCACAGCCTTGCGTGAGACGAAGTCGACAGCCTTGCGCACCTTCTTCGAGCCGATAGGCAGGAAGAGCGAACGATCCTGCAAGTTGAGGATATGCACAAAGAGACGGTTATCCTTCTGTGTTGTCACGCCCCAATCGTGCGGAGCAACGAGTCCGCCGCGTGTGCCGTAGATTGTCTCGCCATAAACCTTCATCCACTCGCCCATCTCTTTCAGGCGCTGCACAGCAACCTCAGGCAGACAGCCGTCTGGCTGCGGACCGATATTCATAAGCAAATTGGCGTTGCGGCCGGCTGCGTTCACGAGATAATGAATGAGAGTCTTTGTCGACTTGTAGTTTTGGTCTGTAATCTTGTAGCCCCACATGCCGTTCATGGTCTCGCAAGTCTCAAGCGGCAGCTTGCTGATAGCCTGACCCGACAAGCCTGCGGTGTTCTCGCCAGGCAGGTCGCGCTCGAACATCTGGAAGTCCTCGCCGTCGAACGGCTGAGAGTGGTGGTTATTGCCGATAAGGCAAGAAGGTTGCAACTTATGGATAAGCGCATACTGCTCAGGCAGGCGCCAGTCGAACGACGGGTTGATATCCTGATCCCACCAACCGTCGAACCAGATAGCGTTCACTTCACCATAGTTGGTGAGCAACTCTGTGAGCTGGTTGTTCATAAACTTATAATAGCTATCCCAGTTCTGCGCCTCTTTCGGTCTGCCGGTGCCGAGACCGGTGCGTCCGAGGGGAGCATCCTCGCGTCCCCAGTCGATATGCGAGTAGTAGAAGTGCAGACCGATGCCCTGACGATGGCACTCGTCTGCCAGCTCCTTCACGATATCGCGCTTGAACGGCGAAGCGTCAACGATGTTATAGTCTGAATATTTTGTATGGAACATTGAGAAGCCCTCGTGATGGCGTGTTGTGAAGCAGATATACTTAGCACCGGAAGCTTTGATTGCCGACACCCACTCGCGTGCATTGAACTTCGAAGGATAGAAACCGCCAGCGAGCTTGGCGTACTCCTTGTAGTTAAGGTTGTTGTTTGTCATTGTCCACTCGCCGGTAGCGAGCATACTGTAAAGTCCCCAATGCAGGAAGATGCCGAACTTAGCGTCCTGGAAGCGGGCGCGTGCTGCGAGGTTACCCTCTGTCGGCACATACTTGCTCTCAGCTGTCTTGCCGTTAGCGTTTCCGACGGCGCCGTTTGCAGCGTTTTCGGCAGAAACACCGGCAGACATGGCGAGTGCCAACATCACTGTACAAAAGATTTTCTTCATACTTATTACATTAATTTTTAGGTAGTTATTATATACGAGAATAGGTGCAGCTGTTCACAACTGCACCTATTACAATATTATCCACGCAAATCGTGCTCCTCAAAACGACGTTCTGCGAGCTTTTCAAACTTTGTTCCGGGCTTGCCGTAGTTGGCGTAAGGCCATATTGAGATGCCTCCACGCGGAGTGAAGATACCTGTCACCTCGATATACTTCGGATCCATAAGCTTCACGAGGTCTTTCATGATGATGTTCACGCAGTCCTCATGGAAGTCGCCATGATTGCGGAAGCTGAACAGATAGAGTTTCAGACTCTTGCTCTCCACCATCTTCACGTCGGGCACATACGAGATGCGTATCTCCGCAAAGTCGGGCTGACCGGTAATCGGGCACAGCGACGTGAACTCCGGGCAGTTGAAACGCACCCAGTAGTCGTTGCCCTGATGCTTGTTGACGAATGTCTCGAGCACTTCCGGTGCATAGTCGTCACGATATTTTGTCTTTGCTCCGAGAGCCTGCAAGCCCTCATCACGGCGATTATCTGAATTTGCTGCCATTTATATACTTATTATATATATACTATTTAAAAAATACATTAACCTCTGAACGTTGTTTTAGATATTGAATATTCGCCAGATGCTATAGTTCATTCCGGTATCGAAGTTGTCCTCGCCCTCGAACTTCTTTGTCCAGCGCACCACACGTATGGTGAGAGGCAGAACGATTATCTCATAGAGTGTCTTAAGCACTACCTGCGAAATCATAAGCACGGGCAGTTCCTTCATCGGGATAACACCTCCGAGCGCCAGCGGGAAGAAGATAATCGAGTCGGCTGCCTCGCCGTACACCGTACTGAGTATGGCGCGAGCCGAGAAGTGCTTACCGCCCGACGACAGTTTCATGCGACTCATCACATAAGCGTTTACGAACGAACCCACGATGAACGCAAGGAACGAAACGAAAGCGATACGCGGCGCAAGTCCGAACACAGCGTGGAATCCTTCTTCGTTATGCCAGTAAGGCGCAGCGGGCAGTATGTCGCACAATGCTCCGAAGAGGACAAATAGGAAATTCATAGCGAAACCCAGCCATATAAGCAATCGGGTTTTTCCATAACCCCATACCTCACAAACGCAGTCGTTGATGATGTACGAAACGGGAAATACGATTAATCCGCCAGTTACACTAATCGGACCTAACGCAATTTGCTTTGTCTCAAGCACGTTTGCCGTAATAAGACAAACGCAAAAAAGCGTACTGAAAAGCAAAAACAGCACACTCACGTTTTTCTTGTTTTTCTGCATAATCTTGTTTTTTGAGAGGTTTACCAAGCACTCTATATAATAATGTATAAAGTATACGATACTGCTACACTTGTTTTCGGCTGCAAAATTACTAATTTTTAATGAAAACACAAACAAAACCGCAGAGTAATAGATATAAAAAACGAGGAACCACGCCGAAACCCACCGTTTCTGCGCAGCTCCTCGCTATGATAACAATAAATTATTGTGATGTTTTTCTTAGAACATCTTTGCAGGATAAACACCCTCGTCGGCAAGCTTCTGGAACTTAGCCACTACGTCCGGACGATCCTCAGGATAAGTTACGCCGAACCACTTAGATGTTGTGTCGAGCACCTCGCAAGTAGCGGTGCCGTCGTGGATGAGTTTGTCCACCATCAACGGGATGAAGAACTCGCTCTTGAGGTTCTCCATGTTCTTCGGGTCAGAAAGGAACTCCTTGAAGTACTCCTCGCTGTACTTGAAGTAGTCGGGTGTGAAGCCCCAGAAGTTCATAGAAACCGGAGTTGTATCAGGAATCTCTACCCATGTCTCGTTGTCGTCGTCGAGATACTTCACAACGCCGTCGAAGCGCTGAATCTTTGTGCGCTCTACGACAGATGTAAGGTGATGGTGCTCGTCGTTCTCGCATACACCACGGCTAACGGTGCCGCTCTCAGAGAGTGTGTTGCCTACGCGGAAGCCAACCATAGCATACTTGCCGGTAGAGCCTTCAGGCAGTTCGCTGAGCCACTTGCCCATTACACGGAAAGCGTCGCGATCGTAGAAGTCATCGCAGTTGAGCACTGCGAACGGCTCGTTGATTACGCTTGCGCCCATCATCAACGCGTGGTTTGTACCCCAAGGCTTTGTGCGACCCTCCGGACATGTGAAGCCCTCAGGCAGCGCGTCGATGCTCTGGAAAACGAGCTCGCAAGGGATGTGACCTTCGTATTTAGAGAGAACGATGCGACGGAAGTCTTCTTCGAAATCCTTGCGGATAACGAACACGAGCTTACCGAAGCCAGCGTTGATAGCGTCGTAGATACTGTAATCCATGATTGTCTCACCGTGAGGACCGAGCTCGTCGAGCTGCTTCAGACCACCGTAGCGGCTGCCCATACCTGCAGCGAGGAGGAAAAGTGTTGGTTTCATAACTATTATATTTTGTTTAAGTTAAATATTTGCTGAATCGAATACGATATGTACATTCGATTATCAATCTGAGCACAAAAGTAACAAAATAGAGCGAATAAAAAAAATTATTGACTACATAAAATTGCTCACATCACTGAAAAATCGTAACTTTGCACGATACTATATAATAAATGTAACGAAAGAAAGAAACAGAAAAGTCTAAATATATGGCAATTACAGAAGAAAAGACAGTAGAAGAGAAGAATTTGAGTTTCGTAGAGCAGCTCGTTGAGCAGGACCTCGCTGAGGGCAAGAACGCTGGACGCATACAGACGCGCTTCCCGCCAGAGCCTAACGGCTATCTGCACATCGGACACGCCAAGGCTATCTGCATGGACTTCGGTGTGGCTGAGAAGTACAATGGTGTCTGCAACCTGCGCTTCGACGACACCAACCCTACAAAGGAGAACAACGAGTACGTTGAGAACATCCTCAACGACATCTCTTGGCTCGGTTTCAAATGGGGCAACATATACTACGCTTCCGACTATTTCGAGAAGCTTTGGGACTTCGCCGTGTGGATGATCAAGAACGGACATGCATACATCGACGAGCAGACTGCTGAGCAGATTGCCGAGCAGAAGGGTACACCTACCACTCCGGGCGTTGCTTCGCCTTACCGCGACCGCCCCGTTGAGGAGAACCTCAAGCTGTTCAACAAAATGAACACTCCGGAGGCTGTAGAGGGTAGCATGGTGCTCCGTGCTAAGCTCGACATGGCTAACCCGAACATGCACTTCCGCGATCCGATCATCTATCGCATCATCCACACTCCGCACCACCGCACCGGCACAAAGTGGCACGCTTACCCGATGTACGACTTCGCTCACGGACAGAGCGACTACTTCGAGGGCGTAACCCACTCTATCTGTACGCTCGAGTTCGTGCCTCACCGCCCACTCTACGACAAGTTCATCGACTATCTGAAGGAGATGCGCGGCGAGACAGAGAACCTGCACGATTTCCGCCCGCGTCAGATCGAGTTCAACCGTCTGAACCTTACATACACAATGATGTCGAAGCGCAAGCTCCTGGCTCTCGTTGAGGAGAAATTTGTGTCTGGTTGGGACGACCCGCGTATGCCGACACTCTCTGGTATGCGCCGCCGCGGCTACTCGCCCGAGTCTGTACGCAAGTTCATAGACTCAATCGGCTACACCAAGTTCGACGCTCTCAACGACATGGCGCTGCTCGAGGCTGCCGTTCGTGAGGACCTGAACAAGCGCGCGCTGCGTGTTTCTGCCGTGCTCAACCCGGTTAAGCTCGTCATCACCAACTATCCTGAGGGTCAGACCGAGGAGATGGAGGCTATCAACAACCCGGAGAACGAGGCTGACGGCACACACACCATCACCTTCTCGCGCAATCTCTGGATCGAGCGCGACGACTTCATGGAGGATGCTCCGAAGAAGTTCTTCCGCATGACTCCGGGCAAGGAGGTGCGTCTGAAGAATGCTTACATCGTGAAGTGCACCGGCTGCACAAAGGACGCCGAGGGCAACATCGTGGAGATTCAGGCAGAGTACGACCCGATCAGCAAGAGCGGTCTTGAGGGTGCGAACCGCAAGGTGAAGGGCACTCTTCACTGGGTTTCTGCCGACCACTGCCACAAGGCTCAGGTGCGCGTTTACGACCGTCTGTTCTGCGTTGAGAACCCATCGGCTGACGAGCGCGACTTCCGCGAACTGCTCAACCCGGAGAGCCTCAAGACCATCGAGAACTGCTACGTAGAGAACTTCGCTGCCGACTGCAAGCCGGGACAGTATCTGCAGTTCCAGCGCATCGGCTACTTCATGGCAGACCTCGACTCTACAGCCGAGAACCTCGTGTTCAACAAGACTGTGGGTCTGAAGGACGCTTGGGCAAAGCAAAAAAAGTAAACATATAAAACCTTTCTTTGAATGTTGGGCTTAGAGCGACGCTTGGTTGCAGCAATTGCACAACCTCACGCCACTCCACACCCAACATTCAACATTTATAATTGATGGAGAAAAAAGAGAATTATTTCAACAGTCCTGAGTTTCAAGAGACGCTACGCCGATACGAGGCTTCGCTGCAGGAAGGCCGTTCGGAGTACTTCGGTAGCGATGAGCTGTCGGACATCTCCGAGTATTATTATGACAGTGGCAAGAAGAAGGAAGCTGTTGACGTTCTTGACTATGCCATCCAACTACACCCTGGAGCCGCTATGCCACTGGTGTTTAAGGGGCGCATAGCACTTATCGACAACAAAGACATCGACACTGCGCAACACTATGCTGACATGGTTGCCGACCAGCTCGACCTCGACTGCCTCTATCTGCAGGCGGAGATAATGATAACGCGCGGCAACATAGCAGAGGCTGACAACTTCCTCAGCAATGCGATGCACCAGATTGACGAAGACGACGTGCCCGACTACGTGCTCGACATTGCTACCATTTTCATCGACTATAATCAACCCGACATAGCTGCCAAGTGGCTCGCTCTGAGCGACGAGGACGACCTGCTCGACTACCGTGAGGTGAAGGCGCGCATAGCTTTCGCCAAGGGCGACTACGAGCAGAGCGAACAAATCTTCGAACAACTGCTCGACGAGGACCCCTACTCGGGCAAGTACTGGAACTCGCTCGCCGTAACGCAGCTCATGAGCAACCGCATCAATGACTCGATAACATCGAGCGAATACTCCATCGCCATCGACCCCGAAGACGAGGAGGCACTGCTCAACAAGGCTAACGCCCTGTTCTCGCTCGGCAACTTCACCGATGCGATGGACTACTACCAGCGCTTCCTGAAGCTGTGCCCCGACGAGGGCGCAGCGTATATGTTCTTGGGCAACTGCCTGCTCAACCTTGGACGACCGGAGGAGGCGATGCCGCAGTACAACAAGGCGCTGGAATGCTATAAGAAGTGCAACTTAAGCACGGCTGAGGTGAACCAGTGCCGTGCGTTCACGCTTTCGCTGCTCGGACATGTGGAGCAGGCGCTCGAGTGTCTCAACGAGACGCTCAAAGACCCCGACTGCAACCGAAGCGAGATAAACGTGATACGCGGACACATACTGCTGGAGAACGGACGCGTAAAAGAGGCGATAAAGAGTTTCGTGAAGGCTCTGCAGTCTACGCATTTCTCTCACGAGATATTCTTCCGCATAGCCATCTCGGTGTACGACTGCGGCTACCCCACCATCGCCTACCGCATGTTCAAGACCTATCACGAGGCGCATCACAACCAAGGCGACGAGGGCGCGGCTTATCTGGCTGCGTGCTGCCGACAGCTGCAGAAGCATGACGAATACTTGAAGTATCTCAACATAGCATGCCAGCAAAACCCGTCGGAGGCGCGCAAGGTTCTCGGCGAATACTTCCCCACGGGTATGGACCCGAAGGACTACTTCGACTATGAAAGAGTAAAAGAGTAAAAGAACAAAAGAGTAAAAAGAAATGAATACAGCAGAACTTTTCCTTTGGATTCTCGACAATCTCAACTATTGGGTTGTCATATTGTTTATGGCTATCGAGAGTTCGTTCGTCCCCTTCCCTTCTGAGGTGGTTGTTCCGCCGGCAGCATGGAAGGCTATGGACCCCGACAGCGGCATGAGCTTCGTGCTCGTTGTGGTGTTCGCCACAATAGGCGCCGACCTCGGTGCGCTCATCAACTATTACATTGCCAAGTGGCTCGGCAGACCAATCATCTACAAGTTTGCTGACAGCCGCATCGGTCACATGTGCCTCATTGACCGTGCCGCCGTAGAGAAAGCCGAAACATTCTTCCGCAAGCATGGCGCTACGTCTACATTCTTCGGACGTCTCGTGCCGGCTGTCCGCCAGCTCATAAGCATCCCGGCAGGTCTCTCGGGCATGCACGTCGGCAAATTCCTCCTCTACACCACTCTCGGCGCAGGCGTATGGAACACGGTGCTCGCAATGATCGGTTGGGGCATCTACAAGTACACCAACCTTAAGACCACAAAGGACGTTTACGAACAGGCTCTGCAGTACAGCCACGAAATCGGTTACGTTCTGCTCGCTCTCGCCGCCCTCGTCGTCGCATTCCTTGCATACAAGGGATTGAAGAAAACGAAATAAATTGTGTGGGCATATTTTTTTCGCCTCATGGTCTGAAAGAATCGTTTAACGAAAACAACAAATTAAACAAGTTTTGTCATTATTAGAATTAAAAAAGATAGCAATAATTGCGCTAAGCGCAATTATTGCTATCTTTTTTATAAGGAACGTCTTTAGTTTTTTTCAGTTCTCTCTCTTGGTCGATTTCTTCGTTCGAGCACCATTACCGCATAGTGGGAATATCATTACCACGCTTCGGTAACACCGTTACCGCATAGCGGGAACATCATTACCAGGCTATGGTAACATGGCAAAGCCTTTTGTTTAACCTTTATCTTGCCGAACGGCAACAATAGCTCGCTAAACAGGATTCGACAACCTTTCTTTTTGGGGAAAATACGTGCGCAGGGAACTGGGCGTTTCGCCAAGAGAGTACAGAACAAACGACAAATAGTATACTACAATTTTATAGTTTAGTGACCCATGCGTGAGGTGTCTACTTCTTTCACCGTTTTCTCCTTATAGCCGCCGAACTTATAGATAACGGCAAGGGTGAAGGACGCCCAGTTATAGTTGACCTTCATACGATAGTCTTGGTTGTCCTGCACGGAACGGGTATCGAAGCGATTGTTGAAGATGTTGCTGCCATTGAGACGCACGCCCCACTTACCATCGTGCGACGACCACTGCAATTTGGCATCCATGTTGAAGATTGGACTGATGTCGTAGACGCCTTGTATAGCCTTTGACTGGAAGAATGGGTTAAGAATAAGACGCAGGTCCTGCGTACTACAGAGTTTTACGGATGCCGTACCGCCAAGTATGACAGAGAGTTTCTTACGATTGAATGGCAAGTCGAAAAAATGGTTGCTTTTGTCGTGCTTGAAGGTGCCTACTGCAAACACATTGCCGTTGAGCCATTTCCCTGCATTGAATATAGCAGAGGCTTGCAGTCCGTAGCTATTTGAATGGTCGAAGTTGGTCTCCTTCATTATTACAGCCATGCGGTCTGTTGTCTGGTATGGCAACTGCACGAAATAGTCGGGTTTCAGACTTGCAAAAGCCATAAGCGTATAGCGTCGTTTTATCCGCCACATCAGGTTGACATTATAATAAGAGCTGGGTTTTAAATCAGGATTGCCGTGTATCTCGGTGTATGTAGACGCATAGAACACATTGCTCATTGTAGACCAATAGCTCGGGAACTCGGAATCGGAACTGAACGAGAGGTTGAGCAAATGGTTATCGTTGACGTTCCACAAAGCATTGAGCGTAGGATACACGCGCCATTTATTCCACACGGGCGAGTGATATTGCTCGGCAGCGACGGAGGCTTCAACGCTAACAGCCTTGTTTATCTGCTTGCTGAAACCGGCGTACATGTTCCATATCCGCTCGTTGATGTCGACGCTACTTGTACCATCGGGCAAAACGCTCCCATCCTTGTCGATGGTGGTCTGATAACTCTTGTTGCTCGTGAACTGCCCCTTTACGCCGTACGACAATCCCCAACCGTTTGCCAAAGAATGGGTTTGGTCGGCAGTGAACATCCATTTGTTGATGGTCTGCTCACTACCACTTCTTAGGTTGCGCTCCATATCTGTTGTGTTTTCATCCGTATGAATCGTACCGTCGAGCGTTTGTTGCTGAGGCGTGCGATAGTAGGTGTACGAACCGCTAAGGGTAAGTCCGAAAGGAAGCGTGTAGTTAGCGTCTACATTTTGCAGATACTCGTGACTGTCACTATGCATTCCGCTGTTGCTCGATCCTGTCGTGTGGCTGTTTGAACTTGTCTTGTCCCACTGTCCCGTATAGGCTACGTCGAGACGATGATTTTTGCTAAAGGCGTAATTCATACCCAGTCGGTAGTCGTGCGTGATGCCGAACGACTTTTGTCCCGTCTCATCAGTATAGTGTACACGATTATTGGCAAGTGGATGATTGGCTATGCGTGAAGATTCACCATACGAATTGCCGTTAACCAATTTATATTGCGCATCCAGTCCGAACTTGCCTCTTTGCATGGAAAGATACATATTGCCAAACCCTTTGGCGTATTTGTTTTGCTCCATGCCGCCAATGATTTGTCCTGACAGCTGATTGGTGCCGGCATAATCTTTCGTTACGATATTGATAGCCATTCCACGCACATGATAGCGAGCAGGAGCAGACAGCATCACCTCGACTTTTGCCAACTGTGCGGCTGGCATCGCCTTCAGACGCTCAGCCAGTTGCTCCTGTGTCAATGTAGTGGCTTGTCCATTCACAATCAGCGTCACCTCGTTGCCAGAAAAGGAATAATCTGTTCATATTAATTCGCTTTTTGTTGTGTAATCAGCTACTTGTTTTTATCAATTTGTTTCTTTGTTTCGTCGGTTTTCGCTTCTGGAGTAAAAGCGACGGGTAATGTAAATTCCATATTTACAACTGTGCCGTCGGATAGCTTTGCTGGAGTCCAACGCGGACTTTTCTTCAACAGATCTATTACAGTTTGCTCATAAGCCTTCTCTTTAGGCGCCTTCAAAACCTTGAAATTTCCTAAAGTGCCATCGGTTTTAACCGTAAAACGGATTTCTACACGCGCAGGTTCTGTCTCAAGACCTTTGGGATATTTGATGTTCAGCATAACCCACTTCAGAAACTCACTGATATCCTTGTTGCCATCAAACTTTGGCATTTGTCCACCCTTAGGCAGAACGGCGATGGTTTTCAGCATATGGGTTTGTTGGATATAACCGTCTGATCTGTATGAAAGGTATGCTAACTGCTCAACTATCTTTTTCTCAAACACTGCAAGATTGAACGAGAATGTATATTCGTCGCCATCAACAAGTCGCAGAACGCAATAGCTGCCCTCCGAACAGACATACGCTATTTGTTGAGCTGCCACTCTCAACATTAAATTGGTGTTTGAAATTATGAGGTATTCTTCCATGCTTTTGCTTTATTTTCCACAAAAGTAACAGAAAGTTTTAATAAAAGCAGACTCATGCCTACTATATTTTGTGAAACCTACGTTTCTGTAATTGTTTTTATTAAAGAGTTGATGACTGCATATTCCGTATCTATCAATGTACCGTCTATGTCGAATACGATATGTTTATATTTCATATGTTTTATTTATTAGTCAAATAATACTTGCCAGTTTTTATCAGAGTAAGCAGAAAAGCACATTTTAATTTGTTCTTCGTTATTTTTCTCTTTTGCAAGAATAGGTAATTCTTCCAATCCGAAATAGGCACTCTCATCCGTTTCAATATTGGGTCGGAAAGATCCGCTTTCAATCTCACAAAGAACAAAAACTTTACAAACATTGTAGGCATATGGGGGAATATTATGTAAATTTCTATCCTGTATGGCTATTACCCGGATAGCTTTTACATTTAACCCTGCCTCTTCTTTTACTTCTTTTTCTGTATTAGTTTTGATACTCTGATTTATATCGACCCAACCACCGGGCAAAGACCAAGTTCCATTTTCCTCTTTCACAAGCAATATTTTATCATCTTTGAATATCGCAGCTCGTGTATCTAATTTAGGAGTTTGAAATCCAGTTTCATTGCAAAACAGATTCTTTACTTTTTCTATGGGTATTCCACTTTGCAGGCTGAGCATTTCTGCTGCAATTTCTCTAATGCGTTCAAAGCGTTCTATATCAAATACATCTTTGGAGTATGTCAATCCCCCTTGGGCAATGAATTGTAGTTCTTTTGCCCATTCAAGCCATTGTGGTTGTACTATTTTATTCATATAGTGAATGTTTGTATCGTTATATTGATATGCAAAGGTAATGTTTTGTTTCTAAACAATGACACAAAACACGTTCTCTTATACGGGTTCACCTTTATTTTAACAATATCATTGATAGATAGTTTCGGATAGGTAACTATCCAATAATCCCCATTGTTAGAGTTATTCCTTCGTGAATGACAAATGACTGTCACGAACCTCAGTAACGGAAGCATCATTCTGTTCCTTTGCACCAGTTATTAACAAAGTATCAGAATGAATAAGGAATTAACTTTCAACGACCTTCCAATGGTCGTTGCCCAGCTTCGGGACGAAGTGGTGGGCATGAAGCAGATGATCATCAGTCTACAATCACAGAACAAGCCCCACAAGGCTAATACGCACATACCTATGAGTGTGGAGGAAGCATCGGCATATCTAAAGATGCCGATGGCATATCTCGACATGTTGGCATTCTTGAAGGAAGTGATGCAAACCTACACCCGAAACTCAGCCGTGTCGCCTTGATATATACGACTGAGTGATAAGGATATACAAGGAAGACACGGCTGAGATTTTGTTTACTGATGTATGTTATGATACTCTTCGTCACTCACTTCTTCGAGCCATTCGTTACTGCCCTTGTCCGATGTCTTCACATGGGTCGCAATATGCTGAAACCAGGAGTCACGATGCGCTCCGTGCCAGTGCTTTACTCCCTCTGGTATATCTATTATATCACCTGGTTGCAACGGAATGGCAGGTTTGCCCCATTCCTGATACCAACCCTTGCCGCTGACGCAGATGAGGATTTGGTGTGCGCCGTGGTGGATGTGCCAGTTGTTGCGACATCCTGGTTCGAAGGTCACATTGCTGTAGCTCTGCACGGACTGCTCTTCGGCAGAGAGATTCTTGGGCTTTATCGGTGCAAGATGACTGTTGCCCGTGAAATATTGGGCAAAATGGGTGTTAGGACTGCCCTTAGGCCAGTCGCCATGGCAAGCATCTGCGGCATTGTCAGATTGGGAAAGACCATTCTCTGAAAGATAGTTGCACAACTGCTCAACTTGCTCAGCTGTATTGCCCATAGCCACAGCCCCCCGTTTATGGGATGCAAGCTGTGCATCCACGCCCTTCATGCCCGAAAGGGCAGCTACGGTCACAATCTCGCGGTCGGCTTCAGATAGTTGGTCGCCTGCGAAGATGTCACCAAACAGATGGCTCTTCAGGTAATAGTCTTCTTGAGAACAGAAATCATACTTGTATTCCCGTCCACCCACAAGACGCGACTGTACTTCTGTGCCTCTTTTCAAAGCTTCAGAAACATCATTCCACAGGGCAGGTTTCGTCCACGGCTTTCCCTCATTGTCACATATACCTTTATGCTTGCGGTCATCAAGCACATTTTTCAACCGATTAAGTGCATTGAGCGAACGGGGGAAGCCTGTGTAGGCATAGAGTTGTGAGAAAGCCTCCTTCAGTTCGTTTACAGAAACTCCATTATCAAGAGCTTTGCTCAAAGCTACGTCAAGCCTGACCATGTCGCCTTGTGCTTCAAGGTTGGCACATTCCGCCAAAGAAAGTTGGCGTTGGGTTAATATATTTTTTTTCATAATGTCGCTTGTTTGAGCATAGGCACTCGTCATGGTGAGTGCCCATACAAGTGTGAGAATACACTTCATCATAGATTAGACTTATAGAAGTTTGTAATTTCGCTCCATGGTATGAAATTTCCTTCACCACCATCATAGAGGTCACAATGTGTGGCATCGGGTACAATGAGCATACGCTTATTGTCTGCATACTTGCCACTTGTCAGTTTCTGATAAGCCTCCTCACCAAAATATCGGCTGTGAGCCTTCTCGCCATGCACGATGAGCACTGGTGTGCGCACTTCTGGCGCAGCTATCCATAGATTCTGGTTGAGGCGCATCAGCTGGTTGGTGATGTTCCATCCCATGTTGGAGTTGAGCGAACGTGGATGATAGCCTCTGTTCGGTGATTTGTAGTAAGCTACATACTGTTTCAGAAACTCGGGTGCATCAGCGGCAGTCGTATCGGGAAGTCCGCCCTGCGGCAGAATCTCTCCCTTACGGAATTCTTCTGTTCGCAGTTTGGCCAATCTTTGTTTCAATGCGAATCTGCCATTCTCGTCCATTGTGTCGAAATATCCCTGTTGTGTCACGCGGGTGAGATTATATAAGGTGACGCTCACCGTAGCTTTTATGCGAGGGTCAAGAGCCGCAGCGTTGAGGGCTATACCTCCCCATCCGCAGATGCCAAGTATTCCAATGCGCTCGGCATCAACATCATCTCGGCACGATAGATAATCCACTGCAGCGCAGAAGTCCTCGGTGTTGATATCCATGGAAGAGGAATAACGTGGCTCGCCGCCGCTTTCTCCTGTAAAAGAAGGGTCGAAGGCAATGGTCAGGAAGCCGTCCTCTGCCAGATGTTGTGCATAGAGTCCGCTTGCCTGTTCCTTCACTGCGCCGAATGGTCCGCTGACGGCAATGGCCGTCATTTTTCCATTCGTCTCTTTCGGTATGTAAAGGTCGGCTGCAAGCGTGATGCCGAACCTATTGCTGAACGTCACTTTCTCATGACATACCTTGTCACTCTTTGGGAATGTCTTGTCCCATTCGTTTACTAACGGCAGTGAATTCTGTTTAGCTGCCTTGTTATACACTCCTTGTGCATTCGTTGTTAATGTAGTCATAGCTAACATAATCATTGATAACAAATACTTCATAATATATATCTTTAGAATCCAACAGCATCCATCACTGGCATTTTGGCGAAACCCTTTGCCTGCTCGTATGTAGCATTGAAGAAACGCTGTTCTTTATTCAGTTTTCTTATCTGCTTCATATCCTTTGCCGTGAGGGCGAACGGTTTTCCGCCAACTTCACCTTGTGCAGCCGCGATGTTCTCGTGGATATAATCGGGATTGGTGGCTCCGGGAATGGTCTGCAGTCCTTCCTGTATCTCCCATCGGAGGATCACTTGTGCAGGACTTACATTATGTGCCTTGGCAATCTTAACGATGACAGGGTCTTTGAGCAATGCGCCTTGACTCATGGCACCACCAAGGGGAAACCAGCACTCCACCTTCATGCCGTATTTCTTCGCCAACTTGCGTTTCTCGATGCGCTGCGCATAAGGATGACATTCCATCTGCATGATAACTGGCTTTATCTCAGTGGAATCCATACACCACTGAAACCACTTCTCAGCTCCAGGCACCTCAAAGTTGCTGAGACCAAGAGTGCGCACCTTGCCTTGCTTCACAGCCAACTCCAAGTTATGCCATGCCGTCTTGATGTCTCCCACTGGTTGATGCGGATATACGAGGTCAACATAGTCGAGGTTAAGTCGGCGAAGCATACGGTCGATAGCAGTAGGGTCGGAATATTCCGACGGCCATATCTTGCTCGTCACCCAAATATCCTCGCGCTTGCAACCACCTTCTGCAATAAATTCATTTACGGCATCGCCAACGCCACGTTCGTCCATATAGGCATGAGCCGTGTCGATATGTCTATATCCTGCACGCAAAGCCGTAAGTACAGATTTCTTGCAAACCTCATTTGAAGGCACTGCAAATGTTCCGATACCAAACTGTGGCATCTCAACTCCATTACTCAATCGGACCATCGGTCCCTGTGCGTAGGCTGCCATCATCCAAATGCAGCCTACCATTGTCAGGATAATCTTTTTCATTTCAACTTACCTTTTAATGTTTTAGCCTCGCTTTTGCTGGTAGCCATGCCCTCGTAGGAGAAACCATACATACCAGCAAATCGGCTCATGCTGTATTCGCCATCATCTATCATCATCTTTGTAGGGGCGGCACCCTGATATACGAAGAACAGGCGTTTGCCCTTGAACTCCCCATCTGGCACATAGCCATAGAAACGTTCCATCAGCGTGCGCACCGAGGCGCAGATGTTATGCCAATAAACTGGCGAACCCATCACGACTATATCTGCCTCCTTCATTTTGGATATTACCTCGTCAAGCTGGTCTCCCTCAAGTGTCTGACCATAGAAGTTGAGGCGATAGTCATTGAGATTAATCGTTTCATACTTTCTGCCTTCAAGCAGCACCTTTGCCAAAGCGGCGGTATTGCCGTCACGGTTTGGGCTTCCGTTGATAAAAAGAATCTTTTCCATTTCTACTTCATTGTTCTTAGAGTCACTTTTTTTTGTACCTGCCGAGCAGTTGACGAAAGCCAGCATGCCCAGCATCAAAAATAATATTTTCTTCATTGTTTTCATAATATAATCTTCTTGTTATTTCCACCCCATAAACATCCTTGCCGCCTCTGCCGAGTGATGGTCAAAGAAGAGGCTATTGCCTGTATCGAGGGTAGCGATTAAGTCCATATCATCATCAGACAGAACGAAATCGAAGATGTCATAATTTTCTTTCATGCGTTCAACGTGGGTTGTCTTAGGGATAATGACAACACCCCGTTGCAGCAGCCAGCGAAGGGCAACTTGAGCAACAGTCTTATTATGTCGCTCTGCAATCTCTTTCAGTGTGGTATTCCCGAAAAGATTGTTGCGACCTTCGGCAAATGGTCCCCATGACATGATTTGGGTGCCATATCCCTGCATGATGACTTGCGCCTTCTGCTGTTGGCAGAACACATGCGTCTCCACTTGGTTTACTGCCGGAACGATATCCATGTTCTCAGCAAGGTCGATGAAGTGGTCGGGATAGAAGTTTGCCACGCCTATAGCTCTCACTTTACCTTCCCGATAGGCATCCTGCAGAGCACGATATGCGCCATAACGATCGCAGAAAGGTTGATGGAGGAGTATAAGGTCAATGTAGTCAGTGCGTAGCCGGCTAAGGCTTTCCTCGATGGAAGCTTTTGCCTTGTCATAGCCGTAGTTGGAAATCCACACTTTGGTAACGAGGAAAATCTCGTCGCGACTGATTCCACAGTCAGCCACAGCTCTACCCACACCGTCTTCGTTGTGGTAAGCCTGAGCCGTGTCAATCATTCTGTAGCCCACGCTCAATGCCTCAGCCACATGACGTTCACACACATCCGGTGCTATCTGATAGACACCATATCCTATTTGTGGCATCATAACACCATTGTTCAATTTTAAATATTCCATTGTATATTACTTTTTTTGTTTACTGATTAAAATACTGATTTCATAAAGCATGTACATTAGGGTTCTTCTCCGAACCATCTGGCCATGTGCCGTCCTCATTCTTCTTGAACTGTATCGCCCGTTGTGGACAGTTCTGGATGCAAGCAAAGCAAAACTCGCAGGCGCCCTGCATCTTTACCCCTTGACCGGTAAGTTCATAGTTTCCGCGAGGACAGACGTATGTGCATATACCACAGTGGATACAGTCATCTGTCACCCTGAAACTCCTATCAGCCTTCATCAGAAATCCTACTTCAGGGTCGAGACCGCTCAGACTCATGAAGCCTTCATGCTGCTCACGTTCTTCTTGTGTCACTGGCTCATGCCAACGGCGGCGGTTGCTGAGGTCGGAAGTTATCTTTGCCAGATTCTCTGGTATGTGCTTGTCTATCTTCATCTGCTCGTTCATGTCGAAGTTGGGCAGCCAGTTGTCCACCATGACGATAGTGCCAATATAATCGAATACATTGCCCACTTTTCGGGAAATCCCATCCCATATCTCCACGGCGTTGCACTTGCGCATGCCATATGTCAGCACGGCAAACTTGTATTCAGCTTTCAGTTGTGCCTTCTTAATGAACTCACGCACCATATATGGCGGCATATGACCATAGATAGGATATACCAGTCCTATCTCATCTGCCTCAATTTCGAACTGCTTCTTGCGCATAAGTTGCGGGATACTGAGTATCTCACCCTCTTTGCCAGCAAGTTGGCGAGCGACATAGAGGCAGTTGCCTGTGCCTGTGAAATACAATACCACTATCTTCTTCCTGCCTTCGATGCAAGAAGTGAGGGCAGAAGCTCCCGTTGTTGCCATCACAGTGGCCAATGCTGCACTTCCCATAATCTTGAGAGCCGTGCGGCGGGTCAAAACTTTTTCTTCCATAATTCAATGTGTCTGATTTCTGGTGCAAAGAAACAGATAATCCCCGAAACTGCTTGGACACAGATTTCGGGGATTATTTACAATATTTCCGAAAAAGATTGATTCACTGCCTATTCTACAAAACTTGAAGGCGGTGCTCCAAGATATTTCTGTACGTATCGGCTAAAATACGACTCTGACGAAAAGCCAAACAAGTCAGATATCTCTGTAAAGGTTAGATGCTTGTTCTTAAGTAGACGGGCAATATCGAGCGATGTATAACGTGTTATCCAAAAGGCTGCCGGATAGCCACTTACCTTCTTCGATACTTCCGATAAGTATTTCGGAGTAACACAAAGGAGGTCGGCATAATACCCAATCTCACGGTTCTTTCTATAGTCGCCACGTTCGAGCAAAGCCAGAAACCTGTTCATCAGAGAGGAATAGAGTTGAGTAACGGTGTCGTCAGTGCCATAGAGCGAGGCATGGAAATCAAAGAAGTCGATAATAATCGCCTGAACGGCATTGATCATTGCGTCGCGATGAAACTTGTGAGTCGTTAAAGCAAGACGACGGCGGATATTATCGAAATCGAGTGCGCACACCTGCTGCATTTCCAGCGTAAGGTGCATAATCGGATTGTTAAATAAGGACAATCCTCCACGGGTACCATAGTTGCTATGCGGTGTGCTTATTGCGATGAACTGAGGAGTGGCATAAAATACATCAACCTTAAAGTCGCTGCTCTCCCGTATGTCTTTCAGCAAATCGCTGCGACGCACTATCAGGCAGTCGCCTCCCCTCATGACATATCCATTGCCATTGAAAGAGAAACTGCATTCCCCTTCATGGCAGTAGGCGTGGCACAAGTATTCGTCTTTAGTGCCGTCACCGACATTCATCAGCGTATTTTCAAAAATCACATCCTTCATCTTTGAAACCGAAGATGGTGCAAGTGATAACAAGGCATATCTTTATAAAGGTATCTCAATTATGGCAAAAGAACTTATCAATAGATTGAATTTTCTTTGCCCAGACTGTTTATGGAGTTTCATCCCCTTTATAATAACATGTAGAGTCAAACCATCAATCCAAATCCGCATAAATAAATGTGATACTTTCAAAGTACATCATCCACAATCCACTTGACTTTATACCATTTTAGATATACAGCCAATCAAGTAAAGTCGTTAGTATATCCACATATATGAAGACAATCACCTCACTGCATCCCTTTCTTTACAGCCTTTCCTATTTCCCATTCTCCCCTCATTTTGGCATCCATCCCCCACATTTTCGTGTAAAAGCAAGTTAAAAACATTAAATATTCATCATCCCCACCCCTTCAAACAAACCCCAATCCACTTTTCTACCGTATAAACTGCAAATAACTGATAGGCAATTGCTTCTAAATACGGGTGTTAAAACCAGCGATCTGACAAAAGTTAAACATTTTACAACACAAACCATTTTTAATATTCGATATTTTGTGAATATCGCTAAAAAGAAATAACTTTGCTACATAAATATTGAGTTTGACAAGGAATATCTGCAAGACTTATATTTCAAAGGGAAAACAAGTGACAAGAAGCATCGATTTCAGCCTGAAGTTGTGCGTAGCTATCAAAAAGCAGTAGTTGCACTTGCACATGCTAAATGCATAGAGGATTTGTTTGTGTTTAAGTCATTAAACTATGAAGTTCTTGTTGGGGACAAAAAGGCATTTCTTCTGTTTGATGCGGAAAACAGTATCGCTTGGAATTTATAGTCAAAGATAATATTGACGACATAACAATAAAAGTATGCCGTCTGTTAGATATTAGCAATCATTATAAGTAAACAATTATTGCTGTCCGGTAAAACTGATAATGTGGTCAAAGACGGGCTGAAAGCCCAACAATCACATAGCCCAGGGCAGCGCCCTGGGTAAACATTATACCCCACATCTACATTCGCCCTGAAAGGGCAAAAGCCTAATTATTAAGGTGTTGCCCTTACAGGGCGCACTACTCAATATATACACTCAATCCCCAGGGCGCTGCCCTGGGCTATGTGATTGTTGGGCTTTCAGCCCGCATAGTATACAGGCAAGCCTCTTTAGTAAATATTGCTATAAAACACTGAACAACAAAGCAATATAAGGGTGAATAATTGTTTACCAGACAGCAATAGTAAACAATATGGAAAGTATAAAAACATATAACTCTACAATCTTGAGCAAAATACGTTCTGCGGCTGCAATGTTGTAAATAACAGCTGGCAGATAGCCAAATAAAACTGGAAGATAGGCTGGAAGATTTCCCATTCTTAAGGAAATCTTCCAGCCTTTATTATGCTTATAATGTGATGGTTACGGCGATCATGGAAGATATGGGGGATATTTTCAACTAATCGTCTTTAAACGCAAGTTTATCAAACTTGGCTTTAAGCATTGGAGCCTCCGACTTACGAATTGAGAGTTTCATCTCGCAGGTATTGTCGTAGGTCTGGCTGATGATGCGAGGCGACATATCCTTGATGATTTTCATTACATCGTTCATCATAATGTAAGGAAAATCGAAAACAACCTCCTCCTCTACGAACTGACTTACAATCTCTGCGTTGGCTATTGCCTCAGCCGCTGCAGTGCGATAGGCAACAATAAGTCCGCTTGTGCCAAGATTGACACCTCCGTAATAGCGCACGACGATGATAAGAATGTCGGTCAGCTCGTTCTTGTTGATCTGTCCGAGGATGGGCTTGCCGGCTGTGCTGCTCGGCTCGCCGTCGTCGTTGGCACGGAAATCGGTGCGGTCAGCACCGAGCATGTATGCCCAGCACACATGACGTGCGTCATAATACTTCTTGCGAAACTCTGCTACGTATTGCTTCACCTCCTCTTCGGAAGTGACATGAAAGGCAAAAGCGAGAAACTTACTGCGTTTCTCGCTGTAGAAGCCTTCTGCGGGTGTGTCTGTGATTGTAAGAAATTCGTCTTTTTGCTCCATTGATATTAAATTGACAAGTAGACAAGGCGAGATGCATAACAAATGTTTATGCAAACCACCTTGTCTACTCGTTGCTTATTCACTTATCTACTACTATGTTACGACAGCTTGTGGATGACGAGTCCTGAGCGAAGCTTAGGCTCAAACCATGTTGCCTTCGGCGGCATGATCTTTCCGCTGTCGGCGATGTCAATAATCTGCTTCATTGAAACCGGATAGAGGGCGAGCGCCATGCGCATCTCGCCACTGTCTACGCGACGCTTCAGCTCTTCGAGACCGCGGAGACCACCTACGAAGTCGATGCGCTTATCTGAACGCAGGTCGGTGATGCCGAGAACCTTGTCGAGGATAAGACGACTCGAGATGTCTACGTCGAGAACGCCGATCGGGTCGTGGTCGTCGTATGTGCCCTGCTTGGCATTGAGAGCAAACCAGTGACCGTCGAGGTAGAGTGAGAACTCGTGCAGGTGCTGCGGCTTGTAGATAGCCTCACCCTTGTCCTCAACCTCGAAGTTCTCGCGCAAAGCGTCGAGGAACTGCTCTGATGTAAGTCCGTTGAGGTCCTTTACAACTCGGTTATAGTCGAGCACGGTGAGCTGCGATGCCTGGAAGCAAACAGCCATGAAGTAGTTGTACTCCTCGTCGCCCTTGTGGTTGGGATTGTTCTTAGCCTTCTCTGCGCCAACGAGAGCAGCTGCGGCGCTGCGGTGGTGGCCGTCGGCGATGTAAAGAGCCGGCATCTTAGCAAACTCCTTGGTGATTACGTCGATATCGGCCTTGTCGCTGACAACCCAGAGCTGATGGCCGAAGCCGTCGTCGGGAGCAACGAAGTCGTACTCGGGTTTTGTTGCAGCGTAGCGCTTGATGAGCGCGTCGAGCACCTCGTTGTCAGGATAAGCGAAGAACACAGGTTCGATGTTAGCGTCGTTTACGCGAACATGCTTCATGCGGTCTTCCTCCTTGTCGCGGCGTGTCAGCTCGTGCTTTTTGATTGTGCCGTCAAGATAGTCGTTGACGAAAGCACCCACAACAAGTCCGTACTGAGTCTTGCCGTTCATTGTCTGAGCATAGATATAATAGTTCTCGTCTGCGTCCTGACGAAGCCAACCCTTCTCCTGGAACATCTTGAAGTTAGCAGCTGCCTTCTCGTAAACGCGCGGATCGTACTCGCTTGTGCCCGGCTCGAAGTCGATTTCCGGCTTGATGATGTGATAAAGACTCTTCTCGTTATCGCCTGCCTCTGCTCTTGCCTCTTCACTATCGAGCACGTCGTAAGGACGTGATGCTATTTCTTCAACAAGGTCTTGCGGTGGACGTACGCCACGGAATGGTTTTACTGTTGCCATTGTGTGATATATTTTAAAAACCCCACCACTATGTCCTCCCTATGGGGCAAAGGGGTGGGGTTATCGGGGATTTTTACTTAATTACTTGTTAACTTGGAACTTAGTGCAGCCGTCAGCGAAGAAAGCGTTGATCTGCTTAGCAGCTGCGATACCAGCGTTGGTGTTAGCCTCTGCTGTCTGAGCACCCATCTTCTTAGGTGTAGAGAAGTATCTGCCTTCGAACTTCTGGAACTCTTCGTTAGCGTCCGGCATGATGTCTGTGATGAACTTCAGGTCGGTGCGTTCTGCCATGAGGGCAAGGAGTTCGGGCTCGTTGATAACTTCCTTACGCGCTGTGTTGATGAGGATGCCGTTCTTGTGGAGCTTTCCAACAAGAGCAGCGTTGATGCTCTGCTTTGTTTCAGGAGTAGCAGGGATGTGCAGCGAAACGATGTCGCAGTTCTCGAAGAGAGCGTCCTGAGAGTCAACTGCCTTAACGCCAGCTGCCTCGATAGCCTCCTTCGGGCAGAAAGCGTCGTAAGCGTAAACTTCCATTTCGAAGCCCTTAGCAATGCGAGCCACGTTTCTACCTACGTTGCCGAACGCGAGAATACCAAGCTTCTTGCCCTTCAACTCGCTACCCGACTTGCCGTTGTAGAAGTTGCGAACGCCGTAAACGAGCAAGCCGAATACGAGCTCAGCCACAGCATTAGAGTTCTGACCAGGTGTGTTCTCAACAACAACGTTCTTCTCCTTAGCGTAAGCACAATCGACATTGTCGTAACCAGCACCAGCACGTACAACAATCTTAAGCTGCTTTGCAGCGTCGAGCACTTCAGGTGTAACCTTGTCTGAGCGCACGATCATTGCGTCAGCGCCAGCCACAGCGTCGAGAAGCTGCTGCTTTTCTGTATATTTCTCAAGCAAAACGAGTTCGTTGCCTGCACCTTCTATTTCAGCCTTAATGCCGTCAACCGCTGCCTTTGCAAACGGTTTCTCTGTTGCCACTAATACTTTCATAGCTATACTATTTATTAATGTTCCTTTTCAAAATCCTGCATGCACTTAACGAGAGCCTCAACGCCTTCCATAGGCATAGCGTTGTAGCAGCTTGCGCGGAAGCCACCTACCGAACGGTGACCCTTGATGCCGACCATACCACGCTGTGTAGCGTACTCTAAGAACGGCTTCTCAAGATCCTTGTACTCGTCGTTCATAACGAAGCAGATGTTCATCAAAGAACGAGAGTCCTTCTCTACTGTACCACGGAACAACTTGTTGCGGTCGATTTCGTCGTAGAGCACCTTTGCGCGAGCCTCAGCACGGCGAGCCATCTCCTCTACTCCACCCTGAGCCTTGATCCAGCGCAGTGTTTCGAGAGCGCAGTAGATAGGAACTACTGGAGGTGTGTTGAACATTGAGCCCTTCTCTACGTGTGTACGGTAGTCGAGCATTGTAGGAATCTGACGCGGAGCCTTACCCAAGCAGTCATCCTTTACGATGATGAGGGTAACACCAGCCATAGCGAGGTTCTTCTGGGCGCCTGCATAGATGCAGTCGTACTTAGCGACGTCGATAGGACGGCTGAAGATATCAGAAGACATATCGCCGATAAGTCTTACGGGTACTTCCGGCTCCTTGCGGATTTCGGTACCATAAATAGTATTGTTTGTTGTGATATGCAAATAGTCGAGGTCTGTCGGGCATTCGTAATCCTTCGGATAGAAGGTATAGCCAGCGTCAGCAGACGATGCTACTTCTACAGCTTCGCCTATGAGCTTAGCCTCTTTCAAAGCCTTCTTTGCCCATGTACCTGTGTTGAGATAGCCTGCCTTCTTGATAAGGAAGTTGAAAGGAACCATGCAGAATTCCAAAGAGGCACCACCACCGAGGAACAATACAGAGTAGCCTTCTGGCACCTTCAAGAGTTCCTTGATGAGAGCAACTGCCTCATCAACAACCGGTTGAAAATCTTTTGCACGATGGCTAATCTCAGCCAAAGAAAGACCTGAACCGTTAAAATCCAAAATCTGTTTTGCTGTGTTTTCGATCACTTCGCGAGGAAGAATAGAAGGTCCTGCATTAAAGTTGTATTTCTTCATCTGCCTGTTTGTTATTAAGTTAATAAAAGTTTGATTAATATTTCGCAGGCGAAGTTACAATTTATTTTTGAAAGTAACAAGCAAAAATTTACAAAATGTTACTCTTACTTTATCTTTTACGCGGTTTTAGCTTCAGTTGGGGTATTTTTAACTTTTCGCCAGCCTTTACACTATGGCGATTGTTAAGCACCTCGACGTAGCATTCCATGCCTTCGCCGAGATAAGCCTTACTTATCGAAGCGAGGGTCTGACCGGGCTGAACGGTCACGGTCTTGGCTACACCTACTATTATATATGCACCTGTGCGCACGCGTGTGTCATAGTTGTAATCGGAAGGTGTAGTGGCTGTTGAGGGTGCAACAGAAGACTGAGATGCCTTGGCTTCTGCTGCCGACTTTGACGCTGCTATAGAATCCTTCTTCGCCTTTTCTGCAGCATGCAACTCTGCAGCACGCAATGAATCATTGGACACAATCGTATCCTTAACTGCTACAGCGGGCTGTGCATCAGCGCGCTCCGCAGCTTCCTGCTGAGCGTAAAGGCGACTCTCAAGTCGATCTATCACATGGTTTTTCTCCTCAATACGCTGATAGAGAAAGTACATGCCGATGCCAAGACTTACGAGTATAAGGAACGAAGCAATAGTGAGAACATACATAATACGCGGACTGCGCTGTCTGCATCCGCCTATTACTATGCCTTCATCGTCTGCTTCAGGGGCTGTTGCGGTTGTTTTGTCGTCCGATTCCTCACTGCCTTCTTCTATAGTTTCAGTCTTTGGCGTCATCAGACGGCGAGCCATATCACGATGCTCCTCTGTGTTTACAGCCTTTGATGCTGTTACAGAGGGAGATTGCGGATTGGTGGACTGACCGGTTGGTGCAGTTGGGGACAACTGCACCCCCTGAGATTGCTCAGAAAGCGTGGGCTGGTCGGTTGATTGATCGGTTGGCTGACTGGTTGGTGCAGTTGGGGACAACTGCACCTCCTGAGTTTGCTCAGAAAGCGTATGGTGATCGGTTAATTGATCGGTTGGCTGACTGGTTGGTGCAGTTGAGGACAACTGCACCCCCTGAGGTTGCTCAGAATGTGTAGGTTGATCGGTTGATTGATCGGTTGGCTGACTGGTTGGTGCAGTTGAGGACAACTGCACCCCCTGAGGTTGCTCTGCAGGCGCTGGCTGGTCGGTTGATTGATTGGTTGGTGCAGTTGGGGACAACTGCACCCCCTGAGGTTCCGTTTCTGTTACAGAATCAAGTTCTTCCTCGCTTTCCTCATCAATCTCAGAAAAGTCGACGCCATCGTTGAGCACGACGGTCTCGAACTGAACGAACGGACGGTTCACACGATCGCGCAGCAAGACCTCGGGAGTAAACGAAATCTTGTTGCGTCCATCGATAATGATACGTTCGCCGGTATTTACGTCGACACTGGCGCGTGCGCCAACTGCCGACACCTTGAAAGTGCCGAAGCCTTTTATCTTCACCGAACTGTCGGCGCCGTCAAGTTCTTCCTTAACGACATCGAACATTGCGCTGACAAAGTCGGAAGCGTCACCAAGCGACAAGCCGTACTTCTCGCTCAGTTCGCGAGCAAAATCGTTCACCTTAGCCATTCGCGTCGTCTCCTTTCTTCATCTTGTTCTTCACGGAAGAAGCCGGCTTGAAGTTGAGCACAATCTTCGGCGGAACGAGCATACGCTGTCCCGTAGACGGATTGACAACGATGCGTTCCATGCGTTTCTTCAGTTCGAAAGTGCCGAAATCGGGCACAGACACATTCTCACCTTCATCGAACGTAGAGGCAATAGACTCCAACACGCAACGCACCATGCGCTGAGTGTTCTCCTGCGAATATCCCGTACGACGAGACAACTCGGTGATGTATTCCTTATTGTTCATATATAATATAAGGTGAGATTGTGTAAGATTGTGATGATACTATTTATTCCACTTCGCCATAGAGGTCGAAGTCGTCACTGTCTGTAATGCGCACATCGTAGAACGAGCCGACACGCAGACGGCGCGTAGCCTTGATGAGCACCTCCGGGTCTACCTCCGGCGAGCAGAACTCTGTACGACCTACATAGTAATCGCCCTCCTTGCGGTCGATGATGGTCTTTAGAACGCTGCCTACCTTGGCCGCTTCCATCTCAGCACTGATGCGCTGCTGCACAGCCATGAGCTTGTCGAGACGGCGCTGCTTAACCTCAGCAGGCACATCGTCCTCGTAATGTTCGGCGCTATATGTGCCTTCCTCCTCTGAGTAGGCGAAAGCACCCATACGCTCGAAGCGTGCCCACTTCACGAACTCTACAAGTTCCTTGAAGTCTTCCTCTGTCTCGCCAGGGAATCCGACGAGCAGCGTTGTGCGCAGATGCAGACCCGGCACCTCCTTGCGGATGCGCTCGATGAACTCCATTGTTTCTGCCTTAGTAACATGGCGGTGCATACGTGTGAGCATATTGTCGGAGATGTGCTGCAGAGCAATGTCGAGATACTTGCATACGTTAGGCTTCTCGCGAATAACGTCGAGCAGTTCGAATGGGAACTGGTTAGGATAAGCGTAGTGCAGACGAATCCACTTCACGCCTTTTATATCTGCAATGTCCGAGATAAGATCGGCGATGTGACGCTTGCCGTCGATGTCCACACCATAATATGTGAGTTCCTGAGCGATTATCTGGAATTCCTTCACGCCATTAGCCACGAGTTCACGCACTTCCTCCAGAATTTCCTCCTTCGGACGGCTGACATGCTTACCGGTGATGATAGGTATAGCACAATAAGCACAACGGCGGTCGCATCCCTCGCTAATCTTTATGTAAGCATAGTGATGCGGCGTAGTGATATGGCGAGCGCCAGAGCATGTAGGCTCTTCGGGTTTGCCGAGGTCGGTAAGCAACTGCTTGAAGTTGAACTTGCCGTAATATTTGTCCACCTGCGGAATCTCCTCCTCGAGCTCCTTCTGATAGCGCTGCGAGAGACAACCCATAACGAAGAGTTTGCTTATCTTGCCCTCTTCCTTAGCCTGAACGAGTTCGAGAATGGTGTCGATGCTCTCCTGCTTTGCGTCCTCAATGAAGCCGCAAGTGTTGATAACAACAATTTCGCCCTCGATACGCTTTGCATCGTGGGTGCAATGATATCCAGCCTGCTCGAAAAGTGTCATCAGCTTCTCGCTGTCGACAAGGTTCTTTGAGCAGCCCATGGTTATAATGTCTACCTGTCCTTTCTTCATAATTACTTCTTGAACAACGAATCGACGAACTGACGCTTGTTGAAAAGCTGCAATGCCTCCATCGACTCGCCGAGTCCGATATACTTCACCGGCACCTTAAGCTGGTCGCTGATGCCGATAACCACACCACCCTTCGCTGTTCCGTCGAGTTTAGTGATGGCAAGCGATGTGATCTGTGTAACCTGCGAGAACTGCTTTGCCTGTTCGAAAGCGTTCTGACCGGTACTGCCGTCGAGCACGAGCAGCACTTCGTCGGGTGCTTCGGGCAGCACCTTCTTCATAACATCCTTTATCTTCTTCAGCTCGTTCATCAAGCCCACCTTGTTGTGCAGACGTCCTGCGGTGTCGATGATTACGACGTCGGCGCCATTAGCCTTAGCCGAAGACAGGGTATCGAAAGCTACGGAGGCAGGGTCGGCACCCATCTGCTGCTTCACAACGGGCACACCGACGCGCTCGCCCCAGATGCAAATCTGCTCTACGGCAGCAGCACGGAATGTGTCGGCAGCACCGAGATACACCTTCTTGCCCGATTTCTTGAACTGATAAGCCAGTTTGCCAATGGTGGTTGTCTTGCCAACGCCGTTCACACCTACAACAAGAATTACGTAAGGACGATGATCGGTAGGCAATTCCCAATCCTCGTTATCAGCAGTGTTATTCTCGGTGAGCAGCGATGCAATCTCGTCGCGCATGATATTGTTAAGTTCCGACGTAGACACATACTTGTCGCGTGCCACACGTTCCTCGATGCGCTTGATAATCTTCAGGGTTGTGTCAACACCGATATCCGATGTGATAAGAGCCTCCTCAAGATTATCGAGCACTTCGTCGTCGACAGTAGACTTACCCATGACAGCACGAGAAATCTTGTCGAAGACGCTGTGTTTTGTCTTCTCCAGACCATTGTCAAGAACTTCTTTCTTGTTCTTATTAAAAAATCCAAAAATTCCCATATAACGTTATTTGTATGCAAAGATAGTGCAAATCGAAGACAATACAAAATATGCTCGCATATTTTTATTGTTGAGATGCAGCCTATCTTATTTAGAGATAGTGCAAATCGAAGACCTATGCTCGCATATTTTTATTACTTCAGTTCCACGACCATACCCTCACGCGTCAGTTCAGACGCAGGGAACACAGCGCGAGCCTCATCAAGAAGCACCTGCTCATTGTCGTATTTAGAGCTGTAATGACCAAGCAGCAGACGTCCTGCGTGAGCGTCGCGAGCCACCTGCGCCGCCTGCGCCGCCGTACTATGACAATACTTCGCAGCCTTCTCCGCATCCTCCGTAGCATACGTCGTCTCGTGATAGATGCACGTTGTGCCCTCAAGCTGCTTGTGCAGTTCGGGCAGATAGCAAGTATCGCTGCAGTAAGCATAACTGCGCGGCGGGTCGGCAGGGTGTGTCAGTCTACTGCTCGGTATCACGTTGCCGTCTTCGTCAGTCCACGACGCGCCGTTCTTTATGTTGTTTATCTGCGACACGGGGATATGGTAGAAGTCTATCATGTCGCGGCGTATATGCGGCAGCGTCGGCTTCTCGCGGAAGAGGAAACCGGCGCACGGCTCACGATGCTTCAGCGGAATAGACTCGACAGTCAGACTGCGATCCTCGTAGATGACAGCACGCTTCTTCGTATCGACGGCATGAAACTGTATCTCGTAGTCGAAATCGTTGCAGAATGTCTCCAGCAGCATGTCGAGCACCGGCTTCAGTTCTTTCGGCGCATAGATAGCGAGCGGCATGGTGCGTCCGAGCAAGCCGAACGACGAGAGCATACCGATGAGTCCGAAGCAATGGTCGCCGTGAATATGACTGATGAACACAGCGCAAAGGCGGTTGAAGCCTATCTTCGAACGGCGCATCTGCAGCTGAGTGCCCTCACCGCAATCGACGAGAAACTGCTTCTCGCGTATCTCCACCACCTGCGCCGAAGGATTATGGCGCAACGTGGGCAGCGCACTGCCGCAACCAAGTATATGTATCTTGAATGGTTCCATAGTTTTACACTATCTCCACTTGTTTTTCTTACTTCTTTCGTTTAAGAGCAGAGATTATTCTTTCGTTTAAAGAGCGGCTCTCTACTTCTGTCTCTTGAATGTAAAGATTCCGTTTGCGTTCTCCAGATAGAGCGAGTCGGCGCTCAGACCATCGATGGCGAATGTGTCGCGGTTGAGCAGCAGACTTCCGTTGAGAATCTTCCATGAAGTCCACGGATTGGTTTCGGCCTTAACGGCAGAGTGCACCGTTCCGCCCTCCTCTATCGTGAAGTTCTTGTCGATGCTTGTCCAATGTCCGAGCAGCGATGTAACGTTTATCACTCTGTCAGCCACCAGTTCGTCAGCCGTCTTATGACCCGTCACAGCCATCTTGTCGCCAGCCATGAGTCCGCCTTTCACGTCAGACGGAGTCTCCACCTCGGTCTCTGCATCCTGATCGAGAAGCGTATAGACGAGCGTGTCGCCGGCAGACGTAATCAGTTCGAGCGAGTGCATTGATGTACCTTCGCCACACACGCCGTAGACGGTGGTGTCGTTCACCTCCTCAGCCTCGGCTGCATTCTCCGGCTGCGCTTTCTCCGGCTTGCCGTTGCAGGCAGCCATAAGCAAGGCGAGGAACAGAAGTGCTACGCCTCCCTTACAGAAAGGGCGCAGCAATATTTCAAGACTCTTCATAATATCCTTATTTAAATGGTTATTCGTTGTTTTTCGCCTCATTCCAGAGCGCGTCCATCTCACCGAGCGTCATATCCTTCAGCGGTTTGCCAATCTTTATGCTGTGCTGCTCAATATAGTTGAAGCGGCGAATGAACTTGGCGTTTGTCTTTTCGAGAGCCGTGTCCGGATTAATCTTGTATAGACGTGCAGCGTTGATGAGCGAGAAGAGGAAGTCGCCGAACTCCTCTGTAGAGCGCTCCTTGTCCTCACGGCGCAGTTCAGCCTCCAGTTCGCCGAGTTCCTCGCGCACCTTAGCCCATACATCGCCCTTGTCTTCCCAGTCGAAGCCCACATTGCGCGCCTTGTCCTGCACGCGGTAAGCCTTGATGAGCGACGGCAGAGCGTCGGGCACACCGGCAAGCACACTCTTGTTGCCGTCCTTCTCCTTCAGCTTCAGCTGCTCCCACTTCTCCGTCACCTGCTGCGAAGTCTTCGCCGTGTTCTCCAGATGCTCGTCAGCCTGCTCGCCGTAAGGCAGCGGCTTCGGGTCGGGCGCACCCACCTGCGACGGATGATATACATGCGGATGGCGGTAGATGAGTTTGTCTACGAGCTTGTCGCACACGTCGGCGATGTCAAACTCGCCCTTCTCCTCTCCGATTCGTGCGTAGAAGCCCACGTGCAGCAGCACGTCGCCAAGCTCCTTGCAGATGTTCGGCTCGTCGTCTTTCAGCAGAGCGTCGCACAGTTCGTAAGTTTCTTCTATGGTATTCGGGCGCAACGACTCATTAGTCTGCTTGCGGTCCCACGGGCATTTCTCGCGCAATGTGTCGAGCACATCGAGCATACGTCCGAACGCTTTCAGTTTTTCTTCTCTTGTATGCATTTTTTACGATATAAAAACTCTGGTTGTTGTTGTATATAATTTCTGCAAAGTTACAAATAAAATTTTGATATTCAGAAATATTGTAATACCTTTGTTTGTATGAATATACTACTCATTGACAATTACGACTCTTTCACATACAATCTATTTCAGTACATAACCGAAGAAGGAGGCGCTGATATGAACGTAACCGTTTGGCGTAACGACCGCTTCGAGCTTGACGACGTGGAGCGTTTCGACAAGATTATACTCTCGCCTGGTCCGGGCGTGCCCGACGAGGCTGGCTTGCTGAAAGCCGTCATACGCCGGTACGCTCCAACGAAGCCCATTCTTGGCGTTTGCCTCGGCGAGCAGGCTATCGGCGAAGTGTTCGGCGCCGAGATTCTCAATCTGCCAACGGTGTTCCACGGCATACAGTCGAAGGTGAGCATCGTTGCCGACGATTATATCTTCAGCGATATGCCCGACAACATACTTGTGGGTCGCTACCACTCGTGGGTTGTGAAGCGGAACAAATTTCCTGCCGAACTGGAAGTGACGGCATTGAGCGAAGAAGGACTGGTAATGGCGCTAAGACACCGCACCTACGATGTGCACGGCATACAGTTCCACCCTGAATCGATACTCACTCCGGAAGGAAGGCGCATGATTCGCAACTTTATCACTCATTAGAAGTCGGTACGTAGCGGACGGAATCTGATTGGACGGCGAACGGAATCTGATTGGATGGCGGACGGAATCTGATTGGACGGCGGACGGAATCCGATGACATTCTCTAAGGCTATTTCACGCTCACCCAAATCAATCATAGCGTTGATGAGGCTCACTTTCTGCGCTTTCATCAACGCTTCTACGCTTATATCCGCTTCTTTCAGGATGTGCTTTTCGAGCAGACTGGCGCGCTTTGTGCCCTTGAGAAGCGGATGTCTGGGCGTAAGCCATTGCTCGCCGTCGAACACAGCGATGTTTGTGAACGAGGTGTCCGTAACCAGCCCGTTCTTTACGATTATTATCTCGTCGCAGTCGCCTTTCTGTGCTGTAAGACGATTAAGACTACTGCGGTCTGCGCTCTTGAACGAGTAGTCTATCCGGTCGTCCACAACCACCTTCAGACTGCGTATCTCGCGCATTGTATAGGGTGCGTATTGCACATCTACAACGCCCTGCCCATCGTACAAGACCCTTGCCTTGTAGAACTGCATGTCGGGCGTGGGCGACAGTACGTCGGCGAACGCAGGCACCGACGCATCAGCAAAGAAGTGGCGCATCGTGCGGCACATTCTTGACTGATGAAAACTTAGGTTCAGCGCCTTTCCGTCCTTTATCTTTATTGTTTCTACAAACTGCTGCATTATCACTTGCGTCTATTTTGTTATCGGGAGATACACCTTCTGCAGCACCTCCTCGTATTCCTTTTTGCACTGGCTCTGCGACGTTATGCCGCCGCCTGCCTTGAAGAACATTCCCTTGTCGGTCTGCTCTACGAATCGTATCATTACGGCTGAGTCGAGTTCGCCGTTGCTGTATATTCCCATGATGCCGGTATAGAATCCGCGCTGGTATGTCTCCGCCTCGTCTATTATCTGGCAGGTTTTCTTCTTAGGCGCACCCGTTACGCTTCCGGCAGGCAGCTGCGCTGCGAGTATGTCTCCGATGCGCTGCGTGTAGTCGGAGGGCAACTTGCCACTTATCTCCGAACTTGTCTGCAAGATGTCGCCCTTGTTGGTGTGAAGGACGTCTACGAAGCGGAACTTCTCTACCTTCACATCCTCAGCCACCGTGTTCAGATCGTTACGTATCAGGTCTACAATGGTTGCATGTTCTGCTGCTTCCTTCTTGTCGTCCATCAGCACCTGTTCGGCGTCAGGCAACGCAGCGTCGATTGTGCCCTTCATAGGGTAGGAATAGATTCTGCCGCCTCTTATCTGCACGAAAGTTTCGGGCGAGAAACACACGAACCGACCGATGCCTTGCGACGGATTGTTCAGCAGCAACTTGTACTTGCCTTTCGAGTGGCGGAAGATGTCCTCAATAGAAAGGTTGCAGCGCACCGCCACCTGGCATGTCAGGTTGGCGAGATAGCTATTGCCAGCCAGCATATTGTTCTTCACGATGTTGAAGCTGCGCTCGTATTCGTCGTACTGCGGTGCCTCCACCTCCCACTCTATCTCAGCAGGAAGCTGACTGGTGCTGCAATCAACGGCGTTGGTATGACTGCCGAAGTCGTAGAGACACTCGCAGGGGTCAATCTCCGCGAGTTTCTTAATATAAGCCTTGTCGCCTTTGTAGTCGACAACGAACAGAAAAGGTTCTCCGCTGCCGCCCAATTCGTTCAGCCTGTCTATTATATCTTTGTTCATACGTTTCTGGTGTAATGTTTTTAGCAAGTGCAAAATTACATCTTGTTTGCGAAAGCCACAAAAGTTGAGAGCGTGAATAAATCTTAAATTATATTTGCTTATTGCTGTTTTCACTAATAATTGGTTACTTTTGCCAACGTTTTAAATCGACAAACAAGAAATAAGGGGTGCTTCACGATTGTGTAGCTGAGATTATACCCATAGAACCTGACGCAGATAATGCTGCCGCAGGGATTGCTTCAGACATCCATACTTATTATATAAGGTATGACGTGATGCTCGGAGCTGTTTCTATTCCGTATTTTCTTTTGGTAGTAAGACCAGCGGATGCGCCTCCAGACAAAAAAAAAGACAAAGAGCATGAGGTACATTTGCGCACTTACCATTGCCGGTTCCGATAGTTGTGGCGGAGCGGGCGTTCAGGCTGACATTAAGACTATGTCGGCTTTAGGCGTTTATGCCGCTTCCGCCATCACGTCCGTCACGGTGCAGAACACATTGGGCGTGCAAGCCATTCAAGCCATACGGCCGGAGATAGTGGCTGGACAGATACGGGCGGTTATGGACGACATAAAGCCCACGGCTATAAAGGTAGGAATGGTGAACGACCAGGCTACTATCCTGGCTATTGCCGACACGCTGCAACAGTATTCTCCGCAAAAGCTCGTCGTCGACCCGGTAATGGTGTCTACGAGCGGTTCGATGCTCATGCAGAAGGACGCTTTGGGCACATTCTGCAGCCGCTTGCTCCCTATGGCTACCCTGCTCACGCCGAACATTCCCGAGGCGGAAGTGCTCTCCAACCTTTCTATCCGCTCTATTGATGACATGGATGCTACAGGACGCAGCATTTTGGCATTGGGCTGCAAGGCTGTGCTTATTAAGGGCGGACATCTTGAGGGCAGGAAGGTAGACAAGCTGTACCTGCCGAACGGCGAGGTTTGCTCGTTCGTTCATGAAGCGATAACCACACGCAACACGCACGGCACGGGCTGCACGCTGTCTTCTGCCATCGCTGCGTTCATGGCTCGCGGACTTGCATTGGCTGAAGCCGTAGCGCAAGCCAAGACTTACCTTTCGCAGGCCTTGGAAGCTGGCAAGGATGTGCACATCGGCGAAGGTCACGGACCGGTTAACCATTTGTTCAATCCCGAAAAACAAATTATCCTATGATACAGTTTATTACTCATTCCAACGAACGCTACGGATATGTAGAGGGCGCTCGCTTGGCACTTGAAGGCGGATGCCGATGGGTTCAGCTGCGCATGAAGGACGCCTCGGAGGAGGAGTTCGTGGCTGCAGCCGAACAGATTGGCAAGTTGTGCAGAGAGCACGAAGCGGTGTTCGTTCTCGACGACCATGCGGAGCTTGTGGAGCGCTGCGGAGCCGACGGCGTGCATCTCGGCAAGAACGACATGCCGGTTGACGAGGCGCGTAGGCTGCTCGGCAACGACATAATAATCGGCGGCACGGCTAACACCTTCGAAGACATTGAGCGTCTGCACCGGCAAGGCGCCGACTACATAGGCTGCGGTCCGTTCCGCTTCACCACGACAAAGAAAAACCTCTCGCCGGTGTTGGGTCTGGAGGGCTACAAGCGCATCGTCAGCGACATGAAGACACACGGCATCGCCCTGCCCATCGTAGCCATCGGCGGCATACTGAAGTCGGACATCGCCGACATAATGCAGACCGGCGTGACGGGCATCGCCGTAAGCGGCGGCATTCTGAACGCCGAACGTCCTGCAGAAGAAATGAAACAATTTATAAGCCTTATAAAACCAAACAGATAATGGAAACAAATATCAAATTCAACTATCCTTCTTCCGAGAAGGTGTATCTCAGCGGCAAGCTCTACCCCGAGATTAAGGTGGGTATGCGCAAAGTGAGCCTTACGCCTACCATCACAGTAGAGGGCGGCGAGCGTCGCGTCGAGCCTAACGATCCGGTGTATGTATACGACACAAGCGGTCCGTACAGCGACCCTAACGTGGAAATAGACCTGGAGAAGGGTCTGCCGAAGCTGCGCCAGTCGTGGATAGACGGTCGCAAAGAGGGCGAGACACAGATGTATTTCGCCAAGCAGGGCGTCATCACGCAGGAGATGGAGTATGTAGCCATACGCGAGAACATGAACTGCGAGGAGCTTGGCATCAAGACACACATCACTCCGGCATTCGTATGCAAGGAGATAGCCGAAGGCAGAGCTGTGATTCCTGCCAACAGAAAGCACCCGGAGTCGGAGCCTATGATCATCGGCACCAACTTCCTCGTGAAGATCAACACCAACATCGGCAACTCTGCCACCACTTCCGGCATGCTGGAGGAGGTTGAGAAGGCTGTATGGAGCTGCAAGTGGGGCGGCGACACATTGATGGACCTCTCAACGGGCAACGACATACACGAAACACGCGAGTGGATTCTGCGCAACTGTCCGGTTCCGGTAGGCACTGTGCCTATGTATCAGGCGTTCGAGAAGGTGAACGGCAAGGCAGAAGACCTCACTTGGGAGATATTCCGCGATACATTGATTGAGCAGTGCGAGCAGGGTGTCGACTACTTCACCATCCACTGCGGCATTCGTCTTCAGAACATCCACCTCGCCGACACTCGTCTTACGGGCATCGTAAGCCGCGGCGGCAGCATCATCTCCAAGTGGTGCAAGGTGCATCAGAAGGAGAGTTTCCTCTACGAGCACTTCGACGACATCTGCGACATCTGCGCCAAGTACGATGTTGCCATCTCTTTGGGCGACGGATTGCGCCCCGGTTCTACATACGACGCCAACGACGCTGCGCAGTTTGCCGAGCTCGACACTATGGGCGAACTGGTTGAGCGTGCTTGGGCAAAGAACGTTCAGGCATTCATCGAGGGTCCGGGACACGTGCCTATGCACAAGATCAAGGAGAACATGGAGCGACAGATCGAGAAGTGTCATGGTGCACCGTTCTACACGCTCGGTCCGCTCGTTACAGACATTGCTCCGGCTTACGACCACATCACTTCTGCCATCGGCGCTGCAATGATTGGCTGGTACGGAACGGCTATGCTCTGCTACGTTACGCCGAAGGAGCACCTCGCTCTACCTGAGAAGGAGGACGTACGCATCGGTGTCGTAACGTATAAGATTGCGGCTCACGCTGCCGACTTGGCTAAGGGTCACCCCGGAGCTACCATACGCGACAACGCCTTGAGCAAAGCTCGCTACGACTTCCGCTGGAAAGACCAGTTCAACCTGGCGCTCGACCCGGAGCGTGCACTCGAATACTACAAGTCGAGCAACAACGTTGACGCCAACTACTGCACGATGTGCGGTCCTAACTTCTGTGCTGCACGCATCAGCCACTCGCTCAAGAGTTGTCAGGAGGGCAAGTAAAACGGCTGAGAGAAAAGAAAAAGAATATAAAAACCCAATAAACACTTAATAAAATGATTGAAACACAAGTATCAAAAGGTATTATCACTACCTATTTCGACAAGCTTCAGAACAATTTGAACCTTGATGTAGCCATCGTTGGCGGCGGTCCTTCAGGCATCGTTGCCGCTTACTATCTGGCTAAAGCCGGACTGAAAGTGGCTCAGTTCGACCGTAAGCTCTCTCCCGGCGGCGGCATGTGGGGCGGCGCAATGATGTTCAACCAGATTGTCATTCAGGAGGAGGCGATGCACATCGTCAAGGATTTCGACATCAACTACGAGGCATTCGAGGACGGACTCTACACTATCGACTCTGTAGAGAGCACATCGTCGCTGCTCTATCATGCCGTACACGCCGGCGCTACCATCTTCAACTGCTACTCGGTAGAGGACGTGGTGTTCAAGAACAACGTGGTGAGCGGTGTGGTAGTCAACTGGACTCCGGTGCTGCGCGAAGGTCTGCACGTAGACCCGCTTAACATCATGGCTAAGTGCGTCATCGACGGCACTGGTCACGACAGCGAGATGTGCAAGGTGGTAGCACGCAAGAACGGCATACAGCTCGACACCGCGACTGGCGGCGTTATCGGCGAGCGTTCGCTCGACGTAGTAGAGGGCGAGCGCATGGTTGTTGAAGGCACACGCGAGGTATATCCTGGTTTGTATGTCTGCGGTATGGCTTCGTCTGCCGTTGCCGGCACTCCGCGCATGGGACCAATCTTCGGCGGCATGATGCTTTCGGGCAAGAAGGTTGCCGATATGATTATCGAGAAACTGAAGAAATAAGCAGGGATGGGTGCAGCTGTCTCCGCTCGGCTTCGCCGCTTGCCAGAGCAAGAACTGCACCAACCAAGCAAACAGTACACCTCAAAGGGGGTGCAGCTGTCTCAGCTGCACCAACCGAGCAATCACTACACATATTTCCACAATGAAATGGATCGTAATAACCTCTCCCGACTTCGTGTCGGGAGAGGCTCTTTTCATAGACCGACTGTTCGGTCACGGACTCGACTTGCTGCACCTGCGCAAGCCCGGCTCAACGATTGAGGCATGCAGAGAACTGCTACGGCAGATTCCAGAGCGATGGCATAGCCGCATAGTGCTGCACGACCACTTTCCGCTGACGGGCGAGTTCCTGCTTCACGGCATTCATCTCAACCGCCGCTGTCCTCATGCTCCCGACGGATATACGGGCAGCATATCCTGCTCGTGCCATAGTCTGGAGGAGGTAGCGAAGAAGAAGCCCACGTGCGACTACGTCTTCCTGAGCCCTATCTTCAACAGCATCTCAAAGGCAGGATACGAGGCTGCGTTCTCTACCGCCGCTTTGCAGCATGCAGCCGAAGAGGGCATCATCGACGCCAAGGTTTATGCGCTTGGCGGCGTGTCTAAAGAGCATATAGCGCAGCTGAAAGAGCTCTCGTTCGGTGGCGCTGCGTTCTTGGGCGACGTATGGCGCCGCATGTACGACCCTACTGTGGACGTTTATCTCGACGAACTGCGCAGCCTGCTCAGTTAGATGTTACTTGTTACTATTTCAAATTGCTCTTTGTACATCTTATTTTGCCATATATTTAATACGTGTGTTTAAAATTGTATCACTACTTACATAACTGACACCATCTATTTTGAACTTATTCTTTCTTATTAGAATCGTTATCTTTTTGTTGTTTTTATAAACAAGGTCGAC
>NZ_JAHQUY010000137.1 GCF_019052365.1 Leyella stercorea
TTTTCCATTCAGCGAATACGTTGCCCTTGGCTAAACGTATGCTGTTCACGATGTCGATGATGCTTGGTATCGGGTATTCACCGATGCGGAGGATAGAGAACTCAATGGCAGAGATGCGTTGGTAGAGGCGACGGTAACGGTCGGAGTTGGCGAGGGAATCCCATGCGGAGAGGATGTTGGCGGTGTGAGATGAAGCTGGAGAACGGCACGCCCTGGAAGTCGGCGGCGATGGCTCGTGCTTTGCCGAATGTCCTTATTCTTATTGGGTATGGAGGAAAAGATTTGAGAAAGTCAAGGGCGGTGATGGCGCAGACGAACTGATGCAAAGTCAGCGTGGCTTGCTGCTTGCCGTGTTGGACGAGGTAAACGCTGCCGTACAAACGGCAACGCACAAGGACGTTTGCCCATTGGCACAGGCATAGTGCTTGGATTTCCGCCATGGGCTTGTCGGTAGCAAGTTGGCGGAAGAAAAAGAGGAGTTGCGGGTCGGATATGCTCCAGCATAACACCATTAAAATTTGGCTTATGAATACAGAAAACGCTTACATTCCGGTCGAACCGACAAGAGGACGAGGAGGAATCCCTTTATAAATCTCCATTCCAAGATCGCCTATCAGTCAATTTCATGATATAATTGCATTTTCTTTTTCAGGTATTCATCTTTGCCGATAAAATTTTGAGAGCCTATAGCTCCTCCGGCATATTCAAACACTACGAAAGGTGAGTAAACAATAGAGGCCTCAGATTCATTGATTTTCTTTTGTTCATCAGAGGAGAGCGGTATATGATATATCTGATAGTAATACTTTCCCATACCGATGCGACGGAATCCGATACAAAAAGGAGCGTCAGGAATAGCCTGCAAGGAAATAGAAATACAGCCTATTTCATCCAATTCTTTCTTCAGCCATATTAACGAATTTCTGTCGAGACCACTTTGGATTAGTAATGAATCTATCTTTTCCTCGCTCGGATCCCAATTGGATTTCATCTCACCACTGCTGTTTGAGAAATGGAAGATAGAAACATCGCCATGCTCAAATTCAATATCTACGGAACATCCGGGAGTCATTTTATTGTAAAGATTACGATATATCTGCTCCATGCGTCTGCCATATTCTGTATAATGACTTTCCATAATATCGGCATCACATCTGGTGAACGGATTGAGAAATATGAACGAAATCAAAAGAATATTTACACCATTCACCCCCAACAATATTTTCTTATGTTTGCTATTGCACCTTAGCGAACAGACAAATGATATGCAGGCAACAATAAATGCAGGAATGAATAACCAAAAGAACATGGCAATCACCCATACGAATATCAAATCGCTTACAATGAGTCCTAAAAGACACACGGAAAGGAACAATACACAAATGTATTGTATTGTTATCCATAATGTTTTATCGGTCAGTTTCATAGTTAAAAAAATATAAGATTGCGAATGAATAGATATAGAGTGTAACTACGAAAATCCACATGCCGATTTTCCATCTAAGTCTTGTTTTATCGGGTAAATTCCCGAAACGGATATAATATCGTTCACTCCGTTTTTCAAAGTCCATGAACCACTCGCATATAAAATAAACTGCAAGTGTAATCCACGCCAACGTACAATTATTCCAATGGAATATGATTGAAAAGCATAATGCCATCACAATGCCACCATCCAAAAGCCTGATATCATAAACGCTGGGAAGGGTGTCTTTCTTGTTGTTTCTACCCAGAGCCATCAATGCGTATGCACGTATCTGAACAATGTTGTTGAAAATGTATGCAAATACATTTCTTATTCGAATGGTTAACTTCATATCTTACATAGTTTATTTTGTTCGGTAAGACCTCCCACCTCAATTTATAAATAGAGCAACTAATGCCTTTGCAGAGTCTTTCAATGCTAAAATCAAGGCGTTTAGAACTGCTTTAAGGGGAGTAACGGATATTAAATTCTTTCTTTTCAGACTTACAAAACTATATGCTTAATCCCCTAGATATATCGGGTGAGCCCTTTGTATACAAAGATTCGTCTTGGATAATGCGGCCCCATACCCTTGAAGGCATATATTCCATCTCCCCAAAGATAATTCTTAGGGGAGATAAGGTTTACAACATTTTTACTCGCATTTGTATTTTTATATTCATAGTTGTTTTCTATTTGTTCCGCTATACTGTCAGGTAAACACACGCTTTTAAATGAGTCCGAGCATTGGCCCTTAGATATGTAAGGAACAATGCTACAGATAAAGCATAATAGGATTTTATTGATTATCGTTATTTTCATTGTTATTTCTTAATTTACCTCACAAAGTTACACCATAAAAACGGCAATTCTCCGATTTTATTGCATTATCTCACCCCACCAACGCAAATTGGGTACAAATCGTGCTGTGGGAACTTCTCGCAGCCGATATAGAGGGTGTCGAAGGCATCGGTACCGTCGGTACGGTGTTCGAGAAGGTCTTCTTCTGATTCAGGTTGTTTTCACCAAAAAAGG
>NZ_JAHQUY010000138.1 GCF_019052365.1 Leyella stercorea
GCTGTGGCTACGGTCTTGCCTGCGACATCGCTTACGAGAACAGTCTCGCCGGCGTGTGTGCCGCTAACGGTGAGAAGGTCGCCGTCGAGACGAGCGTCGAAGGCTACGGAGCCGTCAGAGGTGAGAGCTACTGATGTCTCAGAACCCTTCACGTTTGCCCATGCCACGAGGTTGAGACCTACGCCCTTGTACTCGGCGTCGAGAGCGTCAACCGGACAGTAAGAACCATCGGGAACGAAGGTAGATGTCTCTGGAACGGCTGTAGGCTGAACGTAGAGCGTTGTAACCTTGCTGCGGTGAGTGAATCCGCCGAAGCCAACTTCTGTGCGTGAGAGGTTAGCATCAGGCTCGTCGAACCAGAGTCCGTCAGAGAATTCGAAGGCAACGTAGAACGGTCCGTCGGCAACGATAGGCTTGTCGAACTGTATGCCGCGCATCTCAGCCTCAGAGAGTCCGAGTGTGCCGAAGAGTCCCTTCATTGTAGAGGTGTAACGTCCGAATTCCTTCGAAGTGTCGGGCTTGCCGTCTTTCTCGCCGTAGAGCACGATGCTAACGGGTTCGTTAGCCTGATCGTTATAGTAGCGGCTTGCCAGGTTGTAATAGCAGAGATAGAGCGTGACGCTCGTCACGGCGTACTCGTTTCCTGCCGGAAGGTCGAAGCGCTCGGCGAAGTGCTTGTAGTAATGGTTAGCACCCGTCACCCAGTCGCACGATGCTGTAGCGAACGAGGGCACCTTGCTGCGTGTCCAGAGCTGGTCTTCGTTGGGGTTGGAAACGCCTATCGGCAGCTGTGCTTTCTCGCCTCTTACAATCTCTACGCTCACCTTCTCGGATGTAGAGCTTTCGCCGCGCTCGTTGGTTACGGTGAGCTTCACATTGTAGTCGCCGTCCTGCGGGAACATGAATGTCGGGTTAGGCTCGGTAGAAGTCTCGGGCTGCGCGCCCGGCACCTCCCAAAGATAAGTGTCGGCGTCGGTGCTCTGGTTCACCATCTGCACCTTAGAGCCTTCGAAGGTGATGAGCTTGCTGTTCATAAGGTCGAAATAACCATTGAACGAGAACACGGCTCTCGGCTTAGCCTTAGCCTCGGGCGATGTAACGGTGAAGAGGTCGATGCACGCCTCGCCTGCGTATGTGTCCTCGCCGCCGAGTGCGAACGAGAAGCAGTAGTCGCCGTCTTCCTTAGGCGTGTACTTCACGGTGTGCTTTGTCCAAGCCTCGTTGGTGTAGCGCGGGAGCGTAAGCAGCGGGGTATGGAACTCGGAGTCCTGCTCGTCGCCTACGGTGAAGCTGAAGTCGCTGGCGTGTCCGTAGTCGAGGTTGCCCGGCATGTAGAGGTAGAACGACGCGGTGTATTCTACGCCTGCCTGCATGTGGAAGTAAGGCGTATAGATGCGGTCGTCGCGCTGCACGCGGCTCTCGGGTGCTATGAGATAGTAGGAGCCGTCGGCAGCCTTGAGGTCGTCGGTGTTGGCAGTTATAAAGGTAGACGTACCCGTTGCGAGCCATCCCTTAGGCACGTATGTGGTGCCGTCGTAGTCCTTGTTCTCGTTGTCGAACGACTGCGAGTAGGGCAGTTCGCAAATCACCTTGTCGGGGTCGCCGGGATCGACAGTGCTACCGCCCGGCTCGTCGCCCGTAACCTCAAAGTCGTCGAGTGCTACGTAGCCCGAGTTGTAGAGCTGACTGGTTATGTTTATCGCGAAAGCATATTCGCCGTCGGCTTCGGGGGTGAAGGTGTATGTCTGCTGTGTCCACTCGCTGAGGACGGTCTTGCCGGTCTCGCCTACGAGCGTTGTTGCAGCCTCGCGTGTCTGGTCGGTGCCCACGTAGAGCGCCACGTTATTGTTGTAGGCAGCAGGAGCCACGCCGCCCGGCATGTGCAGCCAGTAGCTCACGGTGTATGCTACGCCTGCCTTCAGCGTCAGCTTGCGGGTGTATACCCAGCTGTCGCGTCCCATGCTCGATGATGCCATCGTGCCGAGCACGTACGAACCGGAGTGGTTGCCCGATCCGAGATACGCTCCCTCGTAGCGCTGAACGGGAACGGCTGAGGCGTCGCCGAGCCATCCGTCGGGCAATGTTCCGCCTGCGCTGAACGTTGTCTCGTCGTCGAAGGTTTCAAGATAGGAGAACTCCTTTGCTTGTGTGGATGTTGCAAACAATCCGAAGAACAATGCAACTGCTGCTTGTCGTGTAAATAATTCCATACGCAACTTACTTTTTGTTAATGATTTATTACTCTCTGCTTACAAAAGTAGTGGTATTATTGGGTTTAAGATTAACAAACTGCGTTAATAAATATTAATCACACGGTTTTTAATAGATAACGATGCAAATAGTAGGAGGCTACGGCATTAGCTTTATACTTTTTTAACCCGTTGGCGGAATTAATTTAAGTTGATAAATATGAGTAAAAAGTTGCACATAT
>NZ_JAHQUY010000018.1 GCF_019052365.1 Leyella stercorea
ATTTCTCTTTGCCGTACGACACAGAGAAATCCTAATGACCGATTTGGGTTAAAGTTCCAGAACCACTAATGGTGGATGTTTTATCTATTTTAATGCATGAATTGTACCAAAGACAATCCCAATATGTTCCGTAACCATAAGTCGCTCCTGGCTTTATAGGGCCAGTAACCTTACCACCACCTTCAATGGTTCCACGAGCTTCACATGAAACTGGATCACCCACTGCATTTATAGGATAGCCACTCCAGTTTAAATATTTTATAGTCTTATTAGATACATTCTTCCATACAAGATGAGCGTCTACACCGCCAGCACTATTAGGAGATGATAGATAAGCCTTCTTTATCTTTATCGTATTTTTTAACAGGTCTATTCTCTTAGCTCTCTTTAGACTATCCTGACTCTTTTTTTCTGCAGCAGCTATGGTAGCGAGAGAATCATCTTTTTTATCGGTCTCACTATTTGAAGTTGACTCAGTATTATTAGAAGTCGTTTTATAATTATCAGAGCAATCTCTTAGTAAACAAATACAAAATGCAAAAATAATCACAGAAAATAGTAATACAAAAGCACATGGGAAGGATGTTTTCCCCCCATCTGGATTGTTACTTTTATTATCATTAATATTTGAAGAATAAGGAACTTGTCCATTATCAAATTCCATACGTTTCTTATCTTCTACTTGAGGCATTTGAATGTTAGCTTTAACTTGTCTTTCTTCCTCTTCTTGTTTCACGCTAGTTTCTTCCTCTTGGCGTTTCTTTTCGGCCTTCCATTCTAAGAATTCCTCAAACTCTTTTTTTTCGTCTTCTGTCATTATATCTCAGTTTTAAGTTATTACACAATTAATGAACATTAGTCTCATGCAAACTCACCTGTCCCACTTTAAATTTTAAAACGCCACCGTTGCAAATCTGCAACAGTGACGTCAATCTTTATTGCTATCTATTTGCAAGAATTTATTTTTTCTCCCATGTATAGTTAAAGCTAACGTCCAGACTTGAAGTTCCGTTCCATTTCATCTTATTACCACTAACAACAATCGTTGCGCTGAAAGTGTTACCATACGTGTTCTTAGCTGACATTTTATTACCGTCAAGCTTCCATGTGCCATTGCCTATAGAGCTTGCAGTAGAAGAGAACTTTCCATCCTCACTGATAGTAATAGACTCCACAACCATATAACCGGTTATAGATTTACCATCCACTTTATCTGTACTTGCGGTACATGTCCAAATTCCAACTACTTCTTGCACATTGATGTCTTTGCTGCCGTCTCCGTCATCATCACTACTACATGACGTGAAAAACATAACTGTTACTGACATTACGAGCATCGCTAAGATGCTCCAAATTTTGTTTGTTTCCATATTTTATTATTTTGATCTACTTGCGTTTTTATTCATGACATACAGGACGAATTGATCGACCTATATGACGAGTACCTGTATCATAAAAGTTCAAATCGTTTTCAGCATGAAAGCTGGTAAAATATGCATTAGAGTACCAGTTTGAGAGAGAACATGTCCAATAGCTGCAGGTTTTGTCTGTCTCGCCTATTCCAGTATTAACATAACCACCTGCTGCTGGAAGGAAAATATAATTACCATTTGGTCCCGTTATTTTATAGCCGTAATTACTTTTCATTAAAGCCCATTTCCATGTACATTTATCACGTAATTCTTCAAACTCTTCAATTGTAGGCATACGCCATTTGCCACCCCAATTCTCATAAGCAGCATCATCTTCTAATTCTAATGTAACTTTATCATCGCGAAAACCATCATATCCTGATTTATCATCAGTAACGTACTTTGTGTACCCTTTCTTTGTTATTTCAATAAGAAATCCATCTTCGTCTGTTGTTTCAGTAGTGCTTTCCATGTAATATTTGTAGTCCTTTTCTGTGAAATTGGTTTTTCCCTCCTGACTACCTTTGGTTTCTGCCCATGCAAAATAATCTCCATAGGAAGATATGCTTTTGGCACCGATATTCATATTTGCCCATTTTGTTCCTGATGGCAATCCAAGATCAATTGCAGTTACGCCATTGGGGGTATTGTCTGGTTTTATCGGTTCTGAATTGTTAATACTCCATGTGATATTATCGATTAAAGGAACTGGAATTTCCATAACCTTACCATCGACAAAATTAATTTGCATTTGTGCATTTTGTGCATTTGAGCAAATAATGGTTGAAACAAAAGCAAAAAATAAAGCTACTATTCTTTTCATTTTTTTAATACTTTAAAAGTTGTATCGCCTTTCTTGATTATATAAATTCCCTTAGGAATTTCTAAAAAATTGTTTTCTGATATTCCAGAATCATTGTGTATCCTTTTTAGAAGTACACCTTTTTCATTATATATGAGAATATCGTTACTTTCCCTTTCAATATGTTGTAATTTTATGTCTGTTAATTCGTCTTCAAAAGATAGCTTTTCAAGTTCGGTTAATGGGAATTCAATAGAAACAGTTTTTGTAGAAACCTTTAATGTGTTTCCTTCATAAGTAACTATTGGCTTGTCTAAAAAATCACAACAGAATATCTCTCCTTCTTTTTGGTGAATGTTCAGAGTGTTCTGGGCAAATCCTGCAATCGAAAAGAGGATTATAGGAATTAATATCAAAAACTTTTTCATTGTTTTATCTTTTTGTTAAACGCAAAAACGTGAGACTCTACACTTGCTCGCCACTCATTCAAGGTCGTAGGAAACCTATGGTTAATGACGAACAGATAGAATCTCACGTTGAAAGTTATACGTACCCCCCAAAAGTGTGCCGATGAGGTTAATCCTCCTTGGCACACTACGAGGGTTGATAATACAACCTACCCGTGACACCTTCTCTGCAATGTCATTGATAACCAATTTGAATTTCCTACGTTCAGAATGATCAATGAGCAAAGCGTTGACGACGCCTTATGTATGTTTGCAAACGCATTTATTGCGAATGCGCAGCAAAGTTACTAAAAATCAATAAGAATAAAGACATTATTTGTTATCGATTTCGTAAAAACTGAAATTTTTGTCTAATTATGCTACTATAATTACCAAAAACATCAGCCAATATGTCAAAACCATAGTGCATGATACAAGAAACCGTATCAACGATGACATGAAATGTGTCGGTAAAGGTTTGTGGCATGAAGATTGTATAATTCATTATCGGAAGACGGCAGAAACAGCGTTTCTTGCATTACTTCATACGGAATGGTGCAAGAAACGCTGTTTTTGCGACCAAACCCAAAGGAGCGAGTAAGGAAACAACGTGCACGGCTGATTCTATGATAATTATTATCGGAAACAACATAGAGATGGCATAAACAATCTATTTAACGCAACAGAAAACGGAGTTTCCACAGTATTCATCTTAAACCTTTTATCAAACTACAAGCGAAATTGGAACTCTTAGCTTGGAGCATCTAAACAACGGCGCACATTTTCTGTTCATTTCAAATGTGTTGGCACGTGCTGAGGCCGATGCGAATTAAAGAGTAAGCTCAGCGCACAGATTGTCTCGCTAAAGGCTGCCATGGAGCAAAAGGATGAAGACTTGAAAATCTCGCAAAAAAGTATGCTGACAGATGACATCGCTACAGCCGATGCTGAGCGTGACGGACTTTACAGCGGTTACAAAAAGGCAGTTAATGGCTTCAAGAATTTGTCTGTGGAGAACATGGCAAAAGCAGCAAAGGTACTGACGCAACACATCAAGGAGGTACTTCGTAGACACCTGCTCTAATCCAATTGAGCCACCTCGCCAGTTTTGCCATAACAGATTTACCACTCCGCTATCGCTTGTCTGGAACGCCATAGTCTATCCAGCGCTCCTGCGGATAATAGCCTTTGATGACCTTCTTGGTCTCGCTATAAGTCTCCTTGACAGTCATAAAGGTTGCGTTCATGTGCTTCACCTTTTCACTAAGTTCAGCACGTATCTTGTCAACCTCTGCACTTTGCTGTTTGAGTATTGAGAGATTATTCTCAAATTTAGCTACTTCTTCGTTCGTCACTCCACGCTCACCAATTTCGCTGATGTGTCGCTTCACGCCTTTCACGAACGTACGGCTCTTTTCAAGCTGGATTTCTATCGTTTTTGCCATTTCTATAAGATCTTAATTGTTCCTGTTTGTTTTCTTTTTACTATACAAATTTACAAAAAACATGTTCTTGCGTAAATATAAAATGTATCTTTGTATAAGATAAGCTGTGTCTCAGGATATCTGCGGCAATACGTAAGGCGCCAACGATAAGCCGAAGAATTGGTTATTGGAAAATTGACAGTCTGGAAAGACTTCACATGTAAGTGCAAGAGAATTATGATGAACAACAGAAAGCAAATAAACATCCAGTATTACGACTCGCCATGCGGCCGATTGGTCTTGGCTTCTTTCGCTGACAGTCTATGCCTTTGCGATTGGAGCGACAATCCTTTTGCAGAGCGCAACATGCGTAGACTGACAAGGGGCATGAATGTTTCTTTCAAGACTGGGACAACCTCTGTCTTGGAAGAGACCAAAAGACAACTCGACGAATACTTTGCCGGCAAGCGCAAGGCTTTCGACATACAGTTACAACTGACGGGTACTGATTTTCAGAATGAAGTGTGGAACGCTTTGCTCGACATTCCGTACGGAGCGACAAAGAGTTATAAGGATATAGCGCGATACATCGGCAAGCCCAAGGCCGTAAGAGCCGTGGCTGGAGCCATAGGCGCGAACGGCATCAGCATCCTGATCCCTTGTCATCGAGTAATAGGCAGCGACCATTCACTGACAGGCTATGCGGGAGGATTGGAGGCAAAGAAAATGTTGCTTGGTGTGGAGACAATTGTATTATAAGTGAGATAGTAAAAACTTTATAAAAGCCGAAGCCTTTTAGTTAAATATTCGCAATGTTTTAGCCTCCGAACGTCATGATTATTGCAAAATAGATATCTTTGTGCAGTAAATGACACATCGATTATACATACACCATAACGCCCTTCGTTTATAGTAAGTCGTCTAAACACCCCTTTTGCAGACAACTTATTATTAACGAATCATATATTTAATGGGCTTAATCATATTATATTTTTTAGGTGCTCTGTCACTATCCTTTTTATGTTCCGTCCTTGAGGCGGTACTCCTATCCACTCCTATGTCGTTCATCTCGATGAAGGAAACCGGCGGCAATAAGACTGCCGCTTTGATGAAACAGTATAAGAACAACGTAGACCGCCCGGTAGGCGCAATCCTTTCGCTCAACACCATTGCGCACACCATCGGTTCGGCAGGTGTCGGCGCCGAGTCGATGAAGCTCTTCGGCGAAGAATACTTCGGACTGATATCAGCCATTCTCACGCTGTTGATTCTTGTGCTTTCCGAAATCATCCCCAAGACTATCGGAGCATCCTACTGGCGTTCGCTCGCCATGCCTTCTACCAAGATCATCCGCGTGCTCATCTTCATCACCTACCCGCTGGTTCTGCTCTCAGAACTAATCACAAAGTTGTTCACTCCGAAGAATCATCAGGCTTCTGTGAGCCGCGAAGAAGTGTCGGCGATGGTTGACGTAGGCACAACGGAGGGCATCTTCCGCGAATCGGAAAGCAAAATAATAAAGAGTTGCATCCGTCTGGCGAGTGTGAAGGCACGCGAGGTGATGACTCCATCCATTGTAGTAGAATCTGCCAACGTGAACCTTACCATCAAGGAGTTCTACGAGCAGCAGACATGGAACTTCTCACGCATACCGGTATACGACAACAGCAAGGATTACATCATCGGCTATGTGCTGAAAGACATGGTGCTGAAGGAGTTATCAGAAGATAAGTTCGATACCAAACTCTCCGACCTCATGCGCCCGATTCTTTCCTTCAACGAAGACGATTCGGTATATCAGATATGGGAAAAGATGCTGGAGAAGCGCGAGCACATCTCCATCATCCTCGACGAATACGGCTGCCTACGTGGCGTGGTGTCGATGGAAGACATCATAGAAACCATGACCGGCGTCGAAATCGTGGACGAGGATGACGTGGCTGTTGACATGCAGGCTTTCGCCAAAGAGAAGTCACGCAGAAGGTTTAACGCTTCATCATGTTTTGGCACACATTCGGGCATTTAATCAGATTACCGCGCACCGAAAACATCATTACAGCAGCGTGGTAATAGCGTTACCGCGCAAAGGTAATACCGTTACCACGCTGCTGTAACTATGGTATCTTCACCTGTTCCACCTCCTTCACGAGCGAGTCTTTTCCGTTAAGCAAGTAGTATTTCACTCTTACCACGTTGTTAATCTCGGCAGAGCCTTTTACGCGTATGTGTCGTGTCTTGCCATAGACGGTGGTGTCGCGGCGTGAGGGATAGGACACAAGCTGTATGAACTCTCGGGTAGATCCGCTACCGATGTAGTAGAGTCCCACGCTGTCGGCTACAAACGTAGTATCGGCAGCCTTTGCGCGTGCCTTCTTGTTAATCAAAGCCGTGTCGGCAGGCTCAAATACCGAAGCCGCAACCGTATCGCCCAAATTAGGCGAGGATGCGAAGCGGCAACTTGTGAGAGCAAAGCCAGAGGCTACGATGCACGCAGCAATAAACAATATCGATTTCATTCTGTTTCTTAAATTTAAAATTACTGATAAAAATGAGGGTGAGTCAAAACTATAACATTTCGTTACAACTGCTTGCAATGGCTACGGCAGGAATGCCGTAGCCTCCTACAGTGTGGATGCGTGGGTATAGCAAGGATGCCACGCCCACTACTCCTTCATCGACAGCGAAATACGCTGGCGCTTGCAGTCCACTTCCGTCACACGCACCACAACGTGCTGATGGAGCTTTACGACGTCGTTCGGATCCTTCACATACCGATCAGCAAGCTGCGAGATATGCACCAATCCGTCCTGATGCACGCCGACGTCGACGAATGCTCCGAAGTTTGTGATGTTCGTCACGATACCCGGCAGAAGCATACCCACCTGCAAGTCGCCAATCTCATGCACACGCGGGTCGAACTCGAACACCTCAACCGCAGCACGCGGGTCGCGTCCCGGTCGCTGCAGCTCAGCCATGATGTCGGTAAGCGTAGGCATGCCGACAGCAGGAGTGACGTAGCGGTCGAGCTTTATGGTCTTCTGCAGGTCTTTGTCGGCTATGAGCTGCTGCACGGTGCAGCCCTTGTCCTCAGCCATGCGCTTCACGATGTCGTAGCTCTCGGGATGCACGGCGCTGTTGTCGAGCGGATTCTTGGCGTCGGGTATGCGCAGGAAGCCGGCACACTGGACGAAAGTTGCCGGTCCGAGTCGCGGCACCTTCTTCAGTTCGGCACGCGAGCGGAAAGGACCGTTCTGCTCTCTGTAGAGTACGATATTCTTAGCCGTAGTGGCGTTCAGTCCGCTGACGTAGGTGAGCAGGTGGCGGCTGGCTGTGTTGAGGTTGACGCCCACCGTATTCACACACGACTCCACAACCATATCGAGCGACTTCTTCAGCTCCGTCTGGTCCACATCGTGCTGATACTGTCCGACGCCGATGCTCTTCGGGTCAATCTTCACAAGCTCTGCAAGCGGGTCCATAAGGCGTCGTCCGATAGATACCGCTCCACGCACCGTCACATCCTCCTTCGGAAATTCCTCACGCGCAACCTCCGAAGCCGAATAAACCGAAGCGCCGTCCTCGCTCACCACGAAGACATGTATCTTCGGGTCAAGACCAATCTCCTTTAGGAAAGCCGACGTCTCTCTGCTTGCCGTACCATTACCCACGGCAATCGCCTCTATACCGTATTTCTCCACCATGCCCAACACCTGGCGTGCTGCGCCACGCGTATCGCTCTTTGGCGGATGCGGATAAATAGCTTCAAAGTGGAGGAGCGTGCCCTGGGCGTCGAGACAAACCACCTTGCAGCCCGTTCTGAAACCCGGGTCAACGCCCATTACACGCTTCTGTCCGAGCGGAGCGGCGAGGAGGAGCTGACGCAGGTTCTCGGCGAACACGCCTATAGCCTCCTGGTCGGCGGTCTGCTTGCTCGACACAGAGAACTCGGTCTCTATCGAAGGCTTCAACAGACGCTTGAAGGCGTCGTCGGCAGCCTCGCCTACCAGCTTGCTGCACTCGCCGTAGCCACGCACGTACTGCGCCTTTATCTTCTGCTTGCATGCCTCGTCGTCGGCAGAGATGCTCACCTTGAGGAAGCCTTCGCGCTCGCCGCGACGCATGGCAAGAAGGCGATGGGAAGAGCAGCGGCGGAGCGACTCAGAGAAGTCGAAGTAGTCGCGGTATTTCTGCGCTTCCTCGGCATCAGCCTTCGCCTTTACAGCCTTTGAGGAGATGACAGCCTCGCGTCGGTAGATAGCTCTGACCGCCTTGCGCACGCTCTCGTTCTCGTTGACGGCTTCGGCTATTATGAACTTTGCGCCCTCAAGCGCTTCTGCCACCGACTTCACCTCGCCCTTCACGAAGCGTTCGGCTGTGCGTGAAATGCTCTTGTCGAGCTGCAGAAGGATGGCGTTGGCGAGGGGTTCGAGTCCGTTCTGTCGGGCTATGTCTGCCTTTGTGCGGCGCTTCGGCTTGTAGGGCAGGTAGATGTCTTCGAGCTCGGAGAGCGTCCAGCAGTTGTCGATGCGCTTGCGCAGATCATCGGAGAGCTTGCCCTGGCTCTCGATGGTAGAAAGAATGGTCTCCTTGCGCTTGGCGATGTCGGTGAGCTTCTCGCGCATGAGCGCTATGTCCGACACCTGCACCTCGTCCATATTGCCGGTCATCTCCTTGCGGTAGCGACTGATGAACGGAATGGTGCAGTTCTCGTCGAGCAGCTGCAACGTGTTCTCCACTCCGCGCTGCGGCAGACCAAGTGCCTCGGATATGATTGGTGTGAATGTATTCATCTTGCTTGTGTTTATGCAGATACAACAAGAGGTTATGACTGGAGAGCCATAACCTCTTTTCTGAAAATAAGTATATACGGCTTATTTCTGTTTGTTAATCTTCTTGGCTACGTAGGCGTCGATAACCGCAACGGCTGTGATGTTCACAATGTCGCGTACCGAGCTTTCGAAGTCGGTGAAGTGGATCGGCTTGTTCAAGCCCATCTGAATCGGGCCAATGATTTCGGCATCGGGGTCGAGCGCCTGCAGCATCTTGTAGCTGCTCTGAGCGCTGCTCATGTTCGGGAAGACGAGCGTGTTGACGTCCTTGCCCTTAAGGCGTGTGAACGGATACTTGTCGTCGCGCAGCTGCTTGTTCAGCGCAAAGTTGACCTGCATCTCGCCGTCGATGCACATATCGGGGAAGCGGCGCTGCAACTCGTCGACAGCTGCATGCACCTTCACCGGACTGCCAATCTCGTCTGTACCGAAGTTTGAGTAGCTTATCATGGCTATCTTCGGCTCCTCGTTGAAGAAACGCACGGTGTGGGCCGTGAGGCGTGCCACGTCGGCAAGGATATGCTCGTCTGGGTGACGGTTGATGAGCGTATCTGAGATGAAGAACACGCCCTTCTTGGTGTTGAGGATGTGCATTGTGGCGAATGTGCTGTACTCGTCGCGGATGCCGATCACCTCCTTGGCTACCTTAATGGTATTCGAATACTTGGTGTAAAGACCGGTGATGAACGCGTCGGCGTCGCCCGTCTCTACCATCATCATACCGAAGTAGTTGCGCTCGTACATCTTGTCGTATGCCTCCTCGAAGGTGTAGCCCTGGCGCGCACGCTTCTTGGCGAGATGCTTGGCGTATGTGGCACGGCGGCCCTGCTCCTGGTCGGCACGCATGTCTACGATGTCGATGCCCTCAAGACTCAGCTTCAGACGCTGTGCCAAGCGCTGCAGACGGTCGGGATTGCCGAGAAGTACCGGATGGCAGATGCCCTCAAGGCGTGCCTGAACGGCTGCCTTCATCATAGACGGGTGACCGCCCTCGGCGAACACTACGCGCTGCGGATGCAGACGGGCTGTATCGTGGAGGTTGCGTGTGAGCTTTGTCTCCTGACCCAGCAGCTGCATAAGATTCTTCTTGTAGGCGTCCCAGTCAGTGATGGTCTTGCGTGCTACTCCACTCTCCATTGCAGCCTTGGCAACAGCCGCACTCACCTCTGTGATAAGACGAGGGTCGACGGGTTTCGGGATGAAGTATTTCGGACCGAACGTGAGGTCGTTAACATGATATACCTCGTTCACGATATCGGGCACAGGCTGCTTTGCGAGGTCGGCAATGGCATGAACGGCAGCCATCTTCATCTCCTCGTTGATAGCCTTGGCGTGAACGTCGAGGGCTCCACGGAAGATGTACGGGAAACCGATTACGTTGTTAATCTGGTTGGGATAGTCGCTTCGGCCAGTAGACATGAGCACGTCGGGACGACTTGCCATTGCGTCCTCGTAGCTAATCTCGGGCACGGGGTTGGCAAGGGCGAACACGATAGGCTGGTCTGCCATAGAGCGGATCATATCCTGCGAGAGCACGTTGCCCTTAGAGAGTCCGACGAACACGTCGGCGCCCTTCACGGCTTCCTCAAGGGTGTGTACGTCGGTGCGCTTTGTGGCGAACAGGGCTTTCTGCGGAGTGAAGTTCTGACGGTCGGCGGTGATAACACCCTTAGAGTCGAGCATCACGATATTCTCTACTTTTGCGCCAAGCGCTACGTACAGTTTAGTGCAGCTGATGGCGGCTGCTCCTGCTCCGTTTACAACAATCTTTACGTCGGCGATGTTCTTGCCGGCTACCTCAAGCGCATTCTTCAAGCCGGCTGCCGAGATGATGGCTGTGCCGTGCTGGTCGTCGTGCATCACGGGGATGTCGAGGGTCTTCTTCAGACGCTCTTCGATGTAGAAGCACTCAGGAGCTTTGATGTCCTCAAGGTTGATGCCGCCGAAGGTAGGCGCAATCTTCTCTACTGCCTCGCAGAACTTCTCCGGATCTTTCTCGGCAACCTCGATGTCGAACACATCGATGCCGCCATATATCTTAAAGAGCAGGCCTTTGCCTTCCATAACTGGCTTGCCGCTCATTGCTCCAATGTCGCCAAGACCTAACACGGCGGTGCCGTTTGAAATCACAGCGACAAGATTGCCTTTGTCTGTGTACTTATACACATCGTCCGGATTCTGCTGAATCTCAAGACACGGGAAAGCTACACCAGGAGAATACGCCAAACTAAGGTCGGTCTGGGTGTGGTAAGGCTTTGTCGGCTTCACCTCAATTTTGCCAGGACGTCCACTTTCGTGATACTCCAATGCACTTTCTTTTGTGATTTTAACCATTGTATTAAATAATTATTAGATATAGAATTTCACCGCAAAGTTACTGAAAAAGCTTGGATTAATGGCATCGGTTAAAAAATTGTTTCGCACGTTTTGTTTAAAATAATATAAAAACTCGCAGCTCTTTGAAAGTTTTTTTATACTTTTGCGGAAAATTATAACGATATTCATCAGATTATAAATAGTTTTCTATGTACAAGGGAAGTTCTCAAACATGCTATAAATTGGAATTGCGCAACAGGATTCTGAAGGCTGCCATGACCGAATTCTTGCACAAGGGCGTCAAGTCGGTAAAGATGGACGACATAGCCAACACACTTGCCATATCCAAACGCACGTTGTATGAGATTTATTCCAATAAGGAGGAACTTCTGCTTGAGGCGGTGCGCATACACGAGCAGGAGTTCAACGACCACATGGTGCAGTATAGTCAGGACAAAAACCATAATGTGATGGATATCATCATCGAGTTCTACAAAAAAAAGCTGCTTGACATTGCCGACGTGTCGCCTTTGTTCCTCGTAGAACTGCGCAAGTACAAGCAGGTCGTAGAGTATCTCGAGAAGCAGAATGCAGAGCGACACAACAACGCTCTACTGTTCTTCCATCGTGGCGTGAAGGAAGGTTTCTTCCGCTCCGACCTCAACTTCGACATTATCCTTAAAACAAGCTCTGCGTCTGCCAACTATGCCATGGAGACGCAGATGTACAAGAACTACAGCATTACTGCCATCATGCACAACACAATATTCCTTTATCTGCGCGGCATCTGCACAACGAAAGGCATAAAGGAACTGGATGCTGCGATAGGACAATGAGTTTTGAATTTTGAATTGTGAATTTTGAATTGTGCGCTTCGCACATTTTGAGTTGGTCAATTTTGAATTACGAATTCGCAGTTCATAACTCTCAACTCATAAATTCAAAATCGGCGCAGCCGACAATTCAAAACTCAAAATTCAAAACTCAAAATTCATAAGCTCACTATAGACGTGTAACCGACTTCACTCCCTTCACGGTGCGCAGCTTCTTCAATAATGCGTCGAGTTTCGACGTGTCGTCAATCAGCACGTTCAGATTGCCGCTGAACAGTCCGTCGTGACTGTCGATGTTTATCGACTTCATCACAATCTTTTGCTCCTTAGAGATGATGCTTGTGATGTTGTTCACGATGCCGAGGTCGTCGTTGCCTACTACGCGCAGCGTTATGTTATACTGCGATGTTCCCTTGCCGCTCCATCTTGCTTTCACTATTCGATAGCCGAAGCGCTTGCGCAGTTCGGGGGCGTTCGGACAGTCCTGACAATGTATCTTGATACCGCCGTTCACGGTCACGAAGCCGAATATCTGGTCGCCGTAGATAGGATGGCAGCATTGTGCCAGCGAGTAGTCTACACCTTTAAGGTTGCGGTCGATAACCAGCTCGTCGTCTGACGACTTTGTGCGGAAGCTGTTAGCGTTATTGTCTTTGTCAAGCACAAACTCTTCTGCCGAACGTATCGCAGCGCCCATCTTCTGGTTTGCGCCGTGTTCTTTCTCGGCTATGTATCCGTCCACAACATCGTTGATGTCTATCTTCTCGTCTACGAGTTGTCTGTAGAAGTCGGAAGTCTCCTTGAAGCCCATCTTCGAGATGAGATGGTAAAGCACGCTCTCCTCAAGCTCTATCTTTCGGTTCTTGAACTTGCGCTCGAGCATCTCTTTCGCAAACACTCCGTCCTTCACCTTCAGCTCCTTCAGCGCAAGGCGTATCTTCGACTTCGCACGCGAGCTTTGCACGATGTTCAGCCACTCCTGCTTCGGCGTCTGGTTGTTCTGCGTCAGAATCTCTATTGTGTCGCCCGAGTGAAGCACCTCTCTGAACGACACGTTCCTGCCGTTTATCTTGCCGCCGACACACTTGTTGCCGACGCCTGAGTGTATGTGGTAGGCGAAGTCGAGCACGGTCGATCCTTTCGGAAATTTCAGCAGATCGCCTTTCGGCGTGAATACGAACACCTCATCTTCGTACAGATCCATCTTGAACTGGTCCATAAGCTGCAAGCTGTCGCCTGCTTCGAGTGCTGCTCGTATGTTGTTGAGCCAATCGTCTATGCCCGAATCGCCCTTGATGCCCTTATAGCGCCAGTGCGCAGCCAGACCTTTCTCGGCTATCTCGTCCATGCGCTCGGTGCGTATCTGCACCTCCACCCACTTCTGCTCCGGACCGAGCACGGTTATGTGCAGACTCTCGTAGCCGTTCGACTTCGGCACCGAGAGCCAGTCGCGCAGACGCTTCGGGTTAGGCTGGTACATGTCGGTGATGAGCGAGTAGGTCTGCCAGCATTGCATCTTCTCTTCGCTCAGCGGCGAGTCGATGATGATGCGTATAGCGAAGAGGTCGTAGATGCCCTCGAATCCGCATTGCTGCTTCTTCATCTTCTGCCATATCGAGTGTATGCTCTTCGTTCTGCCTTTTATATGACTCTTTATGCCCATGGCGTCGAGCTTCTCGGCGATAGGCTTTATGAACTTCTCTATATATGCGTCGCGAGAGCGCTTCGTCTCGTTCAGCTTCTCCTTTATCATATAGTAGGCGTCGTGCTCAAGATACTTCAGGCTGAGGTCTTCCAACTCGCTCTTCAGCTTGTAGAGGCCCAGCTTGTGTGCCAGCGGAGCATACAGATAGCTCGCTTCTTCGGCCACTTTCTGCTGCGCTTCGTTGTTCTCCGTATCGCGGATATGGCGCATAAGCACCACGCGCTCCGATATCATAATCAGCACCACGCGCATGTCCTCGGCGAACGAGAGCAGAAGGTTGCGAAAGTTCTCGCTCTCTATCACCGGCGACTTGCGGTATAGCTCGTGAATGCGTACAAGGCCTCGGATGATATGCGCTATGCTCGTGCCGTATTCTGTCTCTACCTCTTCTATCGTGAGACTCTCGTTCGCCACGCTGTTGTAGAGCAATATCGACAGCACGCAGTCGCGCTTCATGCCTATCTCCTCAAGCTCGAGCAGAGCGGTCCGAAAACTCATAAGTATAGGGTTCAGCCCGAAAACGTCTCTCTTTATCTTGTTCTCCTGCAGATCGCTCTCTATCTGATCGCGCACCTTCTCAGCGTCTTCCTCACGGTATTCGTCGCCCATCTGCTGCCTCAGCTGCTCGCTCATCTCAAGGAGCTCTGCCTTCTCTTCTTCTGTAAATTTGAACATTTCTCCCATAACTTTTGTGTTTATGTGCAAAACATTTTGTCTAATACAAAGACAAAGGTAAGAAGATTTTCCGAAAAACTTACAAAATAGTCACTTTTATTTGAACAGACCGTAGAGCATGGCGTCTATCTGGTCCGTGATCTTTCTGAACGCTTCCGTGTCCGACTCAAACTTCTGCGTGTCGCCGTCCACTATTATCAGCCTTCCCTTGTAATTCTTTATCCATTCCTCGTATCTCTCGTTCAGTCCCGTCAGATAGTCGATGCGTATCGTCTGCTCGCATTCGCGTCCGCGCTTGCCTATCTGGCTGATAAGGTTTGGCACCGTCGAGCGGATGTATATCATAAGGTCGGGCAGCTTCACGAGCGTCATCATCGTGTCGAACAAATCCGAGTAGTTCTCGAAGTCGCGGTCCGACATATATCCCTGTCCGTGCAGATTGGGCGCAAAGATGCAGGCGTCCTCAAAGATGGTGCGGTCCTGAATGATGTCCTTGTCGCTCTGACTTATCTCCACCACTTCCTTGAAGCGCTTGTTCAGGAAGTATATCTGCAGATTGAACGACCATCTCGACATATCGTTGTAGAAGTCGTCGAGATACGGATTGTGCTCAACGGGTTCGAAACGTGGCGACCAGTTATATCTTTTTGCCAACATCTTGGTCAGGGTGGTCTTGCCGCTGCCAATGTTTCCGGCTATAGCTATATGCATTGTTCTTTCTGTTATTTAGAGTGAGTATGATTGGTTGCCAAGATAGCGTCTATCTTGTCCGTAATGAAACTGAAGTCCTCCTGGCGCGTCTTGTAGTCGAGTTTGTCCACATCTACCGTAAGCACCTTCCCCTTGTATTTGTTAAGGATAAAGTCCTCGTAGCGGTCGTTCAGTCCTTGCAGATACTCGATTGGTATCTTCTGCTCGTAGACGCGTCCGCGCTTCTGTATGTTCTCCACAAGGTGTGGCACCGAAGCTCTCAGATAAATCATCAGATCGGGCAGCTTCACCTTCTCCATCATTATCTCGTACAGCTCCATATACGTCTCAAAGTCCCTGTCGCTCATGTTTCCCTGCTCGTAGTTGTTCGCCGTGAACACGAACACGCCTTCATGAAGGGTGCGGTCCTGGATGACGATGTTCTCCGAATCCGCAAATCCGATAACGTCCTTGAAGCGTTCTTTCAGAAAGAACACTTCCATCGCGAACGACCACCGCCGCAGATCCTTGTAGTAGTCGTTCATGTACGGATTGTTCACTACTGTCTCATACCGCGGTTCCCATTGGTAGTGCTCCGCAAGCATCTCTGTGAGCGTTGTCTTGCCGCAACCAATATTTCCTGCTATTCCTATATACACTTGTTCTGATCTGTATGTTGATTAAACTTACTTATGCTTGCTATACTCATATTCGCCGCCGGTTATCTCTCGTAGCGTCAGATTCCTGTAGAGAATGTTGTACATCTCAGTCCACTGACTGCCCAGGCGGAAGCGCACGCCCTCGTCTTCGTATATGAAGCGTATCGTGCCGTCGCCGCCTATAGCCATCGTCGAGTATGCCGACTTCCCGTCCGTCACTTCATAGCGCTTCCAGCCGTCCACCCAGTCCTCCGGAGTCCTCCAGTCTTCTGCCCCGCCGAACGCCTTCCAGTATATCGACACATGGCTGCGGCGCTCCAGGTTAGACGGATGGTCGCCCTTCGAACCGCGCGGCACCGACTGCAGGGCTACATACGCACGCTTGCCGCCCACTGCCCTTGCCGGCACCAGCAGAATCTCGCCGTTCGTGTTGTTGTTCAGAGTGGCTGTCCCGCCCTCTTCTGCTTCAGACGCTACCGCCGTGGCCCAGCTTCCGCTGTTATACTTCTTGTTCTCGTACGTGTAGATGTTGAAGCAGCGCCCCTCCTTGCCGCCGCGTCTGCAGCTCAGCAGCACGCGGCCGTCGGGCAGCTCTTCTATCTTCGCCTCGTCGCCCTCCGGTGCCGGACGCGCATCGGCGCCGCCTAACGGCTTCCACGTGCCGCCGAAGTCGTCCGAGTAAACCACAAGGCTACCCTCGTTCGTCACCACCGCCGAATAGATGCGTTGGTATGCGCCGCGCTTCACGAGTCTACTCTGACAGATCTTTCCGCTCGTGAAGAACAGGCGGTATATGTTGCCGTGTCCTCTGTACATGTCGTATATCTCCTGCGTCACCTCGCCGCCCCTCCATGTGTGTCCGTCGTCCTCGCTATAGTAGCGGCCCACCTTCAGCGCCTCGCTGTAGTCGCCTGGCGTCGTCACCCTCGACCGTCCGTAGCCCACTTCGCCCGAACCGGTCATTATCAGCATCCGTCCCGTCCCGCGGTCGCGCACCACAGCCGCGTCGCCATGGCTCTGGTCGAAACCGCCGCTGCCGAAGCCCCTCACGGCGCATTCGGCTGTCCCCCATGTGCGCCCGCCGTCCTTGCTCCGGCGCACCTCTATACTGATGTTGCCTGCCGACCCCACGTCGCCCCAACTCGTAGCGTCCGTCACACCCGAACGGTTGTCCGCAAAGGCTATCACCTGCTCGTCGTATGCCACTATCGCCGGAATGCGATAATACTCATGCCGCGCCGTGTCCGTCTGCCATAGCGTCGTCTGCGCACAGCCCAATGTGGAAGCAAGCGCAACCACTACCGTAGTAAATATTTTCTTCATCTTCTTCGTTTTTAGGTAAATTGTTTCTTTCTAAGCCATGTCTGCCTCCCCCTATGTGCATACCTCAAGGGCGCGCAGCTGTCTCTGCTGCACCAACCATCCTAAAGGTCTCCGCAGCAAAGCTCCCTCAAGGGGGTGCAGCAGTCTCTGCTGCACCAACCAATCTAAAGGTCTCAGCAGCAAAGCTCCCTCAAGGGGTGCAGCAGTCTCTGCTGCACCAGCCATCCTAAAGGTCTCCGCAGCAAAGCTCACTCAAGGGGGTGCAGCAGTCTCTGCTGCACCAACCATCCTAAAGGTCTCAGCAGCCAAAGCTCCTTTTAGCCAGCAAAGTTAGCAATTTTTATCGAGAAAATCGTAACTTTGCACTCTAATCACAAATATACACCCAGTTCTAACAATTATGATTACAGTCGATGCACTAACCGTCGAGTTCGGCGGCACCACCCTATTTAAAGACGTCTCCTTCCAGATAAACCCCAAGGACCGTATAGCCCTCATGGGCAAGAACGGAGCCGGCAAGAGCACGCTGCTCAAGATCCTGGCCGGCGTCCGCACAGCCACACGCGGCTCCGTTTCGATGCCCAAAGACTGCGTCGTGGCCTACCTCCCCCAGCACCTCCTTACCGAAGCTGGGCGCACCGTGTTCGACGAGACGTGCCAGGCGTTCGCCCATCTGCATGAAATCCAGGCGCAGATCGACCGCATCAACAACCAGCTCTCTACCCGCACCGACTACGAGAGCCCCGGCTACATGCTGCTCATCGAGAAGCTGTCCGCCCTCTCCGAGCGGTTCTACGCCATCGACTCCACCCACTTCGACGAGGACGTCGAGAAAACGCTACTCGGACTCGGCTTCCAACGCTCCGACTTCAACCGCCCCACAAGCCAGTTCTCCGGAGGATGGCGAATGCGCATCGAGCTGGCCAAACTCCTACTCATGTCGCCGGACGTCCTCCTACTCGACGAGCCGACAAACCACCTCGACATACAGTCTATCCAATGGCTCGAACAGTTCATCACCAACAGCGCTAAGGCGGTAGTCGTTATCAGCCACGACCGAAAATTCGTCGACAACATCACAACACGCACCATCGAGGTCACGCTCGGACGCATCTACGACTACAAGGCTTCATATAGCCAATATCTCGAGCTGCGAAAAGAGCGACGCCAACAGCAACTCAAGAAATACGAAGAACAGCAGAAATTCATCGCCGAGACGCGCGACTTCATCGAACGTTTCAAAGGCACTTATTCAAAAACACTCCAGGTGCAGAGCCGCGTAAAAATGCTCGAAAAACTCCAACTCATCGAGGTCGACGAAGAGGATACAAGCCACCTCCGACTGAAGTTCCCGCCTTCACCACGAAGCGGAGCATACCCCATCCAAATGAACGACGTAGCCATGGCGTTCGACAACAAGACTGTCTTCAGCGGCGTCAATCTTACCGTCGAGAGAGGCGACAAGATAGCCTTCGTCGGACAAAACGGCGAGGGTAAGTCCACACTCGTCAAGTGCATCATGGGACAACTGAAAAACCAGGGAAAGCTACAGATCGGACACAACGTACAGATCGGATACTTCGCACAGAACCAGGCGTCGCTCCTTGACGGCGAGCTCACTGTCTTCCAGACCATCGACGACGTGGCGAAGGGAGAAATACGCAACAAAATACGCGACCTTCTCGGAGCCTTCATGTTCGGAGGCGAAGAGTCGACAAAGAAGGTGAAGGTGCTGTCCGGAGGAGAGCGCACACGTCTTGCTATACTCAAACTCCTCCTCGAACCAGTGAACCTCCTCATCCTCGACGAGCCGACAAACCACCTCGACTTACGCACCAAAGACGTGCTCAAGCAGGCACTACAGGACTTCGACGGAACGCTCATCGTCGTAAGCCACGACCGCGACTTCCTCGACGGCCTCGTCTCTAAAGTCTACGAATTCGGAGACGGACGCGTTCAAGAACACCTGGGCGGTATCTACGAATTCCTCGAGTCAAAGAAAATGGAGAGCCTTCACGAACTTGAGAAGAAAAACTAAACATATGAAGCTGATAACAACAAGCGACTGGCACATCGGAAACCTTTTCCATGGCAACGACCGTCTGCCAGAGCATAAACACTTTCTAAAATGGCTTCTTCAAAGAATTGAAGAGCAACAGCCCGATGCCCTTCTTATAGCAGGCGATGTGTTCGACAATGGCAATCCTTCCGCTGCTGCCCAATCTGCCTATTATGAGTTTCTGGCTGACGCCACCCAAGCATCCCCTCAGATGCAAATTATCATAACAGCGGGCAATCACGACTCAGCCAGTCGTATTGAAGCTCCTCGCGCCCTCCTCACACGACATAATGTAGAGATAAGGGGAAACGTGCGTCGCACATGGAACGCTGACAACGACGGCGGGAAATGGGATATTGACTACAACGACCTAATGGTACCCGTAAGAAATAAAAACGGGGAAGAAGCTATTGTGCTCACAGTTCCATACCTGCGAAGCGATATTGTACAGAATGTATGTTATTCGGAAGGAGTAAACACCTTTCTTCGCAACCTCACAAGTATGGCTCGTGAAACTTATCCCGATATTCCAATCGTAATGATGGCACACATGTACGCTAAAGGCGCTGACATCGCTACAAAGGATGCCAGCGAGAAGATTGTCATTGGTGGTCAGGAGGAGGTGAACATGCAAGGTTGGATTGGGCACCCCGACTACCTTACATGTGGCCATATACATAAGCGTCAACATATATGGAATACAGACTGGGCACGTTACACGGGAAGTGTTCTGCCTATGTCTTTTGCCGAAATAGACTACAGACATGGTGTCGATATGGTAACAATCTCCAACACGCAAAAGCCTAAGGTGGAGTTTCTCGAATACACTCCACAACACAAGCTGTGCATCCTGCCGGAAGGAGACGATGAACTCACTCCTAAGAAGCTACAGAAACTAATCAGAGAGAAGTTGCCTGATAGAACGGACGATAAGTTGGACGACAATTTCGTGTATCTTGTCCTTAAGGTGAAACTGGAGAAGGTAAGTAATGATGACATCAAGGAACTGGAGGCGATCATCAGCAAGAAGAATGCAGTTCTTTGTAAAATACAGAAAATAATACCCACTCTTGACCTCAGTACGATAGTCGACAGCCATCATATTCAAAGTATTGATGACATCCTCAATCGCGACCCTCTTGACACGTTAAAGGAAACGTTCGCTGTTAAACACAATGCGGAAATGACCGAACATCAAGAGATGATTCTCAAGCAGTTACTCGAACACATTAAAGAAAACATGAACTAATGAAACTCATAAAGCTCGAAATACAGAACCTTGCATCTCTCGACCGTATAGGAGGAGAGACAATCAACTTTGAAGAAGGAGCATTAGGCGACAGTACGATATTCAGTATTGTCGGTCCTACCGGTAGCGGCAAGTCTACAATTCTTGACGCTATATGCCTTGCGCTATACAATCGTGCACCACGCTATCCACGCAAGAAAGGCGACCGCAATCAGAATATCGAAGTATTCGGCAATTTGAGTTCTGAAGAGAAATGTCGTCTTGCGCCTACTGACTCGCGCAACATCCTCACACGCGGCAAGAAGGAAGGCTATAGCAAACTTACTTTTCTTGCGAACAACGGCACACTATACCGTGCAGAATGGTATGTCCGCATGAAAACCAAAAAGTTTGAAGATCCTACTCTGTCTCTCTACAAGATTGATGTCAACAATGGTGTACCTACAGAAGAGGTTGACGACTGGAATAGACTTCCTCTTATCATCGGACTGGACTACGAACAGTTTCTGCGAACCGTACTTATAGCCCAAGGATCGTTTGCAAACTTCCTTACTGCCAAGGAAAATGAACGCTATGAATTGCTCGAAAAGCTCATCGGGTGTGAGGAATTGTACACAAACATAGCCAAAGAGATAAAGCAGAAAAAGGATGAAGCCGTTAAAGCCTACGATCTGATTGCAGCCAGTTTCACAGCTCAAGAGAAGGACCTTATACCCGAAGAAGATCTCTGTAGCGTAAAGGAACGCATCGACGAACTGGAGAAGTTGGATAAGCAGATAAAAGAGGAGTTGCAGAAAATAACAGAAGCGCTTACCTGGTACACTACTTTTGAAAAGCACCAGCAAAACATCGTAAAATTTGAGCAGGCTTTCAACGAAGCAAAAAGTCAGATAGATGCTTTTGCAGAGCAAGCAGCTCGTCTCTCGCTTCACGATGCAACCCTTCCTGCCGTAGCCCTGTTAAAGGATATCAAGACATCCGAAACAAACATTGCTTCTTTGGAGAAAACCCTAAAAGAGTTGGAGTCTGCTATCTTAAATAAAGAAAAGGAGATAAAGCAAGAGGAAGATGTTGAACTCAAACTGCTTGTAACCAATGCACAAAAGGCTTCGGAGGAGCTTGAAATTCAAAAACCTCATATCAATAAAGCCCGCCAGATAAAAACCGAACTCGAGGCTTTGCAGACAGCTCTCAATGACAAGGCAAAAGCAAAAACTGAAGCCGAGAATGCCAAAGTTAAAGCTGAGAAAGCTGTAGCTGATAACATGAAAAATATTGAAGCTGCAGAAGCTGTGCTTAGCAAATCGAAGGAAAGTCTGATTGCCTTGCAACAGCGAACGAAGGAAGAAGAGAAACTTTTGTCGCAAAAGGCTGATGATGCCACATCTTCATACGAGGAAGAGAACAAAAAGCTTGAATGTAGCGATGCTGCGAAACTTCAGAATGCCAAGACTATGGCAGAACGAAACCTTACAGACCTCAATTCTGCCATTCGCATACAAGCTGCTTTGAAGGCAAAGCGTACAGAACACGACAAGAATGTCTGCCAGCAAAAGGTATTGACAGACAGAAACGCTGTAATCTCAGAACTGCTTAAGAATTACAGAATCGAAGAACTTAATAAGGAACTCGAGATTCTTCTCAAGTCGTACGCCCTTATGACAAGCGAAAACTGGGCTTTGCATCGTGGCAATCTGACAGAAGGTGAAGCTTGTCCGCTATGTGGTGCTACGCATCATCCTTACAGCGACAAGGAAGCCATCTTACCGGTAATCGACGATATGAACGCTCTTATTGAGGGTAAACGTGCACAGATCAACGCCCAACAGACAGAAAAACAGCAGCTCACCAAAGAACAGAGTAGGAACAAAGGACTTTTGGACGGTATAAGCAAAACTATAGAAACGCTCCGTTCTGAAACGGCAAGCCTTTCTGACGAATGGAAAGTGATAGCTTGCGCGCATAACAACTGGCCGGAGGCTGAAGATCTGCTCAGATCGCTCATGCCGGAAATCGAAAAGAAGGTAAAGCTTTCCGACGCAGAACTAAAGGCATACAACGAGCAGGTAAAGCTTGTAGACAAACTCCGCAAGCATATGGATGCAGCTGATAAGGCAAAGCAGGAATACACCAAAACTGCATCAGAAAAGATACAGACGGCAGAAAAAAGAGTAATGGAAGCAAACACATTGCTCGAAACTGAAAAGGGAAAAACCGAAAATCTTAAAGCCCAACTCTCAGATAAAGCTGCCGTTTTCTCGTCTGCAGCAGAAGCTTTGGTTGATGCGCAGCATATCGTTGAAACAAAGCGGCTTGATTTGAATAAAGAGATTGGAGACAAGGATCCTGACGAATTTGAGAATTCGCTGAACGAAGCCAAGTCAAAGGCTGACAGCTTAGTGAGAGCTAAGACTGAAGCCATTTCACGATTGCGCGAACTACTCAATGAGGTACGGGGAAAAGAATCGGCAACCAAAACACAGAAAGAAAAAGAGCACGACTCTATAAACAAGCGGAATGCTGAACTTTCGGCGTGGCTGGCAGACTACAACAAGGCTCATACCAAGAATATTCTTACTGAAGACTCTATCGCTCATCTCCTCTACTCTACCGAGAATTGGGAGCACATACGCACCATCCAAAAGCGATTGCAAGATGCCTTCACCTCTGCAGAAACTACTCTTCGCAACGAAAACCGCTCTATGCACGAGCTTCTGCAGAAGAAACCCGATATGCAGAAAGAGGCGCTGCTCACAAAAAAGGCAGAACTTGAGAACGTCTCCAACCAAGAATTTATCGACACCAAAGCCCGACTCCAACGTCACAACATGGCTAAAGAATTGATGGGCAATATGTTTGCGCAAAAGCAGAAAGCGGAAGTCGCAAAACGCGAATGGGAGGAGATCGCTGACGCCATCGGGGGCGACGGCAAGACGCTACGCAAGATAGCTCAATGCTACACGCTGCGCTTCCTCATTGAGCATGCAAACGTCGAAATCAGAAAGTTCAACTCTCGATACGAACTTCTGCAGGTGAAGAATTCGCTCGGCATCCGCGTGGTCGACCACGACCGTGCCGACGACGTGCGCGACACGACGTCTCTCTCTGGTGGCGAGACTTTCATCGTTTCGCTCGGACTGGCGCTCGGGCTTTCCTCTCTCTCGTCACGCAACATCAGTTTCGAGAATCTCTTCATCGACGAGGGCTTCGGCACGCTCGACCCCGACACTCTTGCCACAGTTATCGACTCCTTGGCAATGCTCCAGTCGTCTCAAGGAAAGAAAGTAGGCGTAATCAGCCATACCGACACCATGTCCGAACGCATTACTACCCAGATACGCATCATCAAGGACGGTAACTCCGGTAGCAGCCATATAGAAATATATCCGTAATTGAAAGCAAAAACTCGTTTTAATAAACTTTTTTCAAGTTTCATTTTGTAAACAACAATAAATTTTCTAAATTTGCACGCAAATAGATAACATTTTGTTTAACAAAAACATACACAACATGAAGAAAACGCTACTTTCTATCGCTGCGCTTCTCGTTTCTGCTAACGCAGCCCTCGCTCAGAACGGCATCACCGAACTGCCCGACGCCGACCATAACGGACTCACTATCACTGCTATGTCGCCTAACGCCAAGTTCGTCGCCGGATCTAACGCCTCTACATTCGGAGGCTTTATCTTCGACCTCGAAAACGACAAAATCGTCAACTTCGACGTCAACCCCTCCGACGACCCCGACGCCGACGTCGACCTCCAGATAAAGGCTATAGCCAACAACGGCCTCGCGGTCGGATGGAACGGACCGGCCTCTACGTTCGACTTCTCTACGCAGAAATGCACCTCTTACGGTGCCACCGACCAGTACCTCTTCAACGGCATCAGCCCCTCCGGGGGCTACATCGTCGGTGCACGCTACGACGGCGCACAGACCGAAGGCACGCCCTGCATCTTCCACGACGGCACGCCCCGCGACCTACCGCTCCCCTCTAACTCCTTCCTCGGATACGAGTCCGCTGGCGCCGCCGCCCTCTCCGTAGCCGACAACGGCACCATCTCCGGCTACTTCGTCGACGATATGGCTACTCGTCCTGCCACCACATGGGCGCTGCTCAACGACGGCTCTACCCCCTTCCCCTACCCCGTCTCTCGTCCATACTTCGCCGCTACGGCTGAGTCCTCAAAGCCCTACGCCATGTTCAGCTGCGACCAGACAACAATGTCCCCCAACGGCAAGTGGCTCATCATCAACTACGAGAAGTTCCTCGGCGACTCCGGATCGCTCATCTCCACCGCTCGCTACAACCTGCAAACCGACGAGGTCGAGTTCTTCACGCCCAACGACGACGACGAGCGCTTCGCCGAGGTCGGTGCCGAGGTCTACGGCTTCGGCATCTCTGACGACGGCACGGTCGTCGGATTCTACGGCGGCGCTTACGGACCGCGCGTCGGCTTCATCTGGAAAGCTGGCGAAAGCGACATACAGCGTCTCGCTACTGCCTTCCCCGGTGCTACACGCCTCGCCGACTACGACGAGGGCTTCTTCAATACGCCCTGCGCCATCTCTGCCGACGGACGCTACATAGCCGGCTTCGCATACATCTCACCCGAAGACCAGGACGAGGACGAATACTACCTCTCATGGGTGCTCGACACACAAGACCCCGACGCCGCTGGCTCCGCTACCGACGTCGCTCCTATCGTCGTCAAAGACAAAGACAAGGTAGCAAAGATAAAGGCGCTCTACTCGCTCGACGGCGCTCGACGCAACACACTCTCTAAGGGCATCAACATCCTACGTATGTCCGACGGCAAAAGCCTCAAGAAGCTCGTCAAATAACGCCCGCCGCTAATATTTTACCGCGTAGCGAAAACCTCATTACAGCATAGCTGAACAACCCTTACCGCGCAAAGGTAACATCCTTGCCACGCAAAGGTAACGATGCTGGCTGTCTGAATAACCAAGACGGTTGTGAGACAAACCCCTCTCACAACCGTCTTTTTTATATTTCTTTGCATAGATTTTTTTTGCAGCAATAAAAATAATGTGTACCTTTGCTCTCTGTAAAACCTACTAACGAACAGAGCATCGTTGCACCCTCAGTCGCCTAACGACACATCGTGCAGCCTGCGAAGTTCTTAAACAATTCATTCAGTTATGCTAAAACAAATACTCAACGGTCGCGTTCTCACTCCACAAGGCTGGCTCGAAGGCGGCTCTGTAATCATCGACGGCAACAAAATCTTAGCCGTATCCAACAGCGACCTACACATCGTAGACGCAGAAATCATCGACGCTAAAGGATGCTATGTCGTGCCCGGCGGTGTAGATCTTCACGTGCATGGAGGCGGCGGACGCGACTTCATGGAGGGCACCGAGGAGGCGTTCCGCGTGGCTATCAAGGCGCACATGAAGCATGGCACCACTTCCATATTCCCTACTCTCTCTTCTTCTACCGTCCCCATGATTGAGGCTGCTTGCGAAACATGCGAGAAGCTCATGGCTGAGGAGAACAGCCCCGTGCTCGGACTTCACCTCGAAGGCCCTTACTTCAATCCGAAGCAGGCGGGAGCGCAGATACCCGAGTGGATAAAGCCGCCAGTAGCCGAGGAGTACGAACCGCTGCTCGACAAGTATCCGTGCATCAAGCGATGGGACGAGGCGCCCGAGCTACCTGGCTCTATAGAGTTCATACAGTCGTGCCGCAAGCATGGCGTCGTGGCTTCTATCGGCCACACTCGCGCCACATACGCTGACGTCGTGGCCGGACATAAGGCTGGCATGATGCACGCCACTCACTTCTACAACGCCATGCCCGTTGTCTACAAAGAGCACGAGTTCAAGGTGCCGGGCACTGTAGAGAGTGTCTACGCTCTGCCAGATATGACCGTAGAGGTGATCGCCGACGGCATACACGTACCGCCGGTTATGCTTCGTGTCGTCTATCAGATCAAGGGCGTAGAGAAGACAGCGCTCATCACCGACTCTCTGGCGTGTGCTGCAAGCGACGAGGGCGTGGCGTTCGACCCGCGTGTCATACTCGAAGACGGCGTGTGCAAGCTGGCAGACCACTCGGCGCTTGCCGGATCTATCGCCACAATGGACCGCCTCATACGCACGTGCGTACAGATGGCGAAAATACCGATGGAGGACGCATGCCGCATGGCGAGCGAGACGCCTGCAAAGATCATGGGCGTGTTCGACCGCAAGGGATCGCTCGAGGACGGCAAGGATGCCGACATCATGATGTTCGACAAAGACCTTAAGCTTACATACGTAATGCAGATGGGCAACGAGGTTACAAACGAACTCTAAACCGAAAACACTATGTTGAAACAATTTGTCAATGGTCGCATCCTCACACCTAAAGGATGGCTTGATGGCGGCTCCATTGTTACCGACGGCAACAGAATCAGAGCCGTCTCTAACATCAACCTTCATGTGGTCGGAGCCGAAATCATCGATGCCAAGGGTGGCTACATAGTCCCCGGCGGCATTGATATGCACGCTCATGGTGGCGGCGGACGCGACTTCATAGAGGGTTGCGAGGACGCTTTCCGGGCGGCTGTTAATGCGCATCTCAAGCATGGCACCACCGCTATATACCCAACGCTCTCTTCTTCTACAGTTCCTACCATCGAGGCTGCTTGCACGGTGTGCGAGAAACTCATGAACGAGAAGGACAGCCCAGTACTTGGTCTGCACATCGAGGGCTCATACATCAACCGCAAGCAGGCTGGTGCGCAGAACCCTGTGCTCATAAAGGCGCCGATCATCTACGAATACGAGTCGCTGCTAAAGAAGTACAAGTGCATCAAGCGATGGGACGAGGCGCCCGAGCTGCCAGGCTCCGTAAGATTCATAAAAGAACTGCGTAGTCACGGCGTTCTCTCTGCTCTCACCTGCACACGCGCCACATACGAAGACGTAGTTAAGGCACACGACGCCGGAATGACTCACGCTTCTCACTTCTACAACGCTATGCCGGTTGTCTACAAGGAGCACGAGTTCAAGGTGCCCGGCACCGTAGAGAGTGTCTATGCGCTGCAGGACATGACCGTAGAGGTGATTGCCGACGGCATACACGTACCGCCTGTTATGCTCAAGATTGTGTATAAGATAAAGGGTGTCGAGAAGACCGCTCTCATAACCGACTCTTTGGCTTACGCTGCGAGCGAAGGCGACGTGTCTGCTGAGGCTCGCGTCATTATGGAAGACGGCGTTTGCAAGCTGGCCGACCGCTCGGTGCTTGCCGGCTCTATCGCCACAATGGACGTTCTCATACGCACCTGCATACAGAAGGCTGAGATACCGATGATTGATGTGTTCCGTATGGCGAGCGAGACGCCAGCAAAAATCATGGGCGTCTTCGACCGCAAGGGCTCTATCGAGGAAGGCAAGGATGCCGACCTCATGGTGTTCGACAAGGACATCAACCTCACATACGTAATGCAAATGGGCAAAGAGATTACGAACAACCTCTAATCTCACATTATATATAAACAAGCACTCATTATATATAAACTAAGACTCATTATATATAAACTAAGACTCATTATATATAAACATAACAAGGGCTGGGTTCCACAAAGGAATCCAGCCCTTTAATGATTAAATCAGTCCGAGCGACTTCAGTTTGCCTTCGATAGCCTCAACACCACCTTCTACGTTGCTCTCGATGTTAAGAGGCATAACCGGGTCGTGCAGCGACATACGCAGCAACCACCAACCGGCTTCATCCACATTGCCGCAACTAACGCGCAGTCCCTCGTAGTTTGGCTCAACAATCGTCCAGCCTTCCACTCCTGCTGCCTTTGCCTTCATATCCTCAAGCACCTTCGCGCCTTGAGCCTTAAAGTCGGGATCGGTGAGTTTGATTCTTATCTCCTTGCTCTCCTTTGGCTGCTTTAGCGAAGCTATCACCTCATGCACCTGCTTACCCTCCTTGTACAGCTTTGCTGCGAAGACTATGAGCTTTGCTGCAAGATAAGCGCCGTCGTCGAGGAAGTGGTTCTCGCGCAGAGCCGCATGACCAGATGTCTCAATAGCCAACCAGCACTCCTCACCTGCTTCGTTCAGACGGATGCCCTCGTTTATCACGTTCTTGTATCCGCGGCGGAAGCGGTGGTGCCTGCCTCCCTTTTCGCTGATATACTCAGCAAGACCGTCAGAAGTTACAGAGTCGGTTACGATTGTGCTTCCCGGATGCTCATCCAGTATCACGGAAGAGATAAGCGCAATGAGAGAGTTGCGGTTGATTGGCTCGCCCTTTCTGCCGATGATAGCCGAACGGTCTACGTCTGTATCGAAGATTACGCCGAGGTCGGCATCGCTTTCTTCCACAGCCTTGCAGACAGAAGCCATCGCCTCACGGTCTTCAGGGTTAGGAATATGGTTAGGGAAGCGTCCGTCAGGATCGAGGAACTGGCTGCCCTTTGTGTCGGCGCCAAGCATACTCAATATCTTCTCGAAAAATCCGCCATTGCCGTTGCCTGCGTCTACAATGATGTGCATGCCCTTAAGCGGATGCTGATAATCATCAGCATTCACACCCTCACAGATGTAGTCGGCAATATGACGAGAGTAGATATCCATGAAGTCGAGTGTTGACGAACTGCCCTTCGCGCCTTCAAAAACATATTCTCCATTCTCTGCTATCATAAGGATAGAAGCAATGTCCTTGCTGTCGAGACCGCCCTTAGGAGTGAAGAACTTAAGTCCGTTGCGGTTGAAAGGCAGATGACTTGCCGTCACCATAACCGAAGCCGTAGCCTTCACATGCTCGCTGATAGTGGTCATGAACATGGCTGGAGTAGAAGCCAGTCCACAGTCTACGACATTCGCGCCAGCCTCAACAGCGCCCTTCACAAACGCACTCTTGATGCTGCTGCCTGAAAGACGACAATCCATACCTACCGCAATAGTCGGCGTGTCGCAGTCAGAGTTGTTTCTTATCCAGCGCACGAACGACTTTGCGATTGTTTCTATAACTTCGGGTGTAAGGTTAACGTGTTCTCCTTCAATACCTTCAAGAGCCACGCCTCTAATGTCAGAACCATTCTGTAGTTTTTTCCAATTCATAGTTATACCTTAAGATTAGTAGGAAACAAAATTATACATTATTTTTCAAACATCAAACTAAAACTCCGCAAAAATCATTATCTGTAAAGTTTTTTGTACATAAAGACTTGCAAAATCAAAAAAACGTTTGCGAGTTTTATAATAAAAATGTACATTTGTGTCTGACAAACATAGCCTACTTAATAAATCGTGCAAATTATGAAGACTCTTCCCTACATGATATTCAGTTTTCTTATGCTCTGCGCATTGTGTACAAGCATAAACAGTTATCGCAGAACAGAGAATATTATAGCGCAGGATGTGAATCGGGCATTGGAGCAGGTGCTTGTGACGATGCCAGACAATATGGTCACAACAGACACCATACGCTGCTATCGCAACTGCCTCACCATAGCCGAACTGAAAGACACGGCAGGCATAGCCATGCGTACTGTGCGCAAGGACGGACGTTGGGAGACCCGACTCGTGGCGGAGGCTAACTGTGGCTTCGCAACTACCTTCATGATGTCCGACCAAAAGGCATCAGGGTCTTTTCTGTTTGCCGGATTGCTGTGGCTGTTGTGCAGCTTGTGGTACATAAAAAGGAAAGGACCGGAGCTGATTGCACAAGGCATATCGTACGGAGGCATCGTCTTTTATAACGACAAGTTCATGACGCTTTCGGGCGAGCAAATTCGTCTTACGCCTATGCAACATTCTCTGCTCGAAATGTTCATAACAAGCGACACACATACTCTATCAAAACAGCACATTTGCGACCGACTATGGCCGAAGAAGCCCGATGCAAGCGACACGCTCTACACGCTGATAAAGCGCATAAAGCCAATCATAGAGACTCATAGCACGCTGAAGATCCAGTCGGACAGAGGCAAGAGCTACAGTCTGATAATCAAGTAGATAGTCTTTTGCCAGCCAATTGTCAGGTAAATGTCAGACTCGTAAATTGGCTTTCTTTTAAGGAGATTATAACTTTGCACCATAACAAAATTGGTGCAAAATGAAACGATTGATTACACTTTCTATTATTCTCTCCTCCGCATTCTCCGCTTCTGCCCAGGATGTGAACAAAACCGTTACGCTCAATGAGGTTACGGTAAAGGCAGCCAAGGTTGTGAACAAGCCCGACGGCATGGTTCTCTACCCTACCGATGCTCAAAAACAGTCATCGAACAACGGCTACAGCATTCTTGAGAAGCTCTCGCTTGCCAATCTGCGTATCGACAATATCAACCACTCCATTACGGCTATCGACAACCGCGGCAGCATTCAGATCAGAATAAATGGCATCGTTGTGGACAAGTCGGAGATGTTGGCTCTCGATCCGAAGAACATCACGAAGATTGACTTCATAAACAATCCTGGCGTGCGTTATGGCGACGGTATAGCTTATGTCGTTGATATCATTACACACAGAAAAGAGAGCGGATATACCGTTGGTACCGACCTTACTTCGGCGCTTACCACCTTGCAGGGCGATGGCATGGTTTACGGTAAGTGGAACCGCGGCAAAAGCGAATGGTCACTTTCCTACGATTTGAGCGGGTATCGTACAAAAGGAAGCAAGAGCAAACAGTCTGCAGAATATACATTGACTGACGGAAGCATACACAGAATAGAACGAAACGATATGGAGACGCTTCGTAAAGCTATTGCGCACGAAGCAAAACTGACATACAACTGGGCTGACTCTACAGCCACCGTCTTTCAGACATCATTTAGTGGAGCGTTCAACAACGCTCCCGACAACTACATTATTAAGGATATTAAGGACGGCGCTCGGCAATACCAAGCAACAAGTTGCGATGCTGACAAAAGCTATTCGCCGGCATTGGACGTCTACTTCTTCCGCCAGATATCTCCACGTCAGTCTCTTACCGCCAATGCCGTAGGCACATACATCTCCACGCAGACCGGCTCTTTCTATAACGAGGGTTCTCCTTATAAATACAATGTAGACGGCAAGACAACATCCTTGCTTGCGGAGGCAATCTACGAGAATCGGCTGAAGCCATTCACGTTCTCTACGGGCGTGAACTATAGCTATAAATACATAAAGAACGGTTATCTTGGCGATGCCTCGTCTCTTACTAAGACAAACAATAACCGTCTGTATGGCTTTGCAGAAATCAAAGGTATGCTACGCCAGCTGCGCTACACGTTAGGTGCTGGCGTAAGTTACATTCATTACACGCAGAACGGTCACAGATTCAATTTCTGGACTTTTCACCCGAAGGCATCGCTCACATATCAGATCAACAACGGCTTGCAGATGAGCTATACTTATCAGATGCAGGACAAGGTGTCTCGCATAGCGATGACAAGCGATGTTATGATTCGCACAAATAGCATGGAATGGACCAAAGGAAATCCCGATTTGAAACCGTCGCATGATATGGAGCACCGCCTGCAGTTTTCGTATAACAACAATCGCTTGCAGGCCTTCGTCGACGGCTACTTCAAGCAATGTTTCAAGCCTAATATGGCTCATTATGAACGTACCCAAGACAATCAATTCGTCTATACACAGATAAACCAAAAGGAGATAGACGCCTTGAGCGTTATGGCATACGCCGGCTACTGGCTTTTGCCCGAAAAGCTTCAGATTGCAGCCAACGGAGGATTGTACAGATGCTTCAACTACAGCAATGACTATACACATTGCTACACCTCTTGGTTCTACGCTGCCAGCATCACGGCTTATCTCGGTAGATTCACGCTGCAGGGATACGTAGACAACGGCAACCGCTTTTTAGAGGGAGAATCGAAAAGCTACAACGGAGCCTATTCTGTCGTGAAAGCATCACACGCATGGCGCAACTGGCAGTTCTCCTTGTCGTGGGCGAATCCGTTAAACAACAACTACAAGGCATACGAGAACGAACTGCTCAACCGCAATCTCTACAAGCATACCATAGGCTATTCAAAGTGGATGGGCAATCTGGTTTCGCTGAACATCTCTTGGCGACTGAGTAGAGGAAGCAAGCACAATTCGGCAGAAAAACGCATAAACCTACGCGATACGGATAACGGCATCATAAAATAGAGAGCAGAGGCTACTGGTTAGGGAACTCTCACAACATCCACCACATGGCTGCCAGCTCCAATAAGGTCGGCACGCTCAGAGATGCACTTCTGATATTCTATGAAACGCGCAAACGTCTCGTCACTCATGCGGTTGAGACGTGTGCGCATATAGTCGGAAGCGCCGTCGGGCGAGAATATGGTTAGACGTTCCAAGCCTGCACGTTCGTCAAGTCGGTTGATGTCGTCTATACGCACATAGTCGTAAAGCTCGTCTGCCTGAGCCTGAATATGGAAGTTCTCGTCAACGGCGCCACGCTCCATCAGTCCTTCTATTCTATCCTCGTCGAAACAATACGACAGAATGCTGTATTCGTTCATCAAGTATGCCACAAAAATCAGTCCGCCCAGTTTGGTCACGCGCTTTGCCTCGTTCAGAGCCTTTAACTTCTCCTCGTCGCCGATGAGATGATAGAGCGGACCGAGCAACAGCGTAATGTCAGCATACGCCGTAGGCAGGAACGGCATGTTACGTGCGTCGCCCTGCACAACATCTGCCGTCGGCTCACGCTTCAGAAACACCTCGATGTTGCGTCGCACCAGTTCTACAGCCTTCACCCGATAACCTTCTGCCATAAGAGCCGATGTGTAGCGTCCAGTTCCTGCACCTATATCGAGCAACAACGAGTCGGGCTTAATGTATCGGCGCAAGTGATGCATGGTGGTTTCGAACTCTACGATGCCGTGCCTGCGCTGCAAGCGAAGGTCTTCAGGGTGCTTATTGTAGTGTTTCTCTATATTGGATAATGCCATATTTATATATTAAAAGTTGGAGGTTGAATAATATGCTGTTTCTTTTAACAACGATAATCCTCAACAAATTTAGATAAAATTTCCGAATTATAAGCCAGTTGGGATAAAAAACAGGCTGATAATTCGGAAATTTTATCTAAATTTGCGAATATAAATAAACAAGAATTATGAACATACACTTAATAACTTTCAGCCCTACTGGCGGAACCCGACGTGTCAGCGAATCATTATGCAAGGCTCTCAGCGACGAGAGCGTTGTTACGGAACTTTGCACAAAACCGCAGAATCTGTCTTATCCCGATATAACAGCCGACGACCTTGTGTTTATCTCCATGCCCGTATACGCTGGTCGTGTACCAGCCTTAGCCGTTGAGCGACTGAAGGGCATAAAGGCGAACGGAGCAAAGTGCGCTGTTGTTGCCGTATACGGAAACAGAGCGTATGAAGACGCCTTGGTTGAGATGCAGGACACAGCTACAGAAATAGGGTTTCAAGTGATTGCCGCAGTAGCTGCCATCGCCGAACATAGCATCTGCAGAATGTACGGCACAGGAAGACCAGACGAAGAGGACGCAAACGAATTGGCTTCGTTCGGCTTGGATATATTCAACAAGGCAAAGGAGATGACAAACCAAACAAACGGCGTACAGACTTCCTCACCTCTCGCATTGCCCGGAAACAGACCATATAAAGAAGGCTGCTCCGGCCCCTATCCTACAGCCGGCGATGCTTGCACAGAATGTGGAACTTGCGCTGACGCTTGTCCTACGGGAGCCATTTCTTTTGATAATCTCAAAGGCGTAAACACCGAACTGTGCATCGGTTGCATGCGTTGTGTCTCCGTTTGTCCCATACACGAAAGAGGCATAGGCGATCGCCTCAACCTACTTGCCGCACACCTCAAGCCCTTGTGTAGCGAAAGAAAGATGAACGAGCTTTTCTTATAACATAAACAGGAAATTAGAAAGAATATTATGAAACTCAACAAAGTACACCACGTAGCCGTAATCTGCTCCGACTACGAGCGCTCAAAGCAGTTCTATACCGATGTACTCGGCATGAAAATAAAGAGCGAACATTATCGCAAGCAACGCGACTCATGGAAAGCGGACTGCTATCTTGGCGACACATACATCGTAGAACTGTTCTCCTTCCCCAATCCTCCTGCACGTCCTTCCTATCCCGAAGCAGCCGGTCTGCGCCATCTTGCTTTCGAGGTGGACGACCTCACGGCGGCGGTAAGCGAACTTGACAGCAAGAGCATAAAGCACGAGCCGATACGCACGGACGAATATACCGGCAAGCAGTTTGTGTTCTTCAGCGACCCCGACGGACTGCCGATAGAATTGTACGAGAAATAAAGAAGCATCACTTTTAGGTATTGCCTGGCTCACAACAAAATTGTATCTTTGCATCGTAACAAACAAGTTTAAAAGAAGAATATGACAGAAATGACAACTACAATAATCGTAGGACTTCTAATTCCGTTATTGGGAACGATGTTGGGATCGGCTTTCGTGTTCTTTATGAAAGACGAGATGTCTGCACGATTGCAAAAGACATTGTTGGGCTTCGCTTCGGGAGTGATGGTTGCCGCATCTGTGTGGTCTTTGCTGATTCCTGCTATGGAAATGAAAGCTGATAGCGGCGCATGGTCGGTAGTGCCGGCTGCCGTTGGTTTCCTGATGGGTATAGGCTTTCTGCTGCTTATCGACGAACTGACGCCTCATCTGCACATAGGTACAGACAAGCCCGAGGGCATCAAGTCTCACTTGTCAAAGACCGCCATGCTTGCCCTTGCCGTAACCATACACAACCTGCCCGAAGGTATGGCTGTAGGCGTAGTGTTTGCAGGAGCCGAAAACGGCTCTTCGCACATATCCTTAGCCGCAGCCATTTCCGTATCATTAGGCATAGCCATACAGAACATCCCAGAAGGAGCCATTATCTCAATGCCTATGCGCGCAGCAGGCAACAGTCGGTGGAGATCATTCGTGTTAGGATCTCTCAGTGGAGTCGTCGAGCCCATCGGAGCCATCGCCGTTCTGTTGCTCGCATCGCTTCTGATGCCAGCCCTTCCATACATGCTCGCCTTTGCTGCAGGCGCCATGTTCTACGTAGTAGTGGAAGAGCTGATACCAGAAGCCTCAAGCGGGCAGCACAGCAACCTCAGCACTATAGGTTTCGCCATCGGCTTCGTACTGATGATGGTACTTGATGTGGTGATGAATTGAGTAAAAATAAAATAACAACCTATTTAATAATGAAAGCAATCAGAATTATGAGCATACTTACTATGCTCTGCGCCATCTTCTCTTGCAAGGCGCAGAACAAGGGTTTCGAGAGCGTGTCGGCAGATGCCTACGAGAAGATAATAGCCGACACAACAGTGGTACGCCTTGACGTGCGCACAGCAGAAGAATTCGCTGCAGGTCATATCGAGAACGCTGTTAATATAGACGTGCTGAAGCCCGACTTCGAGCAGAAGGCGTGCGAAACACTTTCTAAAGACAGAGTGATAGCCGTGAACTGTCGCAGCGGCAAACGCAGCAAGAAGGCTGCAAGCATACTCGTGCGCAACGGCTATGTAGTTGTAGAGCTCGACAAAGGCTACAACGCATGGGTAGACGAAGGTCACAAAGTAGTGAAGTAGAACTATACCTAAACAGATTAAGCAATTTAACACCAGACTATTATGAAAAAGACAGCACTCATAACCGGAGCTACAAGCGGCATCGGCGAAGCCTGCGCAAGAAAGTTTGCCGAGGGCGGATACAATCTTATCCTCACGGCTCGCCGCGCAGAGAAGTTAGCAGAAATAAAGGCACAGCTCGAAGCCGAGGGCACGAAGGTGCGCACCTTGGTGTTCGACGTGCGCGACGCCGAAGCTGCAAAGCAGGCTATCGCTTCGCTCGAACCAGAATGGCAGACTATTGATGTTCTGATTAACAACGCCGGACTCGCACTCGGTCTCGAGAAGGAATACGAGGGCGACCCCGAAGACTGGAACACGATGATAGACACCAACATAAAGGGTCTGCTCACCATGACACGTCTCATCGTGCCGGCTATGGTGGAGCGTAACGAGGGTCACGTAATCAACATCGGTAGCGTGGCGGGCGATGCGGCATATGCCGGCGGCAACGTCTATTGCGCCACTAAGGCTGCCGTGAAGACCATTACGGACGGCCTACGCATCGACGTAGCCGAATCGGCAGTACGCGTGACGAACGTGAAGCCCGGACTCGTTGAAACCAACTTCAGCAACGTGCGTTTCCACGGCGACAACGCTCGTGCCGAGAACGTATACAAAGGCATCGTCCCGCTCACCGGAGCCGACATTGCCGATGTAGCTTTCTACGCTGCTTCAGCTCCGAAACACGTGCAGATAGCCGAGGTGCTCGTGCTTGCCACGCATCAAGGAAGCGGTAGCGTGATACACAGAGAAAGGTAATCTGATTGGACGGCGAACGCAATCTGATTGGAAGGCGAACGCAATCCGATTGGACGGCGAACGCAATCCGATCGGACGGCGAACGCAATCCGATCGGACGGCGGACGCAATCCGATGAAAAAGCCCTGCATACATTATGCAAAAATGCCAACAACTCTACACTTTTATTTGTAAGTTACGATAAAAAGGCTTACTTTTGTAGTTACAAGTAAAAAAGTAATGGAATGAATACAAAAACCAATACCAATAAAGAAGAACAGATACTGATAAGAATTACGGGCAACGACCGCCCCGGACTGACCGCTTCCGTAATGGAAATACTCGCCAGTAAGGATGCCAAGATTCTCGACATCGGACAGGCTGACATTCACTCTACCCTATCTCTCGGCGTGCTCATACGCATTTCTGAAGCAGCATCAGGACAGGTGATGAAGGAGTTGCTCTTCAAGGCTACAGAACTTGGCGTGAACATCGGATTCGAACCCGTCACCGACGACGAGTACGAGAATTGGGTGAACCTCCAGGGCAAAAACCGCTTTATCCTTACGCTTATCGGACGCTCACTTTCTGCCAAGCAAATTGAGGCTGCAACAAAGGTTATAGCGCAGCAGGGACTGAACATCGACTCCATACTCAGACTCACAGGTCGCATGAGCATAAAGCACCCGGAACACAACAGGCGCGCCTGCATCGAGTTCTCGCTCCGCGGCACACCTGCCGATAGAACAGCCATGCAGAAGGAACTGATGCACATATCTAACGAGATGGAGATCGACTTCTCTTTCCAGCAGGACGACATGTACCGCCGTATGCGCCGACTCATCTGCTTCGATATGGACTCTACACTTATACAGACAGAGTGCATCGACGAACTGGCAGAACGTGCTGGTGTTGGCGCAGAGGTGCGTGCGATAACAGAAAGCGCCATGCGTGGCGAAATCGACTTTAAGGAGAGCTTTACACGCCGCGTTGCTCTGCTCAAGGGACTCGACTCGAGTGTTTTCGAGGACATCGCAAACAAGATGCCTATCACCGAGGGCGTAGACCGACTCATGGCTGTATTGAAGCGTTGCGGATACAAAATAGCCATTCTTAGCGGCGGATTCACCTACTTCGGCGAGTTCCTGCAACGCAAGTACGGCATCGACTACGTATATGCCAACGAACTCGAAATAGACGAAAACGGCAAACTTACCGGACGATATCTCGGCGAAATTGTAGACGGACATCGTAAGGCAGAACTGCTGAAGCTCATTGCGCAGGTGGAAAAGGTGAATCTCGCACAGACCATCGCCGTGGGCGACGGAGCAAACGACCTGCCCATGCTCGGCGAGGCCGGACTCGGTATAGCGTTCCACGCTAAGCCACGCGTGGTGGCCAACGCCAAGCAGAGCCTCAACACCATCGGCATCGACGGCGTGCTCTATTTCCTCGGATTCAAGGACAGCTATTTGGGCGAACAAGGCCGCTTCTAAGGCTAAAGGCTAAAGACTAAAACCTAAACAATATAACTTATATGAACTTTTTTAAAAAGCTATTCGGATCACAGAACACTTCTGAGGAAGTGAAGGAAGAAAAGAATTTCGACGTGCTGAAATACGACGGAGTGCGTGCGTTACGCATGCAGCAATTCGATTATGCGGCAAAATGCTTCGTGCTCGCTCTCGAACTGAACGCCGACGACCTCGAATGTCGCGACTATCTTTCACAGGCATACATCTCGCTCGGCGACATGCAGAACGCATATACACAGCTCATGGCGATATCTGCAGCACAGCCAAACAATGTTGCCGTGCTGCTACGCATGGCTGACGTGTTGTACATGACGGAGGACTATGCGGCTATGGCTGAGGTGTGCGAGAAGGCGTTGCAGCTCGATAGCGAGAATATCATGACCTATTATACCTACGCCAAAGCATACAAAGGACTGAACGACCTCGACGCTGCCGTTGCTATGCTCTCAAAGGCTATCGACCGACGCGAAGACTTCGACGCGGCTCGTCTGCTTCGTGGCAACGTGTTGTTGGAGAAAAACCAAACAGCCGAAGCAGCTATCGACGCTGACAATCTCTACCAGCGAATCGAAGAGAACGAGGACGTTCTCCTGCTAAAGGCTCGTGTAGAGAAAGCTCTTGGCAATCTCAAGGAGGCAGAAAAAGTATACACTAAAGCGATCGACTTCAATCCGTTCTTAATCGAAGCCTACAAGGAGCGCAGCGAGGTGCGCTCGGCGCTAGGCGATACCGCCGGAGCTAAGGAGGACCAGACAAGAGCAGACGAAATGGAGCAAGATATTCCGCAACCAACAGAAGGAATAGAAGAGAACATCAAGAAGAAAATGCAGCAAATGGATCCATACAAGGTGTTCTACAACGAGTATTAAGCCTTGATCTCAAATGTTTTTTTAATAAAACACTCACATTTTCAAGAGTACAGACAAAAAAAACTTTGAAAAAAGCATTGTAATTGAAAAAAAAACATTACCTTTGCAGTCGATTTGGAGGTTCCGTAGCTCAGTTGGATTAGAGCAACAGCCTTCTAAGCTGTGGGTCTTGGGTTCGAACCCCAACGGAATCACTTTGTGACCCCATGCGGGTCACATCGGAACAAAACAACGTCAAAGAGGATTCTACTTCGGTAGTATCCTCTTTGTTGCTTATATACAGTTAGTTACGAGCGAGTAACTTGAAATCCAGACAGTTATTTAGAGGACGAGCGTAATGTCTAATTAACGCAGCGGATTTGAACCTGGTGCTTTGATGATGACATAACGGGACACAACGATACATAAATGTGTGACACTTTGTGTGACACTTTTCTGAAATGTGTGACACTTCTTAAAATGTGATACACTTTCAGCCACTAAATAGCTGGGATTGGTAAAACCACCAATTAAAAATTGTTAAACTCCCATTATTCTCATCTTCTTCACTTATTTGTCCGCTGTACTAAAACCTACTTTAACGATGAAGAAGGAATTGGTAGAGGTCGTCTTCGACCGTAGAAAAAACTCCGAGAAGAGGGGTTACGGATTTTTGGAAGTGCAAGTTTATCTTGGACGTGCCACTCGTAAATACATTATGATTGGCAAGTATTCACCCGACGACTGGCAAGCAGCAGCAGCTTCGCCCGAAACACAAGCTCTGGTAGCAAAGTGTAAGAAAATCATTGCTGCGATGGACGTTCTTGATGAAGAGCGTACCTACGACAATTTCATGTATCACTTCAATGGCGAAGACAAGAAGCCTAAGGTGGGAGTAAAGGAGGAATACAAGTTGTAGGCGTTGCGCCCGATGCAAAATTAATGTCTGTCAGCAATAGTTTATCAACAGTGACGAACTTGGAAGCCAATCTCGCAAATGGAATAAATTGGTCATGGAAAAACGGTGCAGATGTTATTTCATGTTCATGGTGGTGTGAACCAAACGATTTGATTGCAGAGGCAATTGACAATGCTGTTTATAAAGGTCGAGAAGGAAAGGGTTGTGTATTTGTCAAATCAGCTGGCAACTATACTTTTGCACACCCTACCTATGATATATCCTATCCTGGAGACTACAGTGAAAATGTATTGGCAGTATCCAATATGACTATAGATGGGACATTATCTTCGAAATCCTGCTATGGACCAAATTTATTTGTGACGGCACCGGGTACAGACATCCTGTCAACAATACGTAACAATCGGATTGATAAAATGAGCGGCACATCAATGGCTTGTCCTCATGTTGCAGGTTTAGCTGCATTGATTTTGGAAAGGAATCCATCATTGACAGCAAAGAAAGTTCGTGAGATTATTGCTAAGAATACAAAAAAAATTGGCAATATTCCTTATAGCACAAATAAGATTTACGGAACATGGAATATCAAATATGGCTATGGTCTCATTGATGGCTATAAAGCAGTCATAAATACTCCTCGCAACTAAACTTAATCGGGCTATGCCATAATAACTAAAATTATGGCAAGCCCATAACACATAGAAATCATGAAAAAAAGAAAACTAATAGGTCTGGTTTCAATACTGGCCACTGCAACGGCATTAAACGTATCTGCCTCCGGTCTTATACCTGAGCAATGTACTATTGGAGACCGTCCGGTTTGTTATCCTATTGTTGATATCGGATTTACATTCGATGGATCCATCTCAATCACCGAAAACTCAACTGCAACTGTGTTTTCTGACGGGCATCCTGTGGCAACAGGCGTGTTGTCCTGCTCCAACTATGTAGGAAAAAAAAGGATACAGGGAACTGCGGTGATCACATTTGAATCGCCCCTGCTGCTTCCGAAAGGCAAGACATACCACCTTGTCGTACCGGAAGGTGTTATCTACAGGGAGGGTAAACCAGACATCACCAACGAGAAACTTGAAGTGGAATTCAGTGTGCCATCGACCCTCGGTCAGGCAACGCCCACTGTTGAAGAAGGATCTGTTGTTGAAAGAAAAGACCGGATAGGATTCTTTTTCGGATTCGAAACTGCACCCGTCGATGGCGCGAAGGCGATACTCCTTCGTGAAGGGGTTCCTGTTAGAGAATATTACTGCGATGTAAGCTGGGATTGGAATCTCGGTTATGCAGGAATTGATTTTGGCGAAAACATAAATTTCGAGAATGGAGTGAGATACTCGATTCAATTGCCTGCGGGTAGTACAAGTGCCCTATACCGTACGGATATTGTAAATGAAGAAGCAATCGTCAACTTCATAGGCGGTTACACAGAGCCGGTGAAGCCAATCCAGTACACTTGGTGCAGTCTCTTTGACAACCATACCACGGATGTGCTTGGGGAAGTAAAATTCTATTATGACCGTCCGATTGCCCTTTCCGCAAATCCGATTATCAAGCTTAACATCGAGAATGAAAATCTCACAGTCAAGGAAGTCGTACCGACAATTTCGGAAGAAAATGGGGACTGGGTGTTGGTTGCGGATTTCGAGAACATTCCGCTTATCTCGGAAAAGGGATATACTATAATTATACCCGAAGGAACAATCGTTTCCAAAGAAGGAGATGTTGTTGTCAATCAACGCAATGTAATGGAGATTGGGAGCAGCAGTGGCATTGTTGAGATTGAGAACCGTGAAGTATCGATAAACTCAGCAAATGGTGTCATATCAATAGGACAAATTTTTAAGGGATGTAATATAAAACTGTTCTCCCTTGATGGGACAATGATATACAACACAAAAACATCGGAAGGAAACGTCTCTATTTCTGTACCGACATTTGGAGTTTATCTTCTGTCCATAAATGGTAAAACGTATAAGATCGCAGTTAAGTAACCACCAATACAAAAAAACAATGAAAGCACTTTTTTTCATCTTATTGCTGGCTGCAGGATGTATGTACTCGGCAGCGGCTACTCCCTATTACTACAGTCAGGGAGAGAAAATAACTCTGACGGAGGTAAGTGACAGGATGAGCGTTGCTGTCAACACATCGACACCCATATCGATGTCTTCCGGATATTCAGTAGTCAGGGAGATTAAAGACAACACATTTCGAGTTCTCGTGTGTGAGGACAATCCTCAGAACGGATCCCGTTCCAGTGCCACAACCTTTAAGGCAAGACTTAAAGGAGTCTCAACTACTGCAATGGTTTCTCCCTGTTATAAAAGTGAAAACGGGGATCATATCGTCATTACTCCTTACTTGAATGTAAAACTGAAAACCGCAACAGACTACACATTGTTGGAAAATGCGGCCAGACAAAACAATCTAACCATCGTATCGCAAGATGAGTTCTTGCCGTTATGGTATATACTCTCCGTGACACCCGCAACAAACGGCTCATCTCTGGATATTGCAAATAAACTGTATGAAACTGGATTGTTTGCAGAAGCCATTGCTGATTTCTCTTCAGAGAACGACGCTTTATGCTCCTACGACCCTTTTGTAACACAGCAGTGGGGACTCTACAATGCCAACTATGACGACATTGACATCTCAATCTGTGGTGCATGGTCGTATGCAACCGGTCGCGGAATAAAAATCGGCATCCTTGATCAGGGTGTTGATGTCAACCACATAGATCTCGCTCAAAACATCTATCCCTTAAGTTTTGATACAGAATCCGGGACTTCTCCCGCCAAGCTGTTCGGAGACCATGGCACACATTGTGCAGGGATTGCAGCAGCTGTTCGGAACAATGGAATACAAGTGGCAGGGGTAGCACCTGATGCCAAAATCGTTTCAATCAGCAACTCATTATACAGTACACCCAACAGTCAACTTAAAAGAGCTGATGGGTTTATATGGGCCTACAAGAATGGAGTTGATGTTATATCCAATTCTTGGAAATCCGGAACAGTTCACCCAGCCATTAATGAAGCAATTGCCGATGCGTTCAAATATGGCCGTGAGGGTAAAGGCTGCGTGATTGTGTTTGCTGCTGGAAATGGTGGACATATTGATGTCTCCTATCCTGCGAACTGTAACGACAAAATAATTACTGTTGGCGCACTTTGTTCAAATGGAAATATTTCTTATTTTTCTCAAACCGGAGATAAGCTAGATGTGGTTGCTCCTGGTGTTGATGTGTTGTCTACACTGCCTAATAACGAAACCGGCCTTAAGGATGGTACATCAATGGCCTGTCCACATGTAGCAGGTTTGGCGGCTCTCATTCTTGAACGAAATCCCCGTCTTACCGTAACACAAGTTAATGACATCATAGAAAACAATACAAAGAAAGTTGGGCCAAATAAATATAATGAGACACGTAAAAACGGTACTTGGAATAGTTATTATGGTTATGGTCTCATCAATGCAGAACAAGCACTAATCAATACCCCAAGATAAACAATGCGAAGAATTAACAGCGATTTATGAATGTGTTCAGAACATATACAAATAAATATAAATCCATTGTGTTACTCGTTCTCATATTGCTAACGAGTAACACAATGGATGCTCAGACAATATATGATAAGAATGGTGCGATGTTTACTTTCACAAAAGATTCATACAAAGCTAATATATCATATTAATACATTTACCAGAAGGATTAGACAGGATTCCTAATGGCTTTGCTGATGCTTGTTTTAAACTACAAGATGTAAATATAACATCCTCTGTAAAAAGTATTGACATAGCAGCTTTTCAACAATGCCACTCATTAAAAAAGATAGAGTTACCAAATGGACTTGAAACGATAGAGAAAGATGCCTTCTGGCACTGTGACTCTTTGGAACAGATAGTCTTTCCTGCAACATTGAAAATGTTGGGACAAGAAAGTTGTTCCTACATGTCAGAATTAAAACGTATATATTGTATGGCCTCCGAACCTCCTGTATGCGAGGAAAGCACCCTTAATCCGGGGAATACCCCATTTGGCGATTACGAGCCAGTTCCTAATCTAATTACTCCCAATGACATTCCGGTTTATGTTCCTGTCGGTACTGCTGAAAAATACCGAAAGGCTTGGGGATGGGATTATTTTACTAATTTTATAGAAACAGATGATTTCCCGACAGCAATACACAATGTCACCATCGAACACTCTAATTCCAGCAATCGAATTTATGATTTAAATGGCAGAGAAGTGATAAATCCGCAAAAAGGACAGGTGTACATTAAAAATGGGAAGAAAATATTATTTGCTTATTGAAATAGTTGAGGAGGAGAAGTAACATGTTCTCCTCCTCATTTACTATCCAAGCATAATAACTATTGTTCCTTCATTACTATTCATTTACCTGTTGGCGGAATTAATTTAGTGCATACTTAATTCTGCCAATGGGCTTGT
>NZ_JAHQUY010000001.1 GCF_019052365.1 Leyella stercorea
GTGCAACTTTTTACTCATATTTATCAACTTAAATTAATTCCGCCAACGGGTTAACTGCTATATCTTTGTTCTGGTTGCAAAGTTATATATAATTGTATTCACACATACTACTAACGTGTTACAATTTCGTTACGCTGCATAAAAAAAGGCGCACCCTCAATGGGTACGCCTTCTGTATGTCTATGTGTTAAAAAGCCTGCTTGTCGCCTACTATCACGTTTGCCACGGTCTTATACATTATATATATGTCGAGCCAGATGCTCCAGTGCTCCAGATACCAGATGTCGCCCTCTACGCGTCCTTCCATCTGCGAGAGTTGCTTCGTCTCGCCGCGGAATCCCGTCACCTGACTCCATCCCGTGATGCCGGGCTTTATGTAGTGGCGCACCATGTAGTTGTCTATCAGCTTCGAGTAGTCGTCGGTGTGCTTCACCATGTGCGGCCTCGGACCTACGATGCTCATCTGTCCTAACAGCACGTTGATGAACTGTGGCAGCTCGTCGATGTTCGTCTTGCGCATTATGTTGCCCCACTTCGTCTTTCGCGGGTCGTTCTTCGTAGCCTGCAGCGTGTCGGCGTCCTTGTTCACCTTCATGCTGCGGAACTTCAGACAGTAGAACTCGTTGCCGTTGAGTCCGGTGCGCTTCTGTCTGAAGAAGATCGGACCTGGCATGGTTATCTTCGTGATTGCCGTCACTATAACTAATATGATGGGGAAGAGCGTGCAGAGGAACGTCAGTGAGACGAGGATGTCGAACAGTCGCTTAACCAGTCGGTTCTCCATTTGGCTCAGCGGCTCGTTGTAGAGGCTGAGGTAGGGCACGTCACCCATCAGGTTCAGGTGCATGCGGTGGTGCAGGTAGTTGCTCACGTTCGGCATCGAGTAGAAGTGAATCATGTTATGCTCGCAGTAGCGTATCACTTCCAGAATCTCGTCGCTGAATCTTGACGACAGACAGCAGTATAGCTCGTGTATGTCATGATGTCCATCCAGCACTTTCGGCAAGTCTTGTGGCGTGCCCAGATAAAGACATTTGTCTTTGAACATCTCGTTGGGCTGATGGTCGAAGTAGCCCAGCACGTTGTAGCCTAAGGCGTCGTTCTCTGTCATCTCCCCGTACATCACTCGTGCGTTGTTGTTGCTGCCCACGAACACTATGTTGCGCTTGTTAGCCGGCTTGCGGCGCCATGCCACCAGCATCTTTCTTATGATGATGCGGTAGATAGATATGCACACGAACGAGGCAATCCAGTAGGTGCCCATTCGCAGCAGCGACAGATGCGGGAATTTGCCCAGCGAGAACAGCAGGAAGCAGCAGAGCGAGTAGACGAACACGTTGCGCATTACGCGCATTACTATTTGGTGGTTGTTTACTTTGCGGTGGTGCAGTATGACACCGTTGTTCATGGTGCAAGCGAAGTATATGATGCTGCCAGCCACCATTGTGTGGCGCATTATCTGTATGAAATATTCTAATGGTATGAAACTGCAGAACAACCAGTAAAGCAGGTTGAGGATGACGATGTCACCCAGCAGTACCGATACTTTCAAGAGATTGTTTTCATGCGGACGATGAATACTATTGCTCATGTTTATATTCTGTTTTTGGGGGTTATACTAATGTTGTTCTTTACTTATTTATTTACTTATTTCTCGAATACTCTCTATGTATTCTACGTTCAGTCGTAGTTCGCTTTTTTTGTGGTTTGTGCTTTCGCTTTAACACATAGTGCAAAGTTAAGCCAAATAATTCAGATAAAGGGTGTAAAACCGAAATAAAAAGTTAATTTCTCTAAAAGAAAAGCATAAAACACCTATCTCAATATTTTTAAGTACCTTTGCACTCCGAATTTAAATTTTTAAACTTAGAAGAACAAATGATAGTCTGCATAGCCGAGAAACCAAGCGTAGCCAAGGATATAGCCCGCATATTGGGTGCCACCACCTCTCACAACGGATACATGGAGGGTAATGGCTTTCAAGTGACGTGGACCTTCGGACATCTCTGCACGCTGAAAGAGCCCAACGACTACACCGAGAACTGGAAGCACTGGAGTCTCTCGGCGTTGCCGATGATTCCGCCGCGCTTCGGCATCAAGCTCATCGACGACGACGGCATCAAGCGCCAGTTCAGCGTCATTGAGCGTCTCATGCAGGCTGCCGACTGCATCGTCAACTGCGGTGACGCCGGCCAGGAGGGTGAGCTGATACAGCGTTGGGTGATGCAGAAGGCTCAGGCTAAGTGCCCCGTCAAGCGTCTTTGGATATCGTCGATGACCGACGAGGCTATCCGTGAGGGCTTCAACTCGCTGAAAGACCAGAGCGAGTATCAGCCGCTGTACGTTGCCGGACTGAGCCGTGCCATCGGCGACTGGCTCCTTGGCATGAACGCTACGCGTCTTTACACTCTCAAGTACGGACAGAACCGACAGGTGCTCAGCATCGGTCGTGTGCAGACGCCTACACTCGCACTTATCGTCAACCGCCAGAAGGAAATCGACTCGTTTGAGCCTGAACCATATTGGGTGCTCTCCACTATCTACCGCGACACGCTCTTCACAGCCACAAAGGGCAAGTTCACCACGAAGGAGGAAGGCGAGCAGGCATTCGCCACCATCGCCGACAAGCCGTTCGAGGTGACGAACGTCTCGAAGAAGAACGGCAACGAGGCGCCTCCGCGTCTCTTCGACCTCACATCGCTGCAGGTGGAGTGCAACCGCAAGTTCTCTTACAGCGCCGAGACGACGCTCAACCTCATACAGTCGCTCTACGAACGCAAGCTCACTACCTATCCGCGTGTCGACACGCAGTTTCTTAGCGACGACATCTACCCGAAGTGTGCCGGCATACTCACCGGTATGCGCGGTTACGAGCAGTACATACAGCCGCTTGCCGGCAAGAAGCTGCCCAAGTCGAAGCGTGTTTTCGACACGTCGAAGGTCACCGACCACCACGCCATCATTCCTACCGGTGTGCCTGCGTCGGCGCTCAGCGACATGGAGCGCAACGTCTACGACCTCATTGCGCGCCGCTTCATCGCCGTGTTCTATCCCGACTGCAAGTTCTCTACCACTACCGTGCTCGGAAAGGTGGAGGATGTGGAGTTTAAGGTGAGCGGAAAGGAGATTCTGGAGCCTGGATGGCGCACCATCTACGCTCAACAGCAAACCTCAACACCTCAACCCATCAACCCTCAACCGTCCTCTGACGACGACGACAAACGCGACGAGGAGCGCACTCTACCAACATTCGTAAAGGGCGAGAGCGGACCGCACACGCCTACGCTCACCGAGAAGTGGACTACGCCGCCTAAGTATTACACCGAGGCTACGCTGCTGCGTGCCATGGAGACCGCCGGCAAGTTTGTCGACGACGAGACGCTGCGTGCTGCGCTGAAGGAGAACGGCATCGGTCGTCCGTCTTCGCGTGCCGGCATCATAGAGACGCTCTTCAAGCGCCACTACATACGCCGCGAGCGCAAGAACCTCATCGCTACGGCTACGGGCATAGAGCTTATCGACATCATTCACGAAGAACTGCTAAAGAGTTGCGAGCTTACCGGCATTTGGGAGAAGAAACTGCGCGACATAGAACACAAGAAGTACGAGGCTGCCGACTTCATCAACGAGCTGAAGCAGCAGGTTACGGAGATTGTCTACGACGTGCTGCGCGACAACAGCAACCGCCGTGTCACCATCACTACCGACGAGGATCTGAAGAAGGCGAAAAAGAAAAAGACTGCTGCGCCGAAGAAAGCCGCAGCAAAGTCTGCTGCAACGTCGTCGACTGCATCAACAAAAAATGCTGCCGCCTCACCGCAGCCCGCAACAAGCGAGCCGTCGGCAGACGACAGCATTATCGGCACTACTTGCCCCGTTTGCGGCAAGGGTACTATCATTAAAGGTAAGACGGCTTACGGATGCAGCAACTGGAAGAACGGCTGCACCTATCGCGTCGCATTCAAGTAGTTTAGAACTTCACTACGCGAGCGCCGTCCTCGGTCTCTTCGATAGTAACCTTCGTTGCGTCCTCCGGCAACAGGTCCTCTATCAGCTCGGGCCACTCCAGAAAGCACAGCGAGCCGCTGTAGAAGTAGTCCTCGTAGCCCATGTCGTATACCTCTTCGAGCTTCTTTATGCGGTAGAAGTCGAAGTGGTATATCGCGTCGCCGGTTGTGGCGGAAGTATACTCGTTCACGATGGCGAACGTCGGAGATGTGATTACATCCTCCACGCCCAGACACTCGCAGACAGCCTTCACGAACGTAGTCTTGCCTGCACCCATCTTGCCGTAGAAAGCGAACACCTTGCCGTCGCCCATGTTCTCGACAAATGTCTTGGCAGCCTCGTTGATGTCTGCCAGAGAGTTGATTCTTATTTCCATAGTTTTTCTTTTTATGTAATCGGCTGTTGGCAGCCGGTTTTCTATTTTCTTCCTTTTAATGTTATCAGCGGTATGAGCATCTCTTCGAGCGAAATGCCGCCGTGCTGGAACGTGTCCTTGTAGTACGACACGTAGTAGTTGTAGTTGTTGGGGTAGGCGAAGAACGTGCTGCCGGTGGCGAACATGTACGACGTACTGATGTTCGGCGCTGGCAACTGCGCCTCGTGTGGGTTCTTTATCACGAACACTTCCTTCGACTGGCAGCTGAGGTTCTTGCCCAGCTTGTAGCGCAGATTAGTGTTGGTGTTGCGGTCGCCTACTATCTTCACCGGCTTCGACGCACGTATACTGCCGTGGTCGGTGGTGATGATAATCTTGCAGTCGATCTGCGAGAGTGCGTTGAGCAAGTCTGCCATAACCGAATGGCGGAACCACGAGAGCGTTATCGAACGGTATGCCGACTCGTTGTTGGCAAGCTCGCGCACCATCTTCGACTCGGTTCTTGCGTGCGACAGCATGTCGATGAAGTTCACGACAATCACGTTCAGGTCGTTCTTCGTCAGTTCGTTGAGGCGCGCCAGCAGCTTGTCGGCGCCCGTCGAGTCGTTTATCTTATGGTAAGAGAACGAGTCGTGGCGTCGGTAGCGCTCTATCTGCGTGCGTATGAGCGGCTCCTCGTTGAGGTTCTTGCCTTCGTCCTCGTCTTCGTCCACCCACAGTTCGGGGAACATTTTCTCAATCTGCTCGGGCATCAGACCCGAGAAGATAGCGTTGCGGGCGTACTGCGTAGCCGTCGGCAGAATGCTGGTGTACATATCCTCCTCAATGTCGAACATGTTGCCTATCTCCTTCGAGAGCACGCGCCACTGGTCGTAGCGGAAGTTGTCTATCACGATGAGGAACACCTTCTCGCCCTCGCTTATTGCGGGGAACACCTTGCGCTTTATTATGTCGGGGCTCATCAGCGGACGCTCCGTAACGCCAGGCGCCACCCACGACATGTAGTTTTTCTTTATGAACTTGGCGAAACCGTTGTTCGCCTCCTCCTTCTGCATCTGCAGCATCTCGGTCATGTTGCTGTCCGTAGAGCTCAGCTCCAGCTCCCAATGCACCAACCTTCGATACACATCCTTCCAGTCGTCTATCGTCTCGCAGTTCATTATCTGCATCGAGATGTCCTGGAAGTTCTGCTGATAGCCCGTCTGCGTCACTTCAGACACAATCTGCTTGCGGTGAATGTTCTTCTTCAGCGTCAGCAGAATCTGGTTCGGGTTCACGGGCTTTATCAGGTAGTCGGCAATCTTCGAGCCGATAGCTTGGTCCATGATGTTCTCCTCCTCGCTTTTCGTCACCATCACGATAGGCGTGGCAGGCGAGAGTTCCTTTATCTGCTGTAGCGTTTCGAGTCCGCTTATACCGGGCATCATCTCGTCGAGCAGCACCAGGTCGAACTTATGCTGCTTACATTCTTCGATGGCGTCGGTGCCGTTGCTAACGGTCACCACCTCGTATCCTTTGTTCTGCAGGAAGATGATATGGGCGCGCAAGAGTTCTATCTCGTCGTCAACCCATAGTAAATATCCGTTGCTCATAATGCTCTTTCTTTTTTAGTTAAAAACCATCGAGGTCGTAATACTCGTCGTCGTCGAAGTTGTCTTTCTGGGTCTTGCTGCCCTGCTTCTTCGATGTGCTCTGCTGAGGCTGCGGGTCCTCGCCGAAGTAGAACTCGTCCTCCAGCTGCTTCGGCTCTTCTTTAACCACGGGCTTCGGTTGCTCCTTCACCACGGGCTTCGGCTCTTCTTTAACCACAGGCTTTGGCTCTTCTTTAACCACTGGCTTCGGCTCCTCAATAACCGTTGTTGCAGGTTCCTCCTCAACAACAGTCGTTGTGGGTTCTTCCTTAATAACAGTCGTTGTGGGTTCTTCCTCAATTACGGTTTCGGTAGTCGACTCCGTAGACTTTTCGTCCTCTATGTTCACTACGCCGCTCTCCGTAGTCTGCTTCTCTGCCGGCTGCGGTTCTTCCTCGAAGACGGTGTTCGTAGAGTTCTGGTTGCTGTTCTGCTCCTCGTCGAAGTCGTCCTGCGGCTTCTTCGTTTCGCTTTCGTCAGGCTCGGTTACGGTCATCTCTGGTATCTCCAGCAGATCCTCCGAAGCTATCTTCAGCGGAGCGAAGTTCTTCTCGTAGAACTTGGCGTAGTCGGCGTAGCTGAACTGCTTGCCGAGCATAGGCAGATTGACGTCGCTGATAACGATCTGTCGGCTCTTGCCCACGAGTTTCATCAGCTGCTTCTGCTTCTGCAACTGGCGGGCGTACTGCAGCGCCTCGTCGTAGTTGCGGAATCCCTTCACGAGCATACGGTTCAGACCGTCTACCTGCTCAATCTCTATGTCGAAGTTGCGCACCATGTACGACGTGAAGTTGTAGCGTGCCAGTTCGAACAACATTCGGTTGGCGTCTATCGAGTCGGGCTTGTAAGCTATCATATATATGAACGCGGCGTTGCGGTCGTTAGAGAACTCGCGTACAGCTGTCGAGTCGTCCTCGTTGAGCACCTGCGAACGGCGTTCCCAAACGTTCTCGAGGTCGAACTTGCCGCCTTGCAGACGTCTGCCCTCGTTCACGCCCTTCACAATCATGCCTGCCATCTCTGCCACGGGGCTTTGCGGATACTTCTTCACCACCGTGTTCAGGTCTTCGATGCAGCCCTCATAGTCGCCGTCGTTCAGCTTGCCCAGTCCGCCGATGAAGAGGAATTTGTCGCGGTTGGCTCCCAACGGGAATCGATGTTCGGAGACGGCGACATTGGCGCTCACCTCTTTGTAGCGAGCCGCCTTGAACGCGTCGTAGGTAGAAGCGTATAGCGAGTCTTCGAGATGCACGCCGAGGCGCGCGTTCTCCACGAAGTAGGGGTCGGTGAGCAGCGTTGTCCACTCGCTCTCGGGGTACTCCTGCTTCAGTCGTGCCACGTACGAGTCGGCGGTCAGCTTCTCGCCCTTGCGCATATATAGCAGGTAGAGGTGATAGTAAGCCTCTGCCATCTTTTCAAAGTTCGGATAGCCGCCGATGAGTCGCATCAACTGCTTCTCGCTAAGCGGCAGGTTGTCGAGCTTGTCCTTGAAGATCACGCCCGAGTTGTATAGTCCGTCGGCGATGACGGCGTTGCTCTCAGCCATCTGCTCCTCCGTGAACGGAATTTGCGCCAGATAATACTCGCGCTTGTGCGGATCGTTCTGCGCACTATCTGCCACGAGCGCCAGCGAGTCGGCTACGGCTTCAGCCTGCGCTATCGAGTCCTGCTGCTCTTCGGTCAGTTCGGGCTCGTCGCTCTGGAACGCCACCACCGTCTTGTTCACACGCTGCCAGTTGTCTACGTTCTCGCGCTTGCCCCATTGCTTCTGGAACGCCGCCTTACCCTGGCTCACCGTCATCTGGTTGTAGAAGTACCACTGTGCATTGCGCTGGTTCTGCTGGTTCTGCATCGCCGTGTTGTTGCCGAACTGGTTGTTCTGCGCCATATCGTTGCCGCCGTTCTGCTGGTTTTGTGCGTTCTGCTCAGCCAGCAGTCGGCGTTCCTCCTTCTCCTTCTTCTTCAGCGCCTCGATGGTGCGGTCGATGGCTGCGTTGCGCTCGCTCTCGCTCATCTTGGCGAGCGACTGCAGCGAGTCCTGCAGGTGTATGGCGTCGGTGTACGGCACGAGGTCGTCCAGAATCTTCGAGCGCTCCGCAAGCTCCTCGTAGTCCTTGCGCTCCTTGTCGAGCATACCGATAGCCTGACCGTAGCAGCGCTGCGCATCGTTGTAGCGCTCCTTGTCCCAGTAGATGTCGCCCAACTTCAGCAGCAGCACGCCCTTCTCTATGCCCGAGCGTGTAGCCTTAGCCGCTCCGCGCTCGTAGGCGATGATAGCCTGCGTGGAGTCGTTCTGCGCCAGATAGATGTTGCCGATGGCGTAGTATACCTGGTCGAGATAGTCCTTATTCTTGTCCGAGCGTGCCATGCGCTTCAGTCTGCCAATCATCTTCTTCGACTGACCGGCAGACATCACCTCCGTCATGGCGATGCGCGCGTTGAACTCCAGTTCGTACGGCGGGTTGAGCTTCACCACGTGCTTGAACGCCTTCGTAGCCTCCACGTTGTTGCCCAGTGCCGCCTGCATCTGTCCCATGAGAAACCACTCGCGGGCGCGCTGCTTGCGGCGCATCTCGTGTTTGATGACGTTACGCAGGTGGGGAATAGCTTTCTCGTATTCGCCCGTGTGCACGTAGTAGTCGGCGTAGGTGTAGTCCCACTCCTTGCGCGCCGACCAGTGAATGGAGTCGCGCTGCATGTTGCGTATCACGTCCTCGGCGTCGTAGAGCCATCCCTCCTCTATGTAGCACTTGGCGAGCCATGCTCTCGACTTGGCGTAGATGGCGGGCTGCGTCTGGTAGAGACGTCCCATGTAGTTGAACGTAGCCGCCGCCTCGTCGAACGCGCCCTTGTAGAACTGCGAACGGCCCATGAGCATCCATGCCTTCCAGAGGAACGGGTTGTACTCGCGGCGCGAGAGCCACTCCAGGTCCTTCGCCGTCTTCTTGCGCTGCTTCGTCCACTGCGGTCGGCGCTTAATGCTGTGCAGCTTGATGGTCTTCTGACACTTCTCGATGGCGCGGTCGTAGTTCGACTTGCCTATCTCTCGGCTGCTCTTGTTGCTCACGGTGTAGAGCGGAATGATCTCGGTGAAGTTGTCTTTGTTGCCCTCCTCTTTCTCCAGAGAGGCGTCAATATACGCTAATGAGCCGTTATAATAGGTGTTATAACGAGCCTTGAACGAATGCCACCAGCGTGTGCGCGCGGTGTTTTTCTGCGTAGAACATCCTGTCGCAACCACCAATACAGCTGCGAGAAGGATGGGGATAATATGTCTTGTCTTAAATAGTTTCACGTATAAATAACTCTGTTTGTGGCGTTTTATTGCCTTAGCCCTCCATAAGCATGAATGTTTCGTCCTTTATCTGGTCGGGCAGGCTGATTCCGCGCAGGGTCAGACTGCGGCACCAGTCGGCTATCTCCTCGTGTCGCATGGTGTAGAGCACCTCGCTGAACTGCTCCACCTCCTCGTCGGTGTAGCTGTCTGACGGGCGTCCTTTGAACACGTCGAGCTCCTCGTCGTCGTAGTAGACGATGTCCTTCGTGGCAGCTTCCATCATGCAGTCCTGCTCGCACTTGTCGTTCGTGCCGTTGCATGTGGCGCAGGTCTCCACCACGGTTATCTTCTCTTCGCCGTCGTGCTTGCTCAGCTTGGCGATCAGCGCTGCGATTATGCCAAGCGCAATTATCGAAATCACTAATATTATCATATTCTTTTCAATGTTTTTTGTGTCCTCCCACGGATTGTTTGCTAAGTCTTTGTCTCCCACGGATTTCACAGATCTGCACAGATGTGAGGGTGCTTTCAAGGGGGTGCACTTGTCTCAAGTGCACCAACCGAGCAAAATCGATATTCTCCCACAGATTTCACTCTGCACAGATGTGAGGGTGCGCAGAATTTAACCACGGATTAAATCGATTAAACGGATGAGCCTTCCAGGGGGTGCACTTGTCTCAAGTGCACCAACCGAGCAATAAGTGCACCAACCGAGCAATAGGTGCCTTTTGTTTTGTTGGTGCAGTTCTTGCTCTGGCAAGCGGCAAAGCCGAGCGGAGACAGCTGCACCCCCTGGGTTGGCAGCGTGGGTATGGCAGGAATGCCATACCCTCCTACATCTGTGAACATCCGTGTCATCTGTGGAAGGCTCTTCTCTGCAAGAGGTTCTGTGTGTTCGGTGCATTCCGTGGGAGCTTCTTCACCGCTTGTTCGGTTGGTGCAGTTCTTGCTCTGGCAAGCGGCAAAGCCGAGCGGAGACAGCTGCACCCCCTGGGTTGGCAGCGTGGGTATGGCAGGAATGCCATACCCTCCTACATCTGTGAACATCCGTGTCATCTGTGGAAGGCTCTTCTCTGCAAGAGGTTCTGTGTGTTCGGTGCATTCCGTGGGAGCTTCTTCACCGCTTGTTCGGTTGGTGCAGTTCTTGCTCTGGCAAGCGGCAAAGCCGAGCGGAGACAGCTGCACCCCCTGGCGGAATCCACAGAAGTAGTGTGCAAATCTCACTACATCACCATCTCACCACCACAACATCCTTTCACCATCTCACCATCTCAACACCCTTTCACTTCGAACCCAGCCACCTGCATGTCCTCCCAATACTGTGGGTACGACTTCGTCACCACCTGCGGCTCGTTGATGCGCAGCCCCGGGAACATAATAGCAGCCGGCGCGAACGCCATCGCCATGCGGTGGTCGTCGTACGTGTCGATAGGCTCCAGTGTCGGCTCGCAGCGCGTGCCGTCCCAGATGAGCGTGTCGCCGTTCTCGTCGCGCAGCACGAAGCCCAGCTTGCGTAACTCGCGCTTCAGCGCCTCGATGCGGTCGGTCTCCTTGATGCGCAGCGTAGCCAAGCCCGTGAAGCGGAACGGTATGCCGCGCAGTGCGCACGTCACCACCACCGGCTGCGCCAGGTCGGGCACACTGCTGAAGTCGTAGTCGAGACGCGGCAGCATACACTGGTGACTCTTTATGCTCACCGTCGGGAAGCGCTCGCCCTCTACCGTGCTGTACTTCGTCTTCACGCCCAGCAGCGAGAAGATATATTTCACGATGGAGTCGCCCTGACGCGACGCGTCCATGAGGCCCTTGAAGCGCACCTCCGACTCGTCGTTCCCTCGCAGCGCCAGCATCTCGTACCAGTAAGCCGCCGCGCTCCAGTCGCTCTCTATCGTGTACTCGTGTCGCTCGTACGGCTTCGCGTTCACCGTGATGGTGTCCGCGTCGCTCCAGTCGGCGTCCGCCCCGTACTCGCGCATCATCCACAGCGTGAGGTCGATATACGGGCGCGAGATGGCACCGTCGGTGATGCGCAGCTGCAGTCCGTTCTTCAGCGTCGGCGCAATCATCAGCAGCGCCGAGATATACTGCGAACTGATGTTGCCCGCCACCTCTATGTATCCGCCCTCGAGCGTGCGCCCCTTGATGCGCAGCGGCGGATAGCCCTCCTCGCCCAAGTATTCGATGTCAGCGCCCAGATAGCGCAGCGCGTTCACCAGGATGCCAATCGGACGCTGCTTCATGCGGTCGGTGCCCGTGATGACATGCTCGCCCGGCTGCGTGGCGAGGAACGCCGTGAGGAATCGCATCGCCGTGCCCGCCCCCTTGATGTCAATCTCGTACGGGCGTCGCTGCATCGCGTCGATGATTACCTCCGTGTCGTCGCACACCGAGAGGTTCTGCGGCAGTATGTCGCCGCACGACAGCGCATGAATGATAAGCGCGCGGTTGCTGATGCTTTTTGACGCCGGCAGCGCGATAGTAGCGTTAATAGTCTGGGGTGCTGTTATTGTATATTGCATGATGCTGTTTGTTTTTCTTTCAATGTTCAGAGTTCGTTTCTCCCAATGTTCAGAGTTCGTTTCTCTATATGCAAAGTTACGAAAACTATTCCAAACTATCGCTCAAAGCATTGAAAACAAAAACTATATTGTGTTATTTTTTTACAACGCGGATTCATCTGATTCATCTGATTTACAGCGCACCCTAACAATATATTTTTTTACAACGGATTTATCTGATTAATCGGATTTTCTGAGCACCCATCCGTAGCGGAGGTATCCTGCCTCCGCAGCACGTAGCAACACATATTCAATCGTAATCTATTGAACACGAATCTCCCGAATCCGTTCAATCAGCTTAATCCGCGTTAAGTTCCTTCGCACACTAACATCTGTGCAGAGTGAAATCTGTGTGAGGAAAGAGATTCCCACAGAACGCACGGAACTCACAGAACCTCTTGCAGAGAAAAGCCTCCCACAGATGGCACAGATGTTCACAGATGTAGGGAGGCACACGAAATTCGTGTTATTCGCGTAATTCGTGTTCGTCCATCTCTCAGCAATCGTCTTCCGTGTATTCAGCGTGTTCTGTGGGCGACCTCTCACATCCAATATGTTTCTACCACGAATAGCACGAATAGCACGAATGTAGGAGGGCCGCGGCGGAGGCAGGATACCTCCGCTACTATAAAATCCGTTCAATCGGTTCAATCCGTTGTTGAAAATCCCAAGCAGCAGGAACCCGTTCAATCGGTTTAATCCGTTGTTCAATCCCTGCGCACCCTAACATCTGTGTCCATCCGTGCCATCTGTGGGAGAACATCCTCCTAAGAGTAATTCGTGGTCGCTCATCCCATCGAAATTCGCAGTAAAATTCTTTCCGCCAACCACGTAACTTGCTCACGCCATATTGACCACCCGACTTCCGCGCGAATCCCCATTCTAGAGATTACCGCTGCGCTTTCCGAGTCTTTTCGCCGCCTCGAACCAACCCCTTCCAAGCCGATTTTGTCCAAAATTTAGGTTTTTCCTCACTTTTCCCATGTTTTTCAGTAGTTTTTCGCTGTTTTTTGCCAACTTATCGTGGGCTTTTACCATGTAAAAGCATAGGTTTTACCCAGTAAAAGCATAGCTCTTACCATGTAAAGTCTCACGATAAGTTTGCGAAGCGTGAAAAACGCCCCTTTTAAAACCCCTCAAAAATCCGTCCGCCCCCTTTCTTTCTTCATTTTCCTCGCACTCCTGAGCGGTAAAATAGACTATTTTCGGGCTGTAGCAAATAGTATGCCACACACGCGAGTGAAATTAAACGAGCAGAGCACGCCGCATGCTGTAGCGGAGGTCTTGGAACAACCTCGGCACCAAGCCGAACATTAACAGAAGATTTGTGCGTTCGTTCGCAAAATTTTCGTAATTTTGTAATCAGACAAAAGAAAATAAAAAACGAGACAAATAAAACAAAATGGACACATCATCTCATTTTCATTCTCTCGAAGAGCTTATACGCGCTTTAGATAGAGAACGTAAGTTGCTGGATGGGTTGTTTCAAGACCGCAAACGACTTTCGTTCCGTTACGACTTGGCACGTGATCTTGCCGCAAAGAAGGATGAGAGTTTGGAGTTTCTACGGAGGTTTGGAGTTATCAGGGACAATGGCGACTTCATCGAGTTGGAGGATGTATATCTGAAATTCTTCGAAGATGTGCTCGAAGTGAACGAAGAAATAAACGTAGCAAGTGTGAAGGAGAGCATAGGCAGCCTGAATGCAGCTATCGACTATTATCAAAACGAGTCCGACCCAAAACGTAAATATGGATATCTGAATGATGTGAAACGCATTCTGAAAAACATTTCGCTAACCACCTTGCGAAACGTAATAGACTTGAAACGCAATATCGACAACACATACAAGAACGAGCCAAACTTCGCCATCAAGAAAATGAAGTTGGTGCATTTGGACAAGAAACGCAAGGATATTGCAGCTCTTATAAACGAATGCGAAAAGGTGATAAACGAGAAGCAGTACACTTTCTTTATAGAGGCTATGGATGTGCAACTTAAAGAAATTGTGATTGACGTAAAGCTGCAGCTAAAGGAAGTGTATCACAATCTTTTGGAACTCGACCGACAGATTATCCTCTATCTTAGTCTGATAAAGTATCAGAGCCAACTTTTTGAGAAGGTACAGAAGCTGAAATATCTGCGCGACCAAATGCTGCTCGACACTAACACGGACATAAAGGCAAAGATGGCTGCAAGAAATCCTGTATGGATGGAGCCCCGACCGAGATATACGCTGAAAGTTTCGCTATCCATGCTACGTACGTCTGACGTCGGATTAAAGATATTGCAGGACGTAGCCAAAGGCAAAGGTAACGACCGATTGCGTAAAGGCAATCTTGCCGACCCGTTTACGGAAGACGAATTGAAGGAACAGCAGCATGTGCTGCAAATGGTAGATGTACACGAGGTGAAGAACGCATTCATGGCATCTGGTGACAACCTGTTCCACTTCGTAATGAACTACTCGGGATACCGCAAACAGATGACAGAGGAGGAGAAACTTGTGTTGTTCTGTCAGATAGCTGCACAATATCTCGACAACCTATCTATTAGTGAAGAATACCGTTGCCACAATGGTATTGAATACCCATTGATCTATCCAAAAATTGCTTAACAAACATGCGCTATACAAAAGAAATATTTGAAATACTTAGCAGAGGTGGATTCATATCGCAAAACTCCATCTCTCCACAACGTACGCACCTTTATGATGCTATAGAGGACGATTTCCAACAATATCAGGAATACTTTGAGGGCATAGGCTTCTTGCTCGAAGGTGGAAATGGTTACTACTATTTCTCTCGTTCTGAGAGCAAAGTGGAACTGGCAGACAAGGTGCAACGTATGGCCGATTGGATTGACCGTATAGATTTCCTCAAGACGTTCAATACTGCCTTTGGGTCAGGATTCTCCTTCCGTAAATCGAATATTCTTGAAAAATTCTCGAGTGACATAGAGTTGAAAGAAAAGGCACGACATCTTTATACTGAATTAAAGACTAACGACGATAAAATAGATAAACTAATTGGCGACTTGGATCGACAAGGCTTTGTGGAACTTGAAAATGAGCTCGACAGCACATACAAGGTGACCGCAGCTTTTCATTATATAGAAGAACTTATAGATTGTCTCACCATAATAGACACCGAAACAGAACAAGCATGAGAGCATTACGCAAGATAGTATTTATTAACAGCGCACACATTCGCTATGCCGAAGTGCGTGTGGACGGAAATGTGCATTTTATTGGCACTCAAGGTGTGGGCAAGAGCACTTTGCTACGCGCAATCCTCTTCTTTTATAATGCCGACAAACTGCATCTTGGTATACCTAAGGAGATGAAATCGTTCGACGAGTTCTATCTGCCTCATGCCAACTCGTATATAGTGTACGAAGTGGAACATGAGCACGGACCTTTCTGTATATTGACATTCCGTTCGTCGGGACGTGCCTGCTACCGCTTCATTGACAGCGAATACAAGAAAGAATGGCTTGTAGACAATAATGGTGAGGTAACCGCTGAAAGTAAGGTGATTCGCGAGCGCTTAGGCAACTGCTATATGAGTAAAATTATTGACCGATATGAGCAATATCGCGACATACTCTATGGCAACAAGCAGGCTGTAGGTAAGGAGTTCGCACGATTCCAATTGATGGAGACAAACCGTTATCAGAATATTCCGCGAAGTATTCAAAACGTATTTCTTAACTCGCGACTGGATGCCAACTTTATAAAGGATATCATTATACGCTCTATGAGCGAAGAAGAGGCTAATATAGATCTTGGATATTTCCGTCGTCAGGTGGCTGACTTCGAGCAAGAGTATAAAGACATATCATGCTGGTATAAGCTAAACCCAAAAGGCGAATCGGCTGTACGCAAACAGGCTGATAATGTGCTGAATGCTTATCACGAACTGCTGTATATGAAACAGCAGATAAGCGAGTTGTGTGGCGAACTGAACTATGCAGTACGCACATCTCATGAGCGTCTGCCTTTGGTAGAAAACAAAATATTGGAACTCGAAGAGTCACAGAACAAGACCAAACAATTGCTTGCTGAAATACAGCAAGATTTCGACCGTGAGAAGTCGCGTCTAAACCAAGAACAAGGTGTTGTAAACAACAATATCAAACGACTGAAGGATAGCAAAAAGTTTTATGCCGACCAACATATAGAGGATGTTCTGAAAAGACATAGCCAAGAGCAAATGTTGAAGGTAAAGCTCGAAGGAGACAAGGCCAAATTAGCAGAGCTTACAGCACGCTTTAATGATGTCACGGCTAAATATAAAATCTTGCGTCAGAATGTTGAAAACCAGTTCAAGAACTATGAACTGTCGCAGAACGAAAAAATAAATAAACTTATTCAGGGTAAATTGCAAGCAGATGAACGTTTGTTGGTAGAACACAATAATCACCGGAAAGAGATTGATGCTGCTTTTACAGACAAGTTAACTCTTGCAAACAACAAAATCGCAGAACTCAAAGATGAGAAAGTCGAAGTTGAAAAAGAAATTCTCAAACTGAAATACTTGCAACCTTACAAGGCAGAACAGGATGCGTTGAGAAAAAAACAGAATGATCTGACTATACGCAAGAATGAACTCGGTGGTCTGATATCCACAGCAGAAGCTAATATCGGCAAGCTGCAGACTGAATACGAAAAGCAAGAGTCTGGCATTTTGGCTGAAAGCAAACGAAAGAAAGAGGCAAAGCAGCAGGAAATTAATTTGGTTTCAGAAAAGTTGGCTGATATAGAACGACTGTTGGCTCGTACCAAAGGTTCGTTATACGAATGGTTGGAGGAGAACAAAACGGACTGGGAACATAATATCGGCAAAGTTATAAATGAGGATAGTGTGCTTTATCGAACAGGATTGCATCCGCAAAAGGATGATGGAATTTCAATGTTCGGAGTTAAACTTGATCTTACAGACTTGCCACTTTCAGTGCGTAAGCCATCACAGTTGAAGGAAGAAAAAAATGTATTGGAAGGCACTCTTAAAACACTGAAGACTGAATACGCTTCGTTACATGAGTATGAGGAAAAGCAGATCGAGGAACTGAAACATGTATTCGTTCCAAAGATAAAAGAATTGCGTCAGCAGAAATCTTTATATGAAACAGAACTGCGTTCAATTCCACAGAAACAAAAAGGCATACAGGTGGAGATTGAAGAATATGCAGATAAGGCAAAACAAGAATTAGATGAAAAGAACAAACAACAGGAGATTTATCTGCAAGATATTGCTCACCGTCTGCTGAATGCAGAATCAGAACATGCCAAAATTACTGCAGAAAAGGAAAAGCAATTTGATTCTGAAGAAAATAGATACCAGAAAGCAAGTAGAGAGGCTCTGCAAAAGCACGAGCAGAAGGTGGCAGAAATACATGCAGATATCAAGCAGGAAAAACTGAAATCAGAAAATGAACTGGAACTGCTCAAGGTTCAAGAACTTAACGAACTGCATGGACGTGGTGCTGATACACGCTTGGTTGAGGAGTGTAAAAACTCTATACAAACAATAGAAAGCGAGCTGAAATATATAGAAGATAATAAGCGACTCGTGTTTGCTTACCAACGTGACAAAGAGGAACTGTTCGACCGTGAGGATGAATTCAACGCTCAAAAGAAACGTCTTGCAGATAAATTACAGCAACTAAGCGATAAGTACAATCAGCGCAAGCAGAAACATAACGACACGCTGCATTCTTTAGAAAAAGAACTTGCAGACCGACGTAAGGAAAAAAGTCATATTGATGAAAACTTGGAGAAAGCAAGAGATTTCATCAATAACGAGAGTTTGTGTCCTCCAATTTTGGTAGATACGCCTGAACGTGAGACTCTGCTTGCTCCAAGCCAAGCTGTTGATGAGTTGACAAGCATTATTGTATCACGTCAGAAAAACTTCGACAAATTCAAAGGATGCGTTAATATCTTCAAAGCTAACTTCTCTGTTAAGAATACATTCCATTTCCGTATGGAACTTTCTGTCGACGAAGATTACCTCGACTTTGCAAACAATCTTGACGACTTCATTGCCAATAGCAAGATTGAGGAATACCGCCGTCGAACCAGTGAGCGTTACTTAGACATATTGAATCGTGTATCAAAGGAAATGGGCGAATTGACAAAGCACGAATCTGATGTTGAAAAGATAATACGTGATATCAATAGCGACTTCAAGGAACGCAACTTTGCAGGAGTCATCAAGCTTATTGCCCTTCGGTCTGTACCTTCGGCTGACAAGATGGTGCAACTGATGAAGCGTATAAAGGATTTCAATGACGAAAATCAATTTGCAATGGGCGAACTCAATCTCTTCTCGTCGGCAAATCGTGAAGATACGAATCAAAAGGCTGTAGCACATCTGCTCGACTTTATGAAATCGCTCGTTGATAACCCACAACGACAATACCTCACGCTCTCCGATCTCTTCCAGTTGCAGTTCCGCATAGGTGAGAATGACAACGATACGGGATGGGTAGACAAACTGTCGCATGTAGGCAGCGAAGGAACAGATACGCTGGTTAAAGCTATGATAAACATCATGCTTATAAATGTATTCAAAGGAAAAGTGAGCCGTAAATTCGACGATTTCCGCATACATTGTATGATGGATGAGATTGGTAAACTACATCCGCAGAACGTGAAAGGCATACTTGACTTTGGTAATGCTCGAAATATTCTGCTAATTAATTCCTCGCCAACTACATACAATGTCTCTGACTATCGCTATACTTACTTGTTGAGCAAGGATGGCAAATCGCAAACGATTGTACGTCCGTTAATTTCGCAACAATAAATAAAATAGAAATGAAGATAACTTCTTCACTTGTAGACAAACTTATCCGCCTACGTTCAGGCGAATCTCTTCCATCCAGCGCCCTTCGTGGCGATTGGGTGGAAGACCTCCTTCGTGAAGGTGTGCTTATCAGTCGTTCTCATGGTAGCAGAAGCTGTATCAAGGCATCATCTCCGCAAACTCTTGAGCAAAGTTTAAAACATATTGATGAGCGATTCGGAGATTTAGATAGTATGAAAAGCGTTATTGCTAATGATGTCTCAAGGTCGGAACAAGCAGCCGCAACCGGGAATTCCAAACTTGTTATGGTACGGTCGTGTCCTGGTTTTCCCGTAAATTCATACGATTCGATACCATGTAGTCTCAATGGTCGTGATATCATGATTAATCCCGAGGAAGGAACATTCGTGTTTGTATCTGATTGGCAATCATTTGAAATACCTGAGGATGTGTTGATAATGAACATTGAGAACATGGAAAACTTCCGTATGATTCGTCAGCAACGTACCTTGTTCACTGCCATGTTCCCGAACAAGCGTTTGCTTTTTGTGTCACGCTATCCGCAGTCTTCTGATTTACGCACATGGTTGGAGCGTATACCAAACTTGTACGTACACTTTGGCGACTTCGATCTTGCTGGTATCCATATATTCCTTTCAGAATTTCACAAATATCTTGGCGAACGTGCTTCTTTTCTAATACCTCATGACATAGAAGAACGGTTACAACATGGGTCGATGGAAAGATATAATGCGCAATATAATAAATTTAAAAACGTATCTTCCGATGTGCCTTCGCTGCAATTATTAATTAACATGATTAATAAGTATCATCGCTGTTATGATCAAGAGGGTTATATTCAAAATAGGTAGCATAAACGAAACACTATTTGTTAACCAGGTTCATCTCTATCTCCAACCCCCTTGCCTCAATCTCCGCCGTCAGAAACAAAGTGGAGGACATAGTTCGGCAGAAACCTTGCTTTTGGGAGGAAAATTTATTAACTTTGCATACGTATCATTAATAATGAGTGCTTGCTTGAATAAGGTGGGTACTGTAAACAAACGATGTTATGGCATACTCCAAAATCCTGGCAGATACCCCTCTCCGGCTGGTAGATAAAAGCAAAGGCTGGAAGATAGAAAACGTATCTTCCAGCCCTCGCTGTATTTGAGTTTCAATAAGTTGCGGTGGAAAAAGACGGGAAAATGGTAGATGGGAGATAAAAACACAAAAGTGTATTATATAACCCTTTTTACCTTTTACTCTTTTACTTTTCCTTTTCCTCTTCAAACTCCACGTATTCGCCCTCGTTTTTGGCGAAAATCTTGCGGTTAGCCTGACGTGGTGAGCGCTCGTCGTAGAGTTCTTCTTCTACTACCACGCCGTCGTCGTATTCGGCGCTGCGGCGCTTCGTGCTACCCGATGTGGTGCTTTGCTGCTGGCGTCGGCTGTTGTTGCGGTTGGCGTTGGCGTTGGTGCCGTTGCGGAACTGCTTCGTCATGCGCTTCACGCGCAGATAGAGAAAACTGATGATGCCGATAAGGAAGACGGCAATCATCAGCACCATGATGAATATGCTTTTCAGAAATAGTCCGATGAATGACATAGGAATGGGTTTTAGGTACTACAATCCGTTTTCACTCTCTTGATGCTTTCTACTTCTCGATGTCGACCGTTGCGTGTGTGCGGCTCACGATGTCAGCCACTACGGAGGTGAGGAAGTAGAGGGTGATGACAATCCACATGCCGCCGATTACGCCGAAGAGGGCGATGACTACACAGGAGAGGGCGATGAACGAATAGCGAAGCTCGTTGCCGCGCCATCCCCACTGCTTGAATTTCAAGGCGAACATGGGCAGCTCGCTGACCAAAAGGAGGCTTGTGAGCACTACGAGCAGCAGTATTGCGGGTATCATCCATGCCGACGACTCGATGAGTGTGGGCTGTGAGACGAGCAGCGAACTCCAGAAGAGGGCGTTGGCAGGGGTGGGCATGCCGATGAACGAGGTGGTCTGGCGTGTGTCGAGGTTGAACTTCGCGAGGCGAAGGGCTGAGAAGGCTGCGATAAGGAATGCGCAGTAGGGGATGTACGGCTCTACGCTGGCAAGCACCGTGGGGTATTCCATCACGCTCAACTGGGCGAAGACTATTGCTGAGGGCGCTACGCCGAACGTCACGTCGTCGGCAAGCGAGTCGAGCTCTTTGCCGATGGGCGACGAGACGCCGAACAAGCGGGCGCTCATGCCATCGAAGAAGTCGAACACGGCGCCGATGATAATCCATATCAGCGCATAGCGTGCGTCGCCTCCGAGTGCCATTACGGTTGCGATGCAACCCGAAACGAGGTTGCCGCATGTAAGGGTGTTGGGTATGTTGCGTGTTATAAAGTTAGCCATTCTTTATCTTATTTGAGTTTGGCGATAATAGTTCCGTTGCCGGTGGTCAGCTGTCCCATCTTGACGCAGATTTCTGTGCCGAGCGGCAGGTAGACGTCGACGCGTGAACCGAACTTGATAAAGCCCAGGTGCTCGTCGATGTAGCAGTCTTCGCCTGCCTTGGCGTAGGTGACGATGCGGCGGGCCACTGCGCCTGCTATCTGGCGGCAGAGGATGTCGGTGCCTTCGGGGGTGGTGATGACTACGTCGGCGTGCTCGTTTTCCTCGCTCGCCTTGGGGAGCCATGCCTTGTGGTAGTTGCCGTTGTGGTGGGCTACGGTCTTCACCTTGCCGTCAACGGGGAACCAGTTGGCGTGTACGTTGAAGAGGCTCATGAAGATGCTCACCATGATGCGGCGCTCGTGGAAGTAGACGTCCTCGTCGACTTCCTCGATCACTACTATGCGTCCGTCTGCCGGCGCTACTACGAGTCCCGTTGTGTCTTCTTCGGGGAAGAAGCGGATAGGGCAGCGGAAGAAGTTGATGACGATGCAGTAAACGGTGCCCATGACTGCGGTGAAGCACCAGAACGGCACCTTGCTGTCTATGAAGCGCCAGAGCAGCAATGCGATTGCCGCAATAACGATGAAGCCATAAACGAGTGTGTCGGTTCCTTCGCGGTGAAGGCGTATTTTCTTCAGTTTCTTTATCTTCTTAATCATTGTTTGGTTGGGGTATGTGTAAATTAGTTGTTGATAATCGGTTGTCGTAAAGACGGATGCACCGCATGAGCCATTGCACGGGTACATATATTCTGTGCAAAGTTACCGCTTTTTTATGGAAGTGACAAACTTTTTGTTGGTTTTGATGTCGTTTTGTAGCAATTTATAGGCTGGGAGTGGAGAATTGGAACATTAATAATGGCAAAAGAAAAACGCCGAAACAACCTGTCGGCTGCTTCGGCGTTGTATAAAGGGGGTGCAGTTGTCTCAGGGGGTGCAGTTGGATTCATTCTGCTTGGTTGGTGCACTTGAGACAAGTGCACCCCCTGATATTATACGAGTTCGTCGAACTTCTTGCGAAGGTCGCCCTCTGTGATGGCACCTACGTGCTTGCCTACGAGTTCGCCGCCCTTGAAGAAGAGCAGTGTCGGGATGTTGCGTACGCGGTACTCAGCTGCTACGTCGTCGTTCTCCTCTACGTCGCACTTGCCTACAACGATCTTGCCGTCGTACTCCTCTGCGAGCTTAGAAACGATAGGAGCGATCATGCGGCAAGGACCGCACCATGTAGCCCAAAGGTCTACTACCAATGGCAGATCGCCAGTTCTGTACTGTTCGATGTTCTCTGTTGTGATTGTTACTTCCATAGTTGTATTCGTTTTTTTGTTAGTGATTATTCTTTATTTAATGACAATGCGATGCAAAGATAATGCAAATCGAAGACAATACAAAATAAGGTCACTTATTTTTATTGTTGAGATGCAGCTTATCTTATTTACAGATAATGATTATATATCAAAGTCTGTGCCAATCTGTTGATAATTGTTAGTTGATGCCATAGCGCACGCCCAATTCTGCCATTTCGTCGAGCGAGGTGAGCAGTTTCTTGTTCACGTCGACCGTTATGTTGCGGCTGTAGAGCTGTATGTTGGTGTTGTTCTTGGCGTCGTGGATGTTGATGTAGAGCGGCACCTTGCCGTCGGAGCTCTTGAGCGTTGTCTCCAGGTCTGTGAGCTGTGCGTCGTTGAACATCGTGGCTTCCATGTATACCGTGAACTTCTCTATCGACTTCTCCTTCACGTCGCTGAGGAATTCAATCTTCTTTATCACCATGTCGTAGGCATCGGGGTTGTTGCGGAAGCGCTGCACGCACTGCGCTGTGATGTAGACGTGATACTCCTCCTGCAGCATGCTCTGCCATTTTGTCCATTCCTCGCCGAAGAGTGCCAGCTCGCCCTGGCCTTCGAAGTCTTCGATGGTGACGATGCCGAACGGTTTGTTGGTCTTGGTCCAGCGCTGAGAGACGGAGGTGACGATGCCGCCGAAGGTGAGTTCCTCGATTGAGGCGAACGCCTTCTTGTCCATCTCGCGACCAATCTGCGTGCAATTGAGGTTGCACATGTGCTTGAGCACGACGGCGTAGTCGTCGAGCGGATGTGCGGAGAGGTAGATGCCCACCAACTCGCGTTCGCGCTTCAGCAGTTCCATGGTGCTCCACTGCTCGCACTCGGGCACCGGCGGCGTCTGTATCTCCACGCCGCCCATGTCGCCGAACAGCGAGTTCTGCATCGACGACTGTTCCGACTGGTATACCTGACCGTAGCGCAGCAGTGTCTCGACAAAGGTGTCGCCCTTGGCGTTCTGGGCGAAGTATTGTTCGCGGCGGATGCCGAACGAGTCGAAGCCGCCGCTCAGAGCGAGCGATTCCATCGCCTTGCGGTTGACGGCGGAGAGGTTGACACGCTGCACGAAGTCGAAGATGTCCTTGTACTGTCCGTTCTTATGTCGTTCGGCGATGATGTTGGTGGCAGCAGCCTCGCCCATGCCCTTGATGGCGGAGAGTCCGAAGCGCACTTCGCCCTTCTTGTTGGCAGAGAACTTCTGCTCCGACTCGTTGACGTCAGGACCGAGGCAGGGTATGCCCATAGCCTGACATTCGGACATGAGCTTCGTAATCTTTGTGATGTCGTTGAGGCATCGGCTCATATTGCCAGCCATGAACTCGGCAGGGTAGTGCGCCTTGAGGTATGCCGTCTGATAAGCCACCCACGAGTAGCATGTGGCGTGCGACTTGTTGAAGGCGTAGGAAGCGAACTTCTCCCAGTCGCCCCAGATCTTCTCGAGCACTTTCGGGTCGTGTCCGTTCTTCTTGCCGCCCTCGATGAACTTCGGCTTCATGGCGTCTACGATGGCTTTCTTCTTCTTACCCATCGCCTTACGCAGAGCGTCCGACTCGCCACGAGTGAAGTCGGCAAGCTGGCGCGAGAGGAGCATCACCTGCTCCTGGTAGACCGTGATGCCGTAGGTGTCTTTCAGATACTTCTCCATGCAGGGGATGTCGTATGTGATAGGCTCCTTGCCGTTCTTGCGGGCGATGAATGACGGGATGTAGTCCATAGGCCCCGGTCGGTAGAGGGCGTTCATGGCGATGAGATCCTCGAACACCGTAGGACGCAACTCGCGCAGATACTTCTGCATACCAGCCGACTCGAACTGGAACGTGCCGATGGTGCGTCCCTCCTGATAGAGCTTATATGTGAGTTCGTCGTCGATAGGTATTGTGTCGAGGTTGAGCGTGAAGCCGTCGTGGGTGAGGCGTATGTTCTCGACGGTCTCCTTCATGATAGACAGGGTAGAGAGTCCGAGGAAGTCCATCTTGATGAGTCCGGTCTCCTCGATGACGTGTCCGTCGTACTGCGTGGCGAGCAACTTATGTCCAGGGTCGCTCTTGTCTTCAGCCGTAGACACAGGCACCCAGTCGCTGATGGCGTCGCGGCAGATGATGGTGCCGCAGGCGTGGATGCCCGTTCCGCGAACGGTGCCCTCGAGCATCTTTGCGTACTTTATGGTGTTTGCCATCTGCGGATTGGCGCTGGCTTCGGCTTCGCGAAGCTCGGGCACGCACTTGATGGCGTTGGTGAGGTTCATCTTCATTCCGTCGGGCAACTTGTCGGGGATAGCCTTGCAGAGACGGTTGGATATGTCGAGCGGCAGCTTCTCCACACGAGCCACGTCCTTGATAGAGTTCTTCGTAGCCATCGTGCCGTAGGTGATGATGTGCGCCACCTTATCGTGTCCGTACTTGTCCTCCACCCACTCGAGCACCTTGCCGCGTCCGTCGTCGTCGAAGTCGGTATCGATATCGGGGAGAGAGATACGGTCGGGGTTGAGGAAACGTTCGAACAGCAAGTCGTACTTGATAGGGTCGATCTTGGTGATGCCCAAGCAGTAGGCGACAACAGAACCGGCTGCCGAGCCACGGCCCGGACCTACCATGACGCCCAGCTCGTCCTGAGCCGAGTTGATGAAGTCCTGCACGATGAGGAAGTAGCCCGGGAAACCCATCGTCTTCATGATGTGCAGCTCGAACTTCACTCGCTCGTACACCTCGTCGGAGAGCGGTTCGCCGTAGAGACGTTTCGCTCCGTCGTAGGCGAGCTTCGCAAGATAGTCGGCTTCGAACTTGATGCGGTAGAGCTTGTCGATGCCGCCGAGCTTCTTTATCTTCTTCTCGGCTTCCTCGTGAGACATTATCTCTTTGCCGTTCTCGTCGGTGGTGAACTCGCGGAAGAGTTCTTCGGGCGAGATGCGCTTGCGGGTATCCTCCTCCGTTCCGAATTCAGCCGGGATGGGGAAGAACGGCATGATAGGCGAGTGGTCGATGGAGTAGGTCTCCACCTTATCCAATATCTCGAGCGTGTTGGAAAGCGCTTCGGGCACGTCGGAGAATATCTCGTTCATCTCCTCGCGCGTCTTGAACCACTCCTGCTTAGAGTAGAGCATACGCGTAGGGTCGTTAAGTTCCTTTCCGGTAGAGAGGCAGAGCAGGTGGTCGTGAGCCTCGGCGTTCTCCTGGTCGACGAAGTGGCAGTCGTTGGTGCAGACTACTTTTATGCCGTACTCCTTTGCGAGTTTCAGAATCTCCTTGTTGGCACGCTGCTGCAGCGGAAATGTCTCGCGGTTGGCGCGCTGGTTGGGATCTTTCACCTCGTGGCGCTGAAGCTCCAGATAGTAGTCGTCTCCGAACACACGCTTATGCCATTCGATGGCCTCGCGAGCACCGGGTATGTCGCCCTTCAGTATCTTCGCCGGCACCTCGCCAGCGATACATGCCGAGCAGACGATGAGGTCCTCGTGATACTTCTCGAGGTCGGCTCTATCGGTACGCGGTTTAGAGTAGAAACCGTCTACCCAGGCACGCGACACGAGCTTGATGAGATTCTTGTATCCGTGGTAGTTCTTCGCAAGCACGATGAGGTGATAGCCGCCCGCGTCGCCCTTCTCCTTGACACGGTCGGCTTTGGTGCGGCGCGCAACGTACATCTCGCAACCGAATATTGGCTTGAAAGGCTCCTTGCCCTGGTCTTTCAGCTTGCCGTTTATCTTGTTGCAGTAGTTGAACAGCTCTTTCACGCCGAACATATTGCCATGGTCGGTGATAGCCATGCCGCGCATGCCGTTAGCCACGGCTTTGTCGACAAGCTTTTCCACAGGCGACTGTCCGTCGAGAATGGAGTAGTAGGTGTGTACGTGCAGGTGTATGAAGTCTTCCATCGTGCTGTTGCGGTTTTTTATTATTGAATGCTTTATAGTATAATGACTACAAAGTTACGCAAAAAAACTCACAATTCAAAATTCCTTTCCTCCGAGCACCACCTTTTTCACAATCGGCGTGGTGTAGGCATATGGAATGAAGTCGACTGACGGCAGTGGGGTGGTGATGAAGAAGTTGGCAACCTTGCCCTTCGCGATGCTTCCGTAGTTGTGGCTTTCGCCCATAGCGTAGGCGCCGTTGAGTGTTGCGGCGTTGAGTGCTTCGTTGGGTTGCAGGCGCATCTTGATGCAAGCAAGCGAGACCACAAACTTCATGTCGCCCGACGGCGTTGAACCAGGATTGTAGTCGCTCGCTACGGCTATGCCCAAGCCAGCGTCAATCATCTTGCGGCCCTTGCCGTAAGGCATGTTGAGGAAGAACGACGTGCCAGGCAGGACAGTTGGCGTCGTCTCGCTGCCAAGCAGAATGTTGATTTCCTCTTCGGTCATACTCTCAAGATGGTCTACCGACAATGCACAATGCTTTACGCCAATCTCCACACCGCCCGACGAAGCCAGCTCGTCGGCGTGAATCTTCGGTCGCATGCCCCATCGGGCAGCCGCTTCGAGCATACGTCCCGTCTCTTCAGGCGTGAAGAAGCCGCGATCGCAGAACACGTCGATGAAGTCGGCGAGATGCTGGCGACCCACTTCGGGTATCATCTCGTCGATGATGAGCTTCACGTAGTCGCTTTGCGTCATGCCGCGAGCCACGGCGTGCGCTCCGAGGAACGTAGACACAATCTTTGCAGGCGACGCCTCCTTCATCCGTTGTATGACGCGCAGCATCTTCAGTTCGTCCTCGAGGTTCAGTCCGTAGCCGCTCTTTATCTCTATGCAGCCCGTTCCCTTGCGTATCACCTCGTCGAGTCGCTGCATAGCCTGACGGAACAACTCGTCCTCAGAAGTGTTGTGCAGCAAGTCGGCGGAGTTGAGTATGCCTCCTCCGCGACGCGCTATCTCCTCGTAGCTCAGTCCGTTTATCTTGTCGACGAACTCGCGCTCTCTGCTTCCTGCGAAGACGATGTGCGTATGCGAGTCGCACCATGACGGCAGAACCATTCCGCCTTCAGCGTCGATGGTCTTGTCGATATTGTCTGTCGGCATACCGTCGGCAACACTACCGAACGCAGCGAAGCGACCGTCTTCTACGAGCAGCCACGCGTCGTCGATAGTGTTGAACGCAGACATCTCCTTGCCCTGCAAGCGCAGCTTTGGCGCATGCTCGATGCCAGCGAGAGTTTTTATATTCTTAACTAATAATCTCATTTGCGTAAGAATTCGATTGAGTTAGCAATGTGCGGATACATTACTTCGTCGCGCACGATGAACGGCACCACCTTGCGGTATTCCTTGAAAATAGCTTCTACAGCCGGCGACGACTTCAGCGGACGGCGGAACTCGAGAGCCTGAGCCGCGTTGAAGAGTTCGATGGCAAGCACGCGCTCCGTATTGAGCACCACCTTATATAGCTTGATGGCTGCATTGGCACCCATGCTCACATGATCTTCCTGACCCTGGCTCGACGGGATGCTGTCTACAGACGACGGCGTAGCGAGCGACTTGTTGAGGCTCACCACCGATGCGGCTGTGTACTGCGGAATCATGAAACCGCTGTTCAGACCCGGACTTGCTACGAGGAAGCTCGGCAGACCGCGTGTGCCGCTGATGAGCTTGTAGATGCGACGCTCGGAGATGTTCGAGAGTTCGCACATGGCTATCGAGAGGAAGTCCATCGGCATGGCAATCGGTTCGCCGTGGAAGTTGCCGGCAGAGATGATGAGGTCTTCGTCAGGACAAACGGTAGGGTTGTCGGTTGCTGAGTTCACCTCGACGTCAATCACGGAGTCGACGTATGCAATGGTATCCTTCACCGTACCGTGAACCTGCGGAATGCATCTGAACGAATACGGGTCCTGCACGTACGATTTCGGCTTCTCCACAATCTCACTGCCCTTGAGCAGCTCTCTCATGCGAGCCGCAGTGACGATCTGTCCCTTGTGCGGACGTACCTGATGCACAGCGTCGGTGAAAGGCGCCGTGAGTCCGTAGTAGGCGTCGAGCGACATAGCCGCAATCTTGTCTGCCCAATCGCTCAGACGATGCGACTGCAGCAGCGCCCATACAGCGAACGCACCCATGTTCTGCGTGCCGTTGAGCAGCGCCAGACCCTCTTTCGATGCGAGCTGGATAGGCTGCCAGTTGAACTTCTGCAGCATCTCTTCGCCGCTAATCACCTTGCCGTCTACCTCCACTTCGCCGAGACCGACGAGCGGGAGCGTAAGGTGAGCCAGCGGAACGAGGTCGCCCGATGCGCCGAGCGAGCCCTGCATGTATACCACAGGATATATGTCGTTGTTGAAGAAGTCGATGAGTCGGTTTACGGTTACGAGCTGGCAACCCGAGAAGCCGTAGCTGAGCGACTGTATCTTCAAGAGCAGCATAATCTTCACGATGTCGTTAGGCACACGGTCGCCCGTGCCGCAAGCATGCGACATCATAAGGTTTATCTGCAGCTGCGCTAAGTCGTCGGCGCCGATGCTCACGTTGCAGAGCGAGCCGAAGCCTGTTGTAACGCCGTAGATAGGAGCGGTGGTCTCCGCAATCTTTCGGTCGAGATATTCTCTACACTTCACGATGCGCTTCTGCGCGTCGTCACTCAGTTCTATCTTGTAGCCGCCATAAACCACCTCGCCAATACGCTCGATTGAGAGATGCTCGGCTGAAATCTGATGTTTTTTCATTGTCGTTGTTTCTTATTTGGTTGTTGAGGAAGGGGTGCCAATTCAGGGGGTGCACTTGTCTCCGCTCGGCTTTGCCGCTTGCCAGAGCAAGAAGTGCACCAATCTATCTGTTAGCACTATTCTTCTTGGTTGGTGCACTTGAGACAAGTGCACCCCCTGATATTACTATATTAGATTGATGATGTCGTCGTCGACGATGCTCGGCATCGTGACCTGCAGTCCGTGCGAACGCTGCATCTCGCGCTCTATGCTGTGGATAGAGCCTTCGTTGCGTGCCCATGCACGGCGTGCGATGCCGTTGTTCACGTCCCAGAACAACATCTCGCTGATGTGTCGGTCGCTGTCTGCGCTACCGTCTATCACCATGCCGAAGCCGCCGTTTATCACTTCGCCCCAGCCTACGCCGCCACCGTTGTGCAGCGACACCCATGTAGCGCCGCGGAACGAGTCGCCGATGACGTTCTGCACAGCCATGTCGGCGCAGAACTGCGAACCGTCGTAGATGTTGCTTGTCTCGCGGAACGGTGAGTCGGTGCCCGACACGTCGTGATGGTCGCGTCCGAGCACGATGGGTCGGGTTATCTCGCCCTTGCGTATAGCCTCGTTGAACGCTAATGCAATCTTCGCACGACCTTCAGCGTCGGCGTAGAGGATGCGAGCCTGCGAACCCACCACAAGCTGGTTTCTGCCTGCCTCCACAATCCAGTGGATGTTGTCAGCCATCTGTCCCTTTATCTCGTCGGGCGAGTTCTTCATTATCTCCTCAAGCACACGTGCCGCAATCTCGTCGGTCTTGGCAAGGTCGGCAGGGTCGCCCGATGTGCATACCCAGCGGAACGGACCGAATCCGTAGTCGAAGAACATCGGTCCCATGATGTCCTGCACGTACGACGGATAGCGGAATTTGCCGTCCTCTGTGCAGATGTCGGCACCTGCGCGCTTCGACTGCAGGAGGAATGCGTTGCCGTAGTCGAAGAAGTACATGCCGTTGGCGGCGAGGCGGTTGATGGCAGCCACCTGGCGGCACAGCGACGCCTGCACATGCTTGCGGAACTCGTCGGGGTTCTCAGCCATCATCGTCTTCGACTCCTCGAGCGTGAGGTCGGCAGGATAGTAGCCGCCTGCCCACGGGTTGTGGAGCGAGGTCTGGTCGCTGCCTATGTCCACGTGTACGCCTTCGTCGGCAAGACGCTCCCAGAGGTCTACCACGTTGCCCACGTAAGCCATCGACACCGTGCGTTTCTCTTCCACGCTGCGCTTTATGGCAGGTATGAGTTCGTCGAGATTGTCGTGCAGTTCGTCCACCCATCCCTGGTCGTAGCGCTTCTTCGCCGCCAGTGGGTTAATCTCTGCCACCACGCTCACCACGCCGGCGATGTTGCCAGCCTTAGGCTGAGCGCCCGACATGCCGCCCAGGCCCGACGACACGAAAAGCATGCCGCGAATGTCCTGCGGTCCGCCCTTCTCGCTGCGCTGCTTGCGCGCCGCGTTGAGCACGGTGATGGTTGTGCCGTGCACGATGCCCTGCGGACCGATGTACATGTACGATCCGGCAGTCATCTGTCCGTACTGGCTCACGCCGAGAGCGTTCAGGCGCTCCCAGTCGTCGGGCTTCGAGTAGTTGGGTATCACCATTCCGTTCGTCACCACTACGCGCGGAGCGTTCGGATGCGACGGGAAGAGTCCGAGCGGATGACCCGAGTACATCACGAGCGTCTGCTCGTCGGTCATCTCGCTGAGATATTTCATCGTGAGTCGGTACTGCGCCCAGTTCTGGAAGATGGCGCCGTTGCCTCCGTAGACGATAAGCTCATGCGGATGTTGAGCCACTTCGGGGTTAAGGTTGTTCTGAATCATGAGCATGATGGCGGCAGCCTGCTCGGAGCGGTGCGGATACTCGTCGATGGGGCGTGCGTACATATCGTATGTAGGGCGATAGCGGTACATATAGATGCGTCCGTACGTGTCGAGTTCGGCGATGAACTCCGGCGCCAGTTGTGCGTGCAACTGTTTCGGGAAGTAGCGCAGTGCGTTGCGTAGCGCCAGCTTCCTCTCTTCGTGGTTGAGTATCTCCTTGCGCTTCGGCGCATGATTTATATTCGGGTCGTAGGGCATCGGTTCGGGAAGGAAGTCGGGTATGCCCAAGCGTATCTCTTCTGCAAATGTCATAGGATAATGTTTTAGAAGCCCCTCCCCATCCCTCCCCATCGGGGAGGGGGTGAGTTGGGCTATGATTAATTGTTTCGCTGCCAGCTCTCCCTCCCCGTCAGGGAGGGGGCTGAGTTGGGTTATGGTTAATAGTTTCGCTGCCAGCTCTCCCTCCCCGATGGGGAGGGCGGGGAGGGGCTATAGTTTCTCTTCAACGAGTTTTGTAATCTCAGCCTCTTCGCTGTTTGCCTTGGCTATAAGCTCGTTAGCCTCGGCGATGAGCGCTTCAGCCTTTTTGCGGTCTTTCAGCGAGCCGGCGTTAATCTTCACGTTCATTCCAGCACCGAGCACAGCTGCGCGCGCTGCCAATGCGCCCACGCCAGCATCCGACACGCTGTTCGGGTTGCCCTTTTCTACCATCTTGCGGCAAACGTCGAACACCTCGAACGAAGCCTTCATCGTCTCCAGCGGCACCTCCGTAGCGAAGAGCGTAGCGGTCTGTATAGCCTCCGAGCGTGCAGCCTTCTCCTCAGGCGTGTTCTTCGGCATTCCGAAGGCAGCCATGATGCGGTTGAACGCCTCTGTATCCTCGTCTACGAGGTGGAGCAGACGCTCCTGCAGAGCTATGCCTTCCTCGGCAACGGCAGCGAACTCGTCCCATTGATCGTCCCATCCCGGCTTGTGGCTCGACAGGTTAGCCACCATCGTAGCTAACGATGCGCCCAGTGCGCCCATGTATGCCGAAACCGATCCGCCTCCAGGAGCCGGACTCTCGCGCGATGTCTCCTCGGCAAAGCCCTTCACGGTGAGGTCTACGAGCAGGTTCTGCTTCTCTGCGCCTGCTGCCATTACGTATTCTATAATCTTCTCCTCGGGCTTGAACTCCTTGAGGTCGGAGAGTCCGAGCGACTTGATGGCGATGTTGAGAATGTCCTTCTTCGGTATGCCAGCCGAGCGCTGCTGCTTAGCGAGGAAGTAGCGACCGGCTTCGAGCAGGGTGCGCTCCGGCACGAGCCCCACAATCTCTGTGCCCGTAACGCGCACGCCGCGGTTCTGAGCGCAGCGGCACACCTCGTCGAACGCCTTGTGCAGCGGCGTTACATTGATATTGGTGATGTTCATCGACACCTGAGCGATGCCGTATTCGTCGATATACCATCCGATAGCCTTCGTACACTTCAGCGTGCCGGGCTTCATGATAGGCGTGCCGTCGGCGTAGCAGAGCTTCTTGCCGGTGATGGGGTTGCCTTCGCGCATGGGGCGACCCTTCTCGCGCACGTCGAACGCGATGGCGTTGGCGCGGCGTGTAGAAGTAGTGTTGAGATTGAAGTTGACGGCGATGAGAAAGTCGCGTGCTCCTACGACGGTGCAGCCAGTGCGAGCCACCTGCTCGTCGAACGGACGTCTGCCGAAGTCGGGCGCCTCAGCGTCGTCGTCGATACGCTCGGCGATGCCCTCGTATTCGCCCTTGCGGCACACGGCGAGGTTCTTGCGCTCCGGCTTGAACGCCGCTGCCTCGTAGCAATAGCACGGAATGTTGAGTTCGTCGGCGATGCGCTTGGCGAGCTGGCGCGAAATCTCTGCGCACTCCTCAAGCGTGATGCCGCTCACCGGAACAATCGGCAGTACGTCGGTGGCGCCGATACGCGGATGCGCACCGTGATGCTGACGCATATCTATAAGTTGAGCGGCTTTGCCCACTGCTCTGAAAGCAGCCTCCACGACGTCGTCGGGTTCGCCAACGAAGGTTACGACTGTGCGGTTGGTTGCTTCGCCCGGGTCTACGTCGAGCAACTTAACACCCTTAACGCTCTCCACTGCGTCAGTGATCTGACGAATAACGTTCAAGTCGCGGCCTTCGCTGAAGTTAGGCACACACTCTACAATCTGCTTTGTTTTTGCCATAGTGTAAGATATTATGTTAGTAGTAAATTTGTTTTAATGCAAAAGTATCAAAGATACGGTTGCAAATATAGCAAAAATGGCAGTTTGGAGCAAGTAAAAAGGCACGAAAAAACTAAACAAACCCTAATAAAAGCACAAAAGAAGGGGCTTGCAGATATAGCATGAGTCATCGTTCTCCGTACGGTGTCAGATCGGATTGCGTCCGCCGTCCGATTGGATTGCGTTCGCCGTCCGATTGGATTGCGTTCGGAGAACGATGACTCATTATAGGAATATAGGTTTCAGATTGACAGATATTACGGCTTGATTCTTCTTCAGAACTTCTTTTTTAGTTCTCCTTCCAGAACTGCGGCGTGAATATCACAAGAACCGTGAATATCTCAAGACGTCCGATGAGCATCAGTATGGAGCATATCCACTTCGCCGTGTCGGGCAGAATGCTCCACGACATGGTCGGTCCGATCTCAAGACCGAGCGTCGGTCCGACGTTGCCGAGCGTACTCAGCGTGATGGTGATGGCGTTGGTGTTGTCGATGCCCATCGCAATCATCGAGAACGAGCATATGAGACACAGGATGAGGTAGCTCGTGAGGAAAGCCAGCAGCGTTACGCGCTTGCTTTGCGGCACGTTCACACCGTCTATCTTTACCGGCAGAACGGCGTTGGGGTGGAGCATCTGGCGGAACTCGTTCTTTATCACCTTCAGAAGCATGACGCCGCGGATGCACTTGAAGCCACCGCCCGTAGAGCCCGAGCATGGACCGAGGAACATACACACGGCGAGCACCACCCACGTCACGTGCGCCCACTTGGCAGGGTCGTCTGCCAACAGACCCGTACTGGTGATGAACGACACCACATGGAACAGACTGCTGCGCACGGCTGGCTCCAGAGCGTAGTCGTTCTTCCACATCAGTTCGAAGGCTATGAACGCAGCGCAGCCTAAAACCATGGAGAGATATAGACGGCACTCGGCACTCTTGAGCAGCGTGGACAGCTTGCGCTTAGAGACGGATATATATAATAAGGTGAAATTGACGCCCGATACGAAGCAGAAGAACGTGAGGATGTACTGCACGGCGGGCGTGAACACCGAGTAGTCGCTGTCTACCGCGAAGCCACCCGTTGCCGCCGTCGCCATACTGTAGTTGATGCTGCGGAACGGCGTCATGCCGGCAAGCATCAGCGAACCGATGCAGAGCAGCGTGATGCAGAGGTAAACCACCCATATCCACTTGGCGTTGGTGCTGAGGCGCGGGTGCAGCTTGGTCTTGATAGGGCCCGTGGCTTCGGCGGCGAACACCTTCACGCTTCCGCCTACAAACGAGGGCAGAAGGGCGATGGTGAAGAACACTATACCCAAACCGCCTATCCACTGCATGAACGAACGCCAGAACAATATGCCGTGGGGCAGCGTGGAGACGTCGTCGATGATGGTGGCTCCGGTGGTGGTGAAGCCCGACATGGTTTCAAAGAATGCGTCTGTGAACGACTGTAGGTAGCCGCCAATGAGGAAGGGTAGGGTGCCGAAGAGTGAGAACACTACCCAGGTGAGCGTCACTACGAGATAGGCGTCGCGACGCGATAGTGAGTTTTCGCACTTGCGTCCAAGCAGACGCATCGTGAGGCCGACGCTTGCAGAGATAATGACTGAGCAAGCGAACGGGAAAATATCTTCCTCCTCGTAGCCTATGGCGACGCCAAGGCACACGAGGAACATCGTTGTCTCGATGAAGAGCAGCGAACCGATGATTTTATATAAAAGTTTCAGGTTTATCATTACAGAAAGAACTTCTCTATTTTCTTCATGTTGACGTTGTGGCAGAATACCATTACCGAGTCGCCGGGCTGAATCATGGTGTTACCCGACACGAGCAGACCTACGCCGTCACGCACCAGTCCGCCGATGGTCATGCCTACCGGCAGACCGAGGTCCTTCACGGGCTTCTGCGTCACCTTCGAACCTTCCGACGGTATGAACTCGGCAACGTCGGCGTTGGCAGTCATCAGGAAGCGCACGTTGTGAACGTTGGCGTCGAGCATCATCTGATAGATGTGGCTCGCCGCAATCGACTTCTTGTTGATGATTGTGCCGATATCCAGACTCTCAGCCATGCTCACGTAGTCGATGTTCTCTACCATAGCCACCGTCTTGCGCACACCCATGCGCTTCGCCGTAAGGCAGGCGAGGATATTAGTCTCGGCGTTGCCCGTGAGAGCCACGAACGCCTGCGTGTTCTTGATGCCTTCCTCGATGAGCAGTGTGAGGTCGCGTCCGTCGCCGTTGATGATGAGCGCCTTCTCGTCCTCGAGAAGGGCGTTGAGGCGCTCGCAGCGCTGCTCGTCGGTTTCTATAATCTTCACGTCCATGTACGAAGGCATGGTCTTCACGGTACGCACAGCTGTCGCTCCGCCGCCCATAATCATCACGTTCTTCACGTCTACGTAGTGCTCCTTGCCCACAATCTTGCGGATGTAGGGTATGTACTGCTTGGTAGTCATGAAGTAGGCGAGGTCGTACATCTGCAAGCAGTCGTTACCGCCAGGGATGATGGTCTCGCCGGCGCGCTTGATAGCCACGATGTGGTACGGATCATCTGGTCCGCAGATCTCGCGCATCGGTCGGTCGAGGATGGTACATGTCTCGCGCAGCTTCACGCCGAGCATAACCAATGCTCCGCCGTGCACGTCCCAGCGCTGGCGCACCCACGACATCTTCAGTCCGTTGTTGATGTCGGTGGCTGCAAGCATCTCCGGGTAGATGAGTTTGCTGACGCCGAGCTGCGAGAAAAACTCCTGCAGGTCGGGCGCGATATACTCCGCGTTGTCTATCTTTGCCACGGTCTTCTTGGTGCCCAGCGCCTTCGCCAACACGCACGAGTTCATGTTCTTGCTCTCGTCGGGTGTCACGGCAATGAACAAGTCGGCTTTCTCCGCACCGGCGTTCTTCAGCGCCTCGATGCTCGTTGACGATGCCTCCATCGTGAGGATGTCTACATCGGAACCGATATGTGAGAAGCGCTCCTCGTCGGTGTCCATAACCACGATGTCCTCGTGTTCGCGCGAGAGCAGTCGTGCGAGGTGGCAGCCGATGGCGTATGCGCCAGATATAATGATTTTCATGTTCTTTTGTTTTGATGGTGTGATGTTGGTGAGGTGTTGAGGTGTTGAGATGGTGGGGTGTTGAGATTTGCGTAGGAGTTTTGATTTTTGAATTTTGATTTTTGAATTGTCGGTTTCGCTGATTTTGAATTCATAACTCTCAACTCATAAATTCAAAATGCGCGCAGCGCATAATTCAAAATTCAAAACTCAAAACTCAAAATTCTTTATTCGTGCTTTAATCGCTTCTACGTCAATGCCCGCAATGTGCTGAAGCTGAGCCACGGTGCCGTGCTCGATGAAACGGTCGGGTATGCCCATGCGCACCACCTTCACCTGCTTGTCGTTGTCGCTCATCCACTCGAGCACAGCCGAACCGAAGCCGCCCGTGCGCTGCGCATCCTCGATGGTGATGATGCGCTTGAACTTCGCTGCGATGTCCTGCAGGAGCGCCTCGTCGAGCGGTTTGCAGAAGCGCATGTCGTAGTGGGCTACGCTGAGTGTGCAGCCCTCAGCGGCAAGCTCGTTGATAGCTTTCTCCACATCGTTGCCGATAGGTCCGTAGCTGAGCACCGCTACATCGCTGCCTTCGCGTATGCAGCGGCCCTTGCCGACGGGTATCTCTTCAAGCGCACAATGCCAGTCGTCGCGACGCACACCTCTGCCGCGCGGGTAGCGTATCACTACCGTGCCCTTGTCGGGCAGTTGAGCTGTGTACATCATGCGGCGCAGCTCGCACTCGTCCATAGGCGAGCAGAGCGTGAGGTTGGGCACGGGGCGCAATGCGGCGATGTCGAGCACGCCGTGGTGCGTAGCGCCGTCCTCGCCAACCAGTCCGGCGCGGTCTAAGCACAGTACGAGCGGCAGATTGAGTATCGCCGCGTCGTGCACTATGTTGTCGTATGCGCGCTGCGAGAAGGCGCTATATATATTGCAGAACGGCATCAGTCCGTCTTTAGCCATTCCGGCTGAGAACGTAACGGCATGTCCTTCGGCGATGCCCACGTCGAAGACGCGGTCGGGCATCTCGTGCATCATCAGGTCGAGAGAGCAACCCGTAGGCATAGCCGGCGTTACGCCCACTATCTTCGGGTTCTGCTTCGCAAGTTCGATGATAGTGCGTCCGAACACGTCCTGGTAGCGCAGCGGCTGCGACGAAGTGTCGCCGGTGAGTCGTTCGCCCGTATCGGGGTCGAACTTGCCAGGTGCGTGCCATATCGTAGCCGCTTCCTCGGCAGGTTTGTATCCCTTGCCCTTCACCGTGTGCAGGTGCAGGAGCTTCGGACCGCGCATGTCCTTCAGCTGGTTGAGTATGCGCACTAGTTCCACCACGTTGTTGCCGTCGAACGGACCGAAGTAGCGTATGTTCATGCCCTCGAAGATGTTCTGCTGGTGGGCAAGCGCCGACTTGATGGCGTTGTTGAGGCGTATGAGTCCCTTGCGACGGTCGTCGTTGAGATAGCCCTTCGAGTGGAGCCACTTCGAAGCGCGGTCGCGCAAGCGGTTGTATGTGGCGTTGGTGTCGAGGTTGAGCAGGTATTTCTCCATGCCGCCCACAGCGTGGTCGATGCTCATGTCGTTGTCGTTGAGGATGATGAGCAGGTCGTTGGGCGACGACGATACGTTGTTGAGACCCTCAAATGCCAGTCCGCCAGACATCGCGCCGTCGCCTATTACGGCTACGACGTGTCGGTCTGTGTCGTTGTTCTTATGCGCAGCCACAGCCATGCCCAACGCCACGGAGATGGAGTTGGAGGCGTGTCCGCACGTGAATGTGTCGTACTCGCTTTCTTTCGGGGACGGGAACGGGCGTATGCCGCCCAGTTTGCGGTTAGTGTAGAACTGGTCCTTGCGTCCGGTGAGTATCTTGTGGCCGTACGCCTGATGTCCTACGTCCCACACGATGCGGTCGTAGGGCGTGTTCAGCACGTAGTGCAACGCCACCGTCAGCTCCACCACGCCAAGCGACGACGCAAGGTGTCCGGGGTTGACGGACAATTCCTTCACAATGTCCTGACGCAGTTCGGCGCAGAGCTCCGGCAGTTGCTCAATGGGCAACTTGCGGAGGTCGTCGGGATACTGTATCTTGTCTAATAATTCCAAGTTGTCGGTGCTCATATATTGTTGAAATATACTGATGTCTTTTTGAAATCTTCTGAATCCTTTTTTGCGATAGAAGGCAGCAGACCTCCTATTCCATGCAAAGTTACGTAAAAAAAGTAATATAGGGTATTTATTGTATACAAAAAAAGCATCCATCTTTGAAAGATGAATGCTTTGAGTTGGGATACCCGGACTCGAACCAGGAAAGGCAGGACCAGAATCTGCAGTGTTACCATTACACCATATCCCAATGTTTGCAAAATCGGAACTCTATCGCAATAAAAAACATCCCTCTTAATAAGAAGAATGTCGCTCAAAGTTGGGATACCCGGACTCGAACCAGGAAAGGCAGGACCAGAATCTGCAGTGTTACCATTACACCATATCCCAATATGTTATTGCAACTTGTTCCCTTATTGCGAGTGCAAAGTTACGAATAATTTTTAGAACGGCAATATTTTTCGCTGATTTTTTTTAATAAAATCTAATAAAAAGCCATTTTCCGTGGTTTTAAGTCGTTTTTCGGATAAATCGCTGTATCTTTGTACGGCTTAAAAAGCAGGTATATAAATGTAGTCACATTAAATAATATATACATTATATAATATACACCGAAAATATACATCAGAATATATCATTAAACAAGGACAATAGTAAATGGAAATTAAAGACAAGTTGGTTGAAGCCATCGTAAAAGGTATTCAAGAGAAGAAAGGACAGGACATCACAATCGCCGACCTCCGTGGTATCGACGGCAATATAGCAAGCTACTTCGTAATCTGTCAGGGCAACTCGCCCTCGCAGGTGGAGGCTATCGCCGACTCTGTATGTGAGACGGCACGCATTGAGGCTGGCGAAAAGCCGGTACATACAGTCGGTCTGCCGCAGGCTTACTGGGTGGCAATGGACTACGTGGAGGTTATCGTGCACATCTTCATACCGGAAGCACGCGACTTCTACAACCTTGAGAACCTCTGGGAGGACGCTAAGGTTACGAACATTCCGAATCTCGATTAATAGTTAGGTTAATATGAACACAAACAATAATCCATCTGGCGATAACAATCAGCCGAAGATGCCTAAGTTCAACATGAACTGGATCTACACGATTATCATCGTGATGCTGGCTTTGCTGTTCTTTACAGATGGCGGCAAGGGCTTCTTCGACGGCGGTGCTGCTGGTCAGGAAGCTACGTACACCAAGTTTCAGGTGTATGTCGACAAGGGCTATGCACGCAGTGTGGTTGTGAACAAGGACAACGGAACGCTGCGTATGTACGTGCGTCCGGACAAAATCCGCGACGTGTTCGGCAAGTCAGCGCAGCAGGTTGGTCAGAAACCGTATGTAGAAGTTACATACGGCTCGGTTGACGGCGTAGACAACTATCTCTCTTCTGCAATGAAGAGTGGCAAGATACTCGATTTCAGCTACGAGAAGGACTCCAACTCCGGACTCATGACGCTGTTCTACACCTTCGGTCCGATTATCTTCTTCGTATTCTTGTGGCTCTTCATGATGCGCCGCATGGGCGGCGGCGGAGCTGGCGGCGGAGTTTTCAACGTCGGCAAGTCGAAGGCGCAGATGTATGAGAAGGGCAACGACCTCGGCATCACGTTCAAGGACGTAGCGGGTCAGGTTGGCGCAAAGCAGGAGGTGCAGGAGATTGTCGACTTCCTCAAGCAACCGCAGAAGTATACCGAACTTGGTGGTAAGATTCCTAAGGGAGCACTCCTTGTAGGCCCTCCGGGCACCGGTAAGACATTGCTCGCAAAGGCTGTGGCAGGCGAAGCAGGCGTTCCGTTCTTCTCTATGAGCGGTTCCGACTTCGTGGAGATGTTCGTCGGCGTGGGTGCAAGTCGTGTCCGCGACCTCTTCCGTCAGGCAAAGGAGAAGGCTCCGTGCATTATCTTCATCGACGAGATCGACGCCGTAGGTCGTGCACGTAGCAAGAATCCGGCAATGGGCGGCAACGATGAGCGCGAGAATACGCTTAACGCTTTGCTTACAGAGATGGACGGTTTCGGCACAAACAGCGGTGTTATCATCCTCGCTGCCACCAACCGTGCTGATATGCTCGACAAGGCATTGCTTCGTGCCGGACGTTTCGACCGTCAGATTACGGTCGATCTGCCCGACCTTACAGAGCGTAAGGAGATATTCCAGGTGCATCTGAGAAAGGTGAAGATAGACGAGACGGTGGACATCGACTTCCTCTCGCGTCAGACGCCGGGCTTCTCGGGTGCAGATATCGCCAATGTGTGCAACGAGGCGGCGCTTATCGCCGCACGCCATAATAGCAACAAGGTAGGCAAGCAGGACTTCCTCGACGCAGTAGACCGCATCATCGGCGGTCTGGAGAAGAAGACAAAGGTAATGACTGAGTCAGAGAAGCGCACAATAGCGCTGCATGAGGCTGGTCACGCTACCGTTTCTTGGTTCTGCGAGCACGCCAATCCGCTCGTTAAGGTGAGCATCGTGCCGCGTGGCAGAGCGCTCGGAGCAGCTTGGTATCTGCCCGAAGAACGTCAGATCACAACAAAGGAGCAGATGCTCGACGAGATGTGCGCACTGCTTGGCGGTCGTGCAGCCGAAGAACTCTTCACCGGACACATTTCTACCGGCGCTATGAACGACCTCGAACGCGCTACAAAGTCGGCTTTCGGCATGGTTGCCTACGCCGGCATGAGCGATCGTCTGCCGAATATCTGCTACTACAACAACCAGGAGTATCAGTTCCAGCGTCCTTACTCGGAGACAACGGCTAAGATCATCGACGACGAGGTGCTGAAGATGGTGAACGACGAGTATGCACGTGCCAAGGCTTTGCTTAAGGAGCACGCTGCGGGTCACAACGAACTCGCCGAACTCCTCATGACTCGTGAGGTAATCTTTGCAGAGGACGTGGAGCGCATCTTCGGAAAGCGTCCGTGGGTGAGTCGTTCTGAGGAAATCATCGACGACAACACACCGAAACTTGAAGATATGCCGGAGGCTGTGCGCCAGGCGCAGAAAGAACACGAGGAATCATTGGCGAAGCAGGCTGCACTTCCTACAGACAAGTCTGAAAATACTGATGCTGAATCTGTAGAAAAGCCGGTTGATGCAGCGGAAAATGCAGCTGACGACGCGGCTGAACAGACAGAAAACAAATAAACGTAAGCATTATGAGCGATAAAATGAAAAACTTCATTGTACGTGCCATCACCGGTGTGCTCTTCGTAGCAGCCATTGTCACGTGTTTCTTGCGTCCGGAGGCGATGATACTTCTGTTCGCATTGGTCACCGGACTCACCATCTGGGAGTTTACGGGCATTGTGAACGACATAGAAGGCGTCACAACGAACCGTCTCATCACCACCGTTGCCGGCGTGTACTTGTTCTTCAGTATCGCTGGCTATTGCTCGGGCATCGTTCCGTCGGCAGTGTTCATCCCTTACTTGCTTACTATCGTCTATCTGTTCATCGCCGAACTCTACACAAAGGCGCCGAATCCGATAAACAACTGGGCGTATACAATGCTTGCTCAGATGTATATCGCATTGCCGTTGTCTACAATCAACGTACTCGCATTCCGTGCGGGTGCAGACGGCGTGGTTTACAACTATCTGTTGCCGCTTAGCGTGTTTGTTTTCCTTTGGACAAACGACACTGGCGCTTACCTCAGCGGTTCGCTCTTCGGCAAGCACAAACTCTTCCCGCGTGTTAGTCCGGGCAAGAGTTGGGAAGGAAGCATCGGAGGCGGCATCCTTGTACTCGCTGTTGCAGCAGGCGTTGGTCTCTACGAGACATCTTCTCTGCACAACGGCGCTGCGGAACTGGCCCTCAGCATACCGCAGTGGATGGGCTTGGGCCTCGTGGTTGTGTTCTTCGGCACATGGGGCGACCTTGTTGAGTCGCTCTTCAAGCGCACCATCGGCATCAAGGATTCTGGCAACATCCTGCCCGGTCACGGCGGAATGCTCGACCGTTTCGACTCTTCGCTGATGGCGTTCCCCGCAGCGGTAGTCTATCTTTACACACTCACGATTTTCTAATTCAGCATTTGCGAGTAATAAAACCAACATTTGCGAGTAGTCTGAAATTAGAATATACGATTTAATAGAAATGTAAATTAAATCGCCCGATCATCATTCGTCGCAATGATGGTCGGGCTGTTTTGTTGTGTATCGCTTGTCTGTATCACAAAAAAATAGTAGATTTGCATTATGAACCGAACATTCCATCATAACGTCAGCCTGCAGGGCATAGCCACGATAGTATTGTTGGCAGTTGTAGCTCTGTGGTGTTTCCTTGTGCGCAGCGGCATAACCCCTGCGTTAGGCTTCGTGTGTCTGTTGCTTGGCGCGGCAGGTGTCGACCGCTTGGTACACACCACATACACATTCACCGCAGACGGCAACCTCGTGATAGTACGTGGCAGACTTGGCAAGAGCACAACTATTGCCGTCAACGAGATAATAGCGGCACGTGCGGTGCGAGGCACATTGTTCACGGCGCGCCACATCGTGATAGAATACGGTTGCGGAAAGATAACTTATGCACAGCCGCAGCAGACAAAAGAATTCATCGAAGAAATACGTCGCAGACAAAAAATAACAAGCATTTAAGGCTATATAAACAGACATTTAAGGCTATATAAACAGACAGTTAAGGCTATATGTATAAACAAGCATGAAAGACTATATATATAAATATGTATTGACCCTCGTGGCGTTCCTCTTCGCATCAGGAGCAACGGCACAGACAGATATTGAGTTTGACGAAGACGACAGTTCGGCGGTAGCCGACACGCTGATGCCCGACACGTTCAAGGTGACGGAGCAGGCTTTGCCGTGGAATATTGCTGTGGCAAAACACTTGGACAATTTGCTTCAGCACGATATGTTCGAGACAAGTACAGTCGGAATGATGGTTTACGACCTCGATGCCGACTCGGTGCTCTACAGTCACAACGCGCGTCTGCTTCTGCGCCCGGCGTCTACGATGAAACTCGTCACGGCGATAGCAGCTATCGACCGCTTGGGCGGCAGCTATCAGTTCAAGACCGAGCTGTGCTATACCGGTGAAGTGAGCGACCGCACGCTTACGGGCGACATCTACTGTGTGGGCGGCTTCGACCCGCGCTTCAACTCCGACGACATGCGTGCCTTTGTCGAAGCAATCCACAAGATGGGCGTCGACACCATTCGCGGCAATATCTATGCCGACAAGTCGATGAAAGACGCCGACCAGTTCGGCGCCGGATGGTGCTGGGACGACGACAGCCCCGTGCTCTCGCCGCTGCTCATCAGTAGGAAAGACGCGTTCGTAGAGCGCTTTGTGAGCAACCTGCTTGCCGACAACATCGTTTTTGAAGGCAAGGCAGGCGAGGCGCAGCGCCCCGGCGACGCTTTTTGCATCTGTCGCCGCTTCCACACCATCGACCAGATACTGATGCGCATGATGAAGAAGAGCGACAACCTCTACGCCGAGTCGATGTTCTACCAGTTGGCAGCGTCTACCGGCACAAAGCATGCGTCGGCAAAGCAAGCTCGCGGCATAATAAACAAGCTGATATCGAAGGTGGGGCTTAACCCGAAACGCTACGAGATAGCCGACGGCAGCGGACTCTCGCTCTACAACTATCTCTCGGCTGAACTCGAAGTGCAACTTCTGCGCTATGCGTTCCGCAACAACAATATCTACATGCACCTGCGCCCGTCTCTGCCCATCGCCGGCGAAGACGGAACGCTGCGCAAGCGCATGAAGGGTGTGTTCACCGCCGGCAACGTACACGCCAAGACCGGCACCGTGCAGGGCGTATCGTCGCTTGCCGGCTATTGCACGGCAGCCAACGGACACCATCTCGCATTCTCCATCATCAACCAGGGCATACAGCACCACAGCAACGGTCGCGCTTTCCAGGACCGTGTCTGCACCGTGCTGTGCCAGCCGTAGCTTTATTAAAAAAAACGAAGTGTACGCTATAAACTATAAGACACTCATTGTGCAGGCGCTCGGCTTTGAGCCTACCGCCGACCAGCAGCACGCCATCGACACCTTCGCCGAGTTCCTCGCCGACCGTGACGACCATGTGGCAATGCTGTTGCGCGGTTCGGCAGGTACGGGTAAGACGACGCTCTCCGGCGCCATAGTGCGCACGATGCTCGCGTTGAAGCAGCGCGTTGTTCTGCTTGCGCCGACGGGTCGTGCTGCGAAAGTGTTCGCCTTGAACTCAGGCGTGCAGGCTTCCACCATCCACCGCCGCATCTACCGCCAGCAGTCGCTCGGCGGTTCGTTCTCGCTTGCCCCGAACATGATGACCGACACGCTGTTTCTCGTCGACGAGTCGTCGATGATAGCCAACGAAGGCTTGCGCGAGTCGGTGTTCGGCACGGGCTGTCTGCTCGACGACCTTGTGCAGTTCGTCTATTCGGGTCGCAACTGCCGCTTGGTGCTCATCGGCGACAAGGCTCAGCTGCCGCCGGTAGGCGAGGAGGAGTCGCCGGCTCTCTCCTCAGCGTTCATCTCCGGCTACGGACTCACCGTCTACGAGAGCGACCTGCGCGAGGTGCTGCGCCAGAGCCAGCAGTCGGGCATACTCTACAACGCCACGGTGATACGCCAGATGATTACGCACGACGAGGCGACAGCCCTGCCCAAGATTCGCTTCAGCGGCTTCCCCGACATCGTCTGCGTGCCGGGCGACGAACTCATCGAGACGCTCGCCACGAGCTATTCTCAGGTGGGCATGGACGAGACGATGGTTGTTACGCGCTCCAACAAGCGCGCCAATATATACAATCAGGGCATACGCAACCAAGTGCTTTGGCGTGAGGAGGAACTCACGTCGGGCGACTGGCTCATGGTTGTGAAGAACAGCTACTACTGGACCGAGCAGAAGAAGGCTGAGGACACGTCGACACCGGCGTTCATAGCCAACGGCGACCGTGCCGTGATACAGCGCGTGCGCAACCGCCGCGACCTCTACGGCTTCCACTTCGTCGACCTCTGGCTGCAGTTCCCCGACTACGACAACTACGAGTTGCAGGTGACGGCGCTCACCGACACGCTCGCCACCGAGGCGCCAGCGCTCACACGCGAACAGAGTCAGCAGCTCTTCGACGAGGTGATGGCAGACTACGCCGATGTGCGCACCAAGCCCGAGCGCTACAAGCGTCTGAAAGCCGATCCCTTCTACAATGCGTTGCAGATAAAGTACGCCTATGCCGTCACGTGCCATAAGGCGCAGGGCGGACAGTGGGCGCACGTCTACGTAGACCAAGGCTATATGACCGACGAAATGCTCACGCCCGACTATATCCATTGGCTCTACACGGCTTTCACGCGCGCCACGGAGAAACTCTTCCTCGTCAATTGGCCTAAGACGCAGACGGAAGAGTAGCGGTTGTAGCCATTCTTTTTTTATATACCTCGAAAAAACACAACTTTTTTCTGTAGCAAACTCCACCTTCTGTGCGTCTAAAGAGCAGAAAAAGTAATAAACAACAAGCAAATGAACACAACAGAGCAACAATTCTCGCAGCTTGTGAGAGACAACCGTAGCACGATATACGCCGTGTTGGCGGTGTCATCGGTGGCGTCTGCGGTTTGATCTTCGCCTTCCGCATCTTCCTCAAGATGCAGCGCACGAACGACGAAGTGATAAGTCAGATTAACGAACTTAACGCATAAATTTCTCTCTCTCTTCTGCCCAGTACGTTGTGAAGTGTACTGGGCTTTTTTGTTTCTTAAGCCTTCTTGAATAGCCGCGCCACGAAGCTGGAGCCTTCGAGCACCACCATGAAATTCCAGAAATAGAACATCTGCTCATCGTAGACATAGCTGAGCGCTGCGCCGAGGAGGCAGAAGACGAAGCAGGCGGGCGAATGTTTTTTAATTGCATCCATGCAGTCGTCCGTAGACACCTTGCGTCTGAAGATGCACACGATGCCCACAACGAGCACTACGCCTAACACCACAGCCAAGCCGCACAAGGCGTACCAGTAAGCGTCCCACTTGCCCAGCAGCGGCTCCAGTGCGAAGAACAAAAGAAAAAGCGCGTAGCCCGCGTTTGCCAATGATACCTTGTTTTTCATATTCTTATTACGGTTTGTTTAATTCTGCAAATTTAAGTAAAAGAGTTGTTACCTGCAAGCGCTGCACCGCATTTTTATCCGCGCCACCTTTGCCGAATGAAATTTTATTCATACATTTGCAACAAACATATAGATAATAAACCTCAAAGAATATGAATACACTCAAGACTATGCTTATGGCTTTGGCGCTCATCGCAGCTCCTGCAGCCATCCATGCGCAGGCGCCGACAGAAGTTCCTGCGGCTAAGGCGACAGACCTCGACCAGAAGTATGCCACCGACCTGCTGAAGGCAGGCGCAGACGCGCCCGACATCACGCTGAACACCATCGACGGCAAGCCTTTCGAGCTGAAAGACCTGCGCGGACGCTACGTAGTGCTCGACTTCTGGGCTTCGTGGTGCCCCGACTGTCGCAAGGACTCACCGTTCATCATGCAGCTCTACAAGAAGTTCGGCGCCAAGGGCGTGGCTTTCGTGGGCGTGTCGTTCGACAAGAATATGGAGTCGTGGAAGAACGGCGTGGCTAAGCTCGGCATCGAATACACGCAGGTGAGCGACTTGAAACAGATGCGTGAGTCGCCCGTGGCTAAGGCTTACCACATCGGCTGGATTCCTACCATCTACGTCATCGACCCGCAGGGCAAGGTGGCGCTCGCCACCGTCGTGTCCGACAAGGTGAGCGCTTATCTCCACTCCGTTTATCCTGACTGCGCCGAGTAGGATGGCGCTTACTATAGACATATTGCACGCATGGTTCAGGCAGTTCAACGCCGATTATTTCGGCGATGAGCTGCCTGTGCCTCGTATTGCACTTTCGAAGGCACGCACCCGACTGGGTACCATGTCGTGCCGCCGCGTGCGCAAGCTGCTGCGTTGGACGTACACCGACTTCACCATACGCATCAGCACCTACTACGAGTGCTCGGAGCGCGAGTTTCAGGAGACGCTGCTGCACGAAATGATTCATTATTATATCGCGTATAAAAACATCTCCGACACATCGTCGCACGGCAAAGTGTTTCGCCAGATTATGCAGCAGCTAAACAACGAGCACGGCTGGAACATAACCATCACGTCGTCGATGCGCAACCATAAGTTAACACCGGTTCAGCGCAAGATTACGGTTGCAAATTATTTTCTCGTGCTTGCCATCGAGCTCGACGATGGCGGGCGTATGCTCACGGTTGTCAACAAGAAGGCGATACGCAAGGTGTACGATGCGTTACGCAACTGTCGTAATATTGTCAACCATCGTTGGTATGTCAGCTTAGACCCTTACTTCCTCGACTTCCCCTGCGTGCGTTCTCTGCGTGCACGCCGCGTTTCTATAGACGTATATAACGAAAAAACGGCTGCAATGCAGCCGTTAGCGTTGAAGGAGCCGTAGAAATGTAGTGTGATTTGTTTGATTTTATCATCGGACGGCGAACGGAATCTGATTGGACGGCGTACGGAATCTGATCGGGCGGCGAACGGAATCTGATCGGGCGGCGAACGGAATCCGATCGGGCGGCGAACGCGATACGATGATAAAACAGTAGCGGAGGCCAGAGACCTCCGCTACTGTTTATAATTCTTATTCGTTTTGGTGCTGCGGAGGCCAGAGACCTCCGCTACTAAACTGTTTACTTTGCAGGCACCTCTGCAAGAGTCTTCTTCACAAGTTCCCAGAACGGAGCGATAGTCTTGATGAGGCAACGCTCAGATGTGGTATGCGGCGAGCGCATTGTCGGGCCGAACGATACTACGTCGAGGTGCGGATACTTGCCGAGGATGACAGAGCACTCCAGACCGGCGTGGTCTACCTGCTCGATAGCCTCCTCGCCGAAGAGTTCGCGGTAGTGCTGCTCCATGAGGTGAAGAATCTCGCTGTCTGTGTTCGGGTCCCAGCCGCCGTAGCTGCCGCTCATCTCCACCTTCATGCCTGCCATCGAGAATGTAGACTCGAGCGTGGTGGCGATGTACTCCTTCATGCTCTCGTTAGCCGAGCGTGCGAGCAACTTGAAGTAAGCGTGACCGCCCTCGATGTCGATGATGGCGAGGTTAGAAGAAGTTTCAACGACAGACGGGAATACAGGAATCATGCGCAGCACGCCGTTGTGGCAGCCGTAGATAGCGTCGAGCAGGTTGTCCTGAATCTCCTCGGGTGTCTCGAAAGCCGGAGTCTCTACGTCCTCTGTGAAGAACTGGATGTTCTCCTCTATAGTGCGGAACTCGTGGTTGAACAGCTTGCGCCATTCCTCTACGTTCTCCTTCAGCGCCTCTACGTTCTCCTTCGGCAGTGTGAGCACCACCTCGCACTCGAACGGGATAGCGTTGCGCATTGTGCCGCCGTGCCATGTAGCCAGACGTGCGCCGAACTCGGCGATTGCCTCATGCACGAAGCGAGCCATGAGCTTGTTGGCGTTGCCGCGGCCCTCGTTGATCTCCAGACCAGAGTGTCCGCCCTTCAAGCCCTTCAGCAGAACCTTAACGGCAGCGTCCTCCTTGTCGGTCTCCACTTCCTTGTAGTCGAGTGTGGCTGTGATGTCGATGCCGCCAGCCGAACCGATTACGAACTTGCCCCATGTCTCAGAGTCGAGGTTGAGCAGGATGTCGCCCTGCAGCTCGTCGCATGGCAGGTCGTTAGCGCCGAACATGCCAGTCTCCTCGTCGGCTGTGATAAGACCCTCAACCGGTCCGTGAACCAGTGTCTTGTCCTCCATAACAGCCATGATGGCAGCCACGCCGATGCCGTTGTCGGCACCGAGAGTAGTGCCCTTAGCACGTACCCATTCGCCGTCTACGTATGTCTCGATAGGGTCGGTCTCGAAGTTGTGTGTCGACTCCTTGCTCTTCTGCGGCACCATGTCCATGTGCGCCTGAAGGATAACACCCTTCTTGTTCTCCATACCTACAGATGCGGGCTTGCGCATCACGATGTTTCCGGCAGCGTCCTTGAAGCCTTCCACGCCTACGCGTGCTGCGAAGTCGAGCAAGAACTGCTGTACTTTTTCAAGATGACCTGATGGGCGCGGCACCTGTGTCAGTGCGTCAAAGTTGCGCCAGATACATTCGGGGTTAAGGTTTCTGATTTCACTCATAATGTTAAGGTTTTAAGTATTATAATATGTTGAGGTGTTGAGGTGTTGAGGTGTTGAGGTGTTGAGGTGTTGAGATATGTTGTTGTGATGTTGAGATGAGATGTTGTGATGTTGTTATGTTGAGGTGTTGAGATGAGATGTTGTTATGTTGAGGTGTTGAGATGAGATGTTGTTATGTTGAGGTGTTGAGGTGTGATGTTGTTATGTTGAGGTGTTGAGATGGTGACAAATGCATATGTCAACTCATCAACATCTCACCACATCAACTCAACAAATCTCACCACATCAACATCTCACCATCTCACCACTTTTTGTCCTGGTAAAGGACAAAACAGTCCATGCGTATACGCCGAGCACCACGACGAGCAGCGTCTGCACCGAGTGGACGATGAGCACAAAGTTGAGCGCATCGACATCGCCTACGCCGTAGAGGATGAGCATTGTCTTAACGGCAAAGTGCCACGGACCGGCACCGTTAGGCGTCGGAACGATGACAGCGATGCTGCCCACGATGAACGTTACGAGAGCGCACGCCATACCAAGGTGCGACGTAGCCTCGAAACAGAAGAACGTGAGATAGTAGTGGAGAAAGTAACTCGCCCAAATGCCCAGCGTGAACGCCACGAACAGCCACGGGTGCTTCACGTCGCGCACAGCCATGATGCCCTGCCAGATGCCACGCACCATAGTGCGCACCTTATTATATATGGCAAAGCGCTGCAGCAGATACCACGCGAGTATGAGCACAGCGACGCCGCAAACGGCAGTCACGGCGTAACCCGCAGCAGAGAATTTGGAGAATATCGACTCGAGGTTGGTGCCCGTCTCTGCAAAGAACGTGTTGAAGACGCGCAGCTGGAAAGCGAATGTAAGGAGAGCGATTAGCATAACAAGAGCCGAATCGATGGCTCGCTCCATGACCACCGTGCCCAATGCTTTCGGAAACGACACTCCGTCGTAGCGTCGCAGTATGCCGCAGCGAGCAAATTCGCCGATGCGCGGCACTATAAGACTGACGGCATACGAGAGGAATATCGAGTTGATGCTCGTAGACGTGCGCGGCTTCTCGCCGATAGGCTCCAGAGTGAGGTGCCAGCGCCAGCCGCGGAACATCTGTGCCAGTATGCCGAACGGAAACGACAGCAACATCCAAGTCCAGTTCATGCCGTGCATGAGGGTGTCAGCCACGGTCTTGAAGTCGAAGTCGCGGTACATCCAGTAAAGGATAAGTCCGCCGAGCATTATCGACAGACCTACCTTTAACGAGTTGTTTATAAGTTTCTTTATTTCCAATGAACCCTTATTTATAAATTGATTCTATAAAGACGGGGGCGTTTAGAATACGAATGTGCGGATGAAATAGTAGCTTACGATACCTGCGATGTAGCCCACGAACGCAATCCATGTGATGCGCTTCATGTACCATCCGAAGGTGATCTTCTCCAAGCCCATTACCACAACGCCAGCAGCCGAACCGATGATGAGCATCGAACCGCCAACGCCGGCACAGTAGGCAAGCAGTTGCCAGAAGATGCCGTCGACAGCCATGTCGCCCGCAGCCGCAACCGAATACATACCCATGCAGCCTGCAACGAGAGGCACGTTGTCGACGATGCTCGAGAGCACGCCGATGATGCCGGTCACGAGATAGTGGTTGCCGTCGAAGATGGTGTTCAGACCGTCGCCCATAGCTGTGAGCACGCCTACCTCAGCGAGGCAAGAGACAGCCATGAGGATGCCGAGGAAGAACAGAATTGTAGACATATCCACGCGAGAAAGCAGATTGGTTACGCGCTTCTGTGTGCCCTCCGTGTCGTGTCCGTGCTGCAAGTGGCTGTAGAACAACTCGGTTGTTGTCCACAGAACGCCAAGCACGAGCAGGATGCCTACGAACGGAGGCAGATGAGTAATGCTCTTGAATACCGGCACGAACATCAAGCCGCCTACACCAATCCAGAACACAGCCTTGCGCTGACGCTCGGTGAGGGCGCCCGCAGTGGTCTCTGCGCTCTCTTTCACCTCAGGCATGTGCAGCTCGCCCTTCAGATGATACTGCAGGATGAACGCCGGAATAACCATCGAAACGAGCGACGGCACGAGAATCTCGCTGATAACGCCCACCGCTGTGATTAGACCCTTGTTCCAAAGCATGATGGTCGTTACGTCGCCGATTGGTGAGAATGCGCCGCCAGAATTGGCTGCTATGATGACGAGCGAAGCATATATGAGACGGTCGTTGCGCTCGGTTACGAGCTTGCGCAGAATCATGATCATCACGATACTCGTTGTCAAGTTGTCGAGGATAGCTGAGAGGATGAAGGTAAGGAACGCGATGCGCCACAGGAGCGCGCGCTTAGATTTGGTCTTCATCACCTTGCGTACCCAGTTGAAACCGCCGTTCTGGTCTACGACTTCCACAATAGTCATGGCTCCCATGAGGAAGAACAGAGTAGTAGAAGTGTCGCCAAGGTGTTCCTGGATGATAGAAGTCACCGCTGCCGCCATGCCGCTGAAATCGCCGGTGTAACCGTGAATAGCGGTAAGATACTGCATTGGATCGAACATGTAGAGTGTCCAGCACGCAACAAACATAAGCAACGCTATGGCTGCTTTGTTCACTTTCAACAGGCTTTCGGTTGCTATGCATGCATAGCCCAGCACGAATGCCACAACAATCAGAATGGTTAGAGTAGTCATGAGTTTTTTTAATTGTTAGCTTTATTTTGTTGTTTATTTGATTAATCCTGTTTATTCTGATCCTTCTGCGTGTCTTTCTTTCTCGGCTTGATTACCTGGCGCTGTGTTATAACGCCGTCGGCATAGTCCTTCGGCGACATGCCTCGGTTGTTTTTGAAGCAGCGGTTGAAGTAGGGTACGTCGTTGAAGCCCACCATGTAGCACACCTCGGTGATGCTGAACTTGCCTTCGCGCAGCAGGTAGCAGGCGCGGTCTACGCGCAGCTTGTTGAGGTATGTGATGTAGGTCTGACCCGTAGCCTTCTTGAAGAATGTGCAGAACGACGAGCGGTTCATGCCTACGTGGTTGGCTATCATGTCGATGGTGATGGCGCGAGCGTAGTTGCTCTGCGAGAACTCCTTCACCTTATTAATACGGTCGTATGTGCGGTCGGTCTCAGAGAAGCTGCCGATTACGATGCCCTCGCTCTCGTGCTTTGAGAGCAGCAGGATGATGCGGAAGACGTATGGCAACAGCTCAGACATCTTCTCGGTACGCATACGAAGCATCATCTCTGTCAACTCCTCCAGCGTCTTGTTGTTGAAGGTGATCACAGACGATACCGACTTCAATTCTTCCAAACGTTCTGTTATCTCGGGGAAAGCGCTCGAACAGCGGTCGATGAATTCAGTCCTGAACGACAGCGTAGCATATTCTACTCTGCCGCGATCATCGGTGTAGTTGTTGTCATACTTCCAGCAATGGGGTATGTGGGGCGGAATGAAAGCGAGGTCACCGTCGCTAAATTCACTTGTTACGTCACCAAGAGTGCGAGTTCCTCTACCATGTACAACATAGGTCAGTTCCCAAGTGTCTTGCTTGTGAAGAGAGATGATATCGCTCGGACTGATTACGACACTATCAAATTTGTATAAATTCATAATATTAATTACTAAATACCTTATTGTTGTTATTATTAGTCTGCAAATATACGGCAAAAAATTCATATTGTTGCAAGTTTTGAGTGTTATAATCGCATTATTAACAATAATAAACACGCAAATATTGTCAAACAAATACAAGACGTTATTGTTTTGTAATAACTTGTTGTGTTAATTGTTGAATAATTGTTAGTAATGTAGATTTTTTTTTATATCTTTGTCTGTAGAATACATTAGTGTATATAAATGCAGACAAAAGACTAACTCTATGAAATATTCGGAATATATAAAGCAAATAGAGATAGACTCGCTGTGGAGCGGCAAGCGACACATCGTGTGGAACCTCGACCGCAAGGTGAACATACTTAGCGGCATCAACGGTGTCGGCAAGAGCACTATATTAAATAAGGTGGTGAGAGGTTTGGCTGCAGGCGGAGAGTTCCCGAGTCACATGCTTAAAGGCGTGAGACTCACCGTTGAGCCTGAAGACGCTCGCTGGATACGCTACGATGTGATACGGTCGTTCGACCGCCCGCTGCTCAATCTCGACGCGGTGGGCAAGCTCAACACGGCGCTTAGCGACCTTACGACAGAACTCGACCTGCAACTCTTCTTCCTGCAGCGCAAGTATCTCGACTATCAGGTGAACATCGGCAACCGTATCATAGCTTGCTTGCAGAGCGGAGAAACAGATGCTGCGGCTCAGGCGCAGAGAATCTCGGCGCCGAAGACCACGTTCCAGAACCTTATAGACGACCTCTTCTCGCAGACCGGCAAGAAGATTGTGCGCACGGAGAACGAGATACGCTTCTCGCAGATAGGCGAGACGCTCACACCATATCAGCTCTCAAGCGGAGAGAAACAGATGCTTGTGATTCTTCTCACGGTGCTCGTCGAAGACCAGCTGCCCTACGTGCTGTTCATGGACGAGCCGGAGGTGAGCCTGCACATCGACTGGCAGCAACGGCTCATCGACCTCATACTCACGCTCAACCCTAACGTGCAGATAATTCTCACCACGCACTCGCCTGCGGTGATAATGAACGGATGGGTAGACCATGTGACGGAAGTTTCGGATATAACGGATTAGAAATGGGCAAGCGTCTTACTGATTGCATAACATCGCAATACATTGGAGCGGCTAACCGACTCGGATCGAAGTCGGCGCGCCGACGCATCGTGGCTTACGTTGAAAGCTACGATGATATATTCTTCTGGCGTTCCATTCTCACACGCTTCGAGAACGAGGAACGCTACTTCGAAGTGTTGCTACCCTCGCGTCTCGAGCACTTGGAGCGAGGCAAGAAGGCGGCGATAATGAGCATGATTGCCGCAGGCGGAGTGGGGCGCAACATGATTGCCTGCGTAGATGCCGACTACGACTATGTGGCGCAGGGCGCTACGTACTCGTCGAAGACCATACTCGACAACCCCTACATCTTCCACTCCTATGCCTATGCAATAGAGAATATGCAGTGTTACGCCCCGTCGCTACACAACGTGTGTGTGGCTGTGACGCTCAACGATGCGCAGAAATTCGACTTCGAGGCGTTTCTCGCCGACTTCTCCACGGCCATCTTCCCGCTCTTCGTGTGGAACGTCTGGTCGTACCGCAATGCTGCGGAGCGCCGATTCACAATCTCCGACTTCATACGCTCCATAGAGATGGGAACTCTATCGCCTGAGAATGCTTCGGCAGCCATAGCCCAACTGCGTAGACGCGTGGCGCATAAGGTGAAGGTGCTGCAGAGTCAGCATCCAGGGGCGAAGGAGAGCTATCTTAGCGTGAAGAACTCTTTGCGCGAACTCGGCATACTGCCCTCTGAAACCTATATGTATATACAAGGTCATCACCTCTTCGACAAGGTTGTCGTGCCGCTGGTGAAGAAGGTCTGCAATACGCTCGTGAGAGAACGCGAACGCGACATCAGCCGACAGAGTGTACACGCTACGCAGCAGCGCAACGAACTCTCGTGCTACTCGTCGAGCGTTGGCAGCGTGGAGTATAGTCTGCGCCGCAACGTTGGATATGTGGCTTCTGAACAGTACAGACGCATAGTAAGCGACCTCGAAAGGTTCTTCAACGATACGTCTGACACCACAACATCACCCCAACATCACAACACCTCACCAACAAATCACACCACCTCACCAACAAATCTCACCACCTCACCATCTCAACATAACACCACCTTTAACGAATACTCACTAACAACAAATACATAAAATGAAGAAAACGACATTAGCTTTAGGCTTATGCCTCGCGCTCGCTACCACAGCAAGCGCACAGAAGCAGGGCGGCATCTCTGCCACAGTGCTTCAGCAGATTGAGAAATCGCAGGGTTCAACCGCAAAGGACAAGGCGTTGTTCAACGCAATGGCTTCAAACAAGATTGACAACCTCGCAAAGAACTTCTCAAACCGCAACACGTTCGACACACACTTCAGCGTAGAAACCGCAAAGCAGTCTATCCACGACCAGAAGAGTTCTGGACGCTGCTGGATGTTCTCAAGCTTCAACGTGTTCCGTTCTGACTTCGCACGCCAGCATGCCGACTCTCTTACGGTAGAGTTCTCTCACGACTATCTCTTCTTCTACGACCAGTTGGAGAAAGCCAACCTTATGCTGCAGGGCGTTATCGACAATGCAAAGAAGCCTATGGACGATGTACGTGTGCAGTTCTTCTTCAAGAGTCCGCTTAACGACGGCGGAACCTTCTGTGGCGCTGCCGACCTCGCACCTAAGTACGGTCTCGTTCCGAAGTCGGTGCAGCCAGAGACATTCTCTGCAGAGAACACTTCAAAGATATCTTCGCTCATCTCTTCAAAGCTTCGCGAGTACGGCTTGGAGCTGCGCAAGATGGTAGCCGACGGCAAGAAGGCACAGGCCATCAGCGCACGCAAGACAGAGATGCTCTCAACCGTTTACCGCATGCTTGCCATGACAATGGGCGAGCCGGTGAAGGAGTTCACATACCAGTTCCGCAACAGCAAGGGTGAGCCCGTAGGCGAACCGCGCCGCTACACACCGGTTGAGTTCTACAACGAGACCGTAGGTCGCCAGCTTGCAGGCACATTCATCATGGTGATGAACGACCCGCGCCGTCCTTATCACAAGACATACGAAGTGGAGTACGACCGCCACGTGTATGACGGCACCAACTGGAAGTATCTCAACCTGCCGATGGAGGACATTGCAAAGCTCGCCATCGCTTCGCTTAAGGACGGCAAGAAGATGTACTCGTCTTACGACGTAGGCAAGCAGTACGACCGCGAACTCGGCTATCTCGACACTGAGAACTACGACTACGCTTCGCTCTTCTCTACAACATTCCCGATGGACAAGGCCGACCGCATCGCTACATACGACAGCGGTTCGACACACGCCATGACACTTTCTGCCGTAGACCTTGACAAGAACGGCAACCCAATCAAGTGGAAGGTGGAGAACAGCTGGGGACCAAACAACGGCGTGCAAGGCTGTCTGGTTATGTCTAACCGCTGGTTCAACGAGTACATGTTCCGTCTTGTTGTAGACAAGAAGTACGTGCCCGAGAACTTGCAGAAGGAGTTCGACCAGAAGCCGGTTATGGTTATGCCTGAAGACCCATTGTTCGGCTTGGACGACTAATACGATTATACTCTAACAAACATTAATATAACACATACACTATGGAACCATTAAAGTTCAACGCACTCCTTAAGTCAACAATTTGGGGTGGCGAGAAGATTATTCCGTTCAAGCACCTTGACGTGCAGCAGGAAAACGTAGGCGAAAGCTGGGAAATCTCAGGCGTGCCAGGCAACGAGACAGTAGTTGCCAACGGCGAGTACGCAGGCAAGAAGCTCAACGATCTCGTACACGAACTTAAGGGCAAGCTCGTAGGCGAGGCGAACTATCAGCGTTTCGGCGACGAGTTCCCGTTGCTTATCAAGTTCATCGACGCACGTCAGGACCTCTCTATTCAGGTTCATCCCACCGACGAGATTGCAAAGCGTCAGGGCAAGGAGCGTGGCAAGACAGAGATGTGGTATCTGCTCCCGTCAGACGCAGACGCTACTCTGCTTTGCGGTCTGAAGCAGCAGATCACTCCGACCCAGTACGCAGAGATGGTTGAGAACGACACTATCTGCGACGCCATCTCACGCTACGACGTGAAGGAAGGCGACTGCTTCTTCCTCCCCGCAGGTCGCATCCACGCTATCGGCACCGGCTGCTTCCTCGCAGAGATACAGCAGACATCCGACGTGACATACCGCATCTACGACTTCAAGCGCAAGGACAAAAACGGCAACTATCGCGAGCTGCACACAAAGCAGGCTGCAGAGTGCATCAACTACAACGTTGAGAGCAACTACCGCACCGAGTACACACCGCAGAAGAACCAGGGCGTATCGCTCGTGCAGTGTCCTTACTTCAACACAGCCGTATACGATCTCGACGAGCCGATGACAATCGACTACTCAGAGCTCGACAGCTTCGTTATCCTCATCGGCTTGAAGGGCGAAGGCACAATCACCGACAACGAGGGCAACACAACAACCCTGCGTGCAGGCGAGAGCATTCTCGTTCCGGCTACAACAGAGACACTGAAGGTAGAGGGCAACGTCAAGTTCCTCGAAACATACGTGTAGTTGTTGGTAACAAGTATTATAAATCTTGATGTAAATCAGCATTTTTGGCTCATTCACTTGGGGGATATAAATTAAATGCGTAACTTTGCATCGTAATATGTTAGAAGAAACCGATTTTCAACTAACTTATAACTGCTTATTTAGTTACAACTACTACTACAAACAAACACAGACGTGCCCCGATGAGATGTCGGGGCACGTTTTATAAAAACATCAACACATAGCAGTTGTAATTGACAACAGCAGCTGAACCCCCAATCGAAACTTGAAAATTTAATCAACTAAATAAATATCGCTATGAGATTAATCATTGAAAAGGACTACGACCAGCTCTCAAAGTGGGCAGCTGAGCACGTTATCGAGCGTATCAACAAGTTCAACCCGACACCCGACCACAAGTTTGTTCTCGGTTTGCCTACAGGTTCTTCACCAATCGGTATGTACCACGCATTGGCTGAGGCTTGCAAGGAGGGTCGTGTTTCATTCAAGAACGTCCTCACTTTCAATATGGACGAGTATGTAGGTCTGCCTGAGTCACACCCGGAGAGCTACCACTCATTCATGGCAAAGAACTTCTTCGACCACGTTGACTGCCCGAAGGAGAACATCCACATCCTCAACGGCAACGCAGAGGATCTCGAGGCAGAGTGCGCTCACTACGAGAAGATGATTGAGGAAGCAGGTGGCATCGATCTCTTCATCGGTGGTATCGGTCCTGACGGTCACATCGCATTCAACGAGCCGGGTTCTTCACTCACATCACGCACACGCCAGAAGACTCTGACAACTGACACTATCGTTGCTAACTCTCGTTTCTTCGACAACGACGTTAACAAGGTTCCGACAACAGCCCTCACAGTAGGCGTTGGCACAGTAATGTCAGCTCGCGAGGTGATGATTCTCGTAAACGGTCACAACAAGACACGCGCTCTCCAGGCAGCTGTTGAGGGTCCGGTTACACAGATGTGGACAATCTCTGTTCTCCAGCTCCACCAGCACGGCATCATCGTAGCTGACGAGGCTGCTACAGACGATCTCAAGGTTAGCACATACCGTTACTTCAAGGATATCGAGAAGAACAACCTTTAAAAAGTAAAAAAGTAAAAGAGTAAAAAAGTAAAAGGTTTTCAAGCTATGAATGTAGCTATGTTTTCTTTTTACTTTTTTACTCTTTTTCTTTTACCTATACTTTCAAATACTTTTATGTTTTGAAACTAAAGAAAGTTCTTTTTACTTTTTTACTTTTTACTTTTTTACTTTTAAAATTATGGCAAATACATTAGAAATAAAGAAGATTTCGACCGCTTCAGTTAGTGCAGCAGATATATGCCGCGTGCTCGACGAGGCGAACATCGGCTTCGTGGCAGTAGACAACCACTGCTGGGCTGAGGCTTTCCCTTACCGCCCCACGATGGAGGTGCGCATGGCGCACAACGGCAAGCAGTTGCTCATCAACTACCGCGTCACTGAGGAGTGCGTGCGTGCAGTGGCTCCGCACGACGACGGCAACGTTTGGGAAGATTCGTGCTGCGAACTCTTCCTCTCGCCCGTAGCCGACGGCACCTACTACAACCTCGAGTGCAACGCAGCAGGCACGTTGCTCATCGGTTTCGGCGCAAAGCGCGAAGGTCGCGAGCGTGCTCCGCAGAGCGTGCTCGACAAGATCGACCGCTGGTCTTCGATGGGCCGCACACCGTTCAGCAACATCGCCGGCGAGCGCACATGGCAGCTCTGTCTTGCTGTGCCCGTTGAGGCTTACTACCGCCACTCGCTCCCGTCGTTCGACGGCCTTAAGGTGAAGGGCAACGTCTACAAGTGCGGCGACATGCTGCCTCATCCTCACTTCCTCTCGTTCTTCCCCATCGACCTTCCGAAGCCCGACTTCCATCGTCCCGACTTCTTCGGTAGTGTGGAGTTTGAGTAGAATACAATCATCTCAGTATAGTATCCGATAAAAATAGGTAAAGCTCTATTTTTATCGGATTTTTTATTCTCTTAGAGCTTCATTTTGTATTTATATAGATTGTTTTTATAAATATTATTTTGAGGATAAGAAAATGCTATGTATCTTTGCAATATACCTAATATGTTTAAATTGAATATATATGTCAAGGGAAGACCATAATACAGTTGGGTACACCATAGCTCTTGTCAGTGAGTTTGCTGCCAAGTTTGGTATTATGCCCAAGCAAGCATACAACTATCTGAAACGTTTCAAAGGATTGGATTACTTCTACAATCATTATGGCGTATTGCATACCTTCTCGTTCGAGGATTCAGTAGATGCTGTGTCTGAAGTTTGTAGACTAAACGGAGGAAAATTGCAATGAAGTTGTATCATGGTTCGAATATGAGGGTTGAAAAGCCCGACCTGCAGCGTTCAAAACCTTTTAAGGATTTTGGACAGGGATTCTATTTGTCTGACAATTACAAGCAGGCTGAAGATTTGGCTATTGTCAAAGTAGAACAGATGCGGCGTGGTGAGGCTATTGTTAATGAGTTCGATTTCGATGAGTCGGTGCTTTCCTCTGGTGAATTGTCTGTAAAGATATTTGATGATTATAGTGAGGAATGGGCAAATTTTGTCTTGACTAATCGAAATAACAAGATAAGTCAACCTTCTCACACTTATGATATAGTATATGGTCCGATTGCAGATGATGGCGTCAACTATCAGTTGCGCCGTTATCTTGGAGGTATCATTTCGCTTCAGCGACTTGTTGAAGAATTAAAATATGCAAAGGGTATAACATTCCAGTATTTTTTCGGAACAGAAAAAGCCCTTCAAAAACTCAAAGCTTTATGACACGATTAAATCCTGAACAGATCAAGATAATGAAGGACGAACTGACTGTGGAATTGGCTGATTGGCTGATGTCCACTTATGGTTATTCTCCGTCTGAAGCTCTTGACGTGCTTTATACCTCCGAGACCTTTGAACGATTGCAGGACACAGACACTGGTTTTTATTTTCAGAGTGTTGGCTATGTGTCTTCTTTTTTGAAGAATGAAGTAGAAAATGCAACCTTTTCTTAAGCTGACATTCACCCCCGACCCATACCAGCGCGAGGTTATCGACGCGCAGGGCGGGTTCCATCTCGTGCTTGCTTCGCCCGGCTGCGGCAAGACGCAGATACTTACAGAGCGCATACGCCGTGCCCATGACGTTGAGGGCGTGGAGTATGCCGACATGCTGTGCCTCACGTTCACCAACCGAGCCGCGCGCGGAATGCTCGAGCGCATTAATGCCAACATCGCCGACAGCGGTGTGGGCGACGTGTTCGTGGGCAACGTTCACCGCTTCTGCTCCAAGTTTCTGTTTGCCAACGGACTCGTAGCGGCTGAGTCGAGCGTCATCGACGAGGAGGACGCCGTGTCTATCCTTGCGCGATATACTGGCGAGGACGAATACTTCGTGCTTGGCGATTTCCGCCGTCGCCGCGAATACTCGCTCATATTTCATCTCGAAAGCATGATGCATCAAATAGCGATGGGGCATCCGAAGACGCTGCGTTCGCACACCGACTGCATCAACGGCGACGACGTGAAGGCGATGCAGCGCATCTGCAGCGTGTGTGGAAGGGCGTTCGACGCGGCGGCGATGGTCGACATATATAATAATGTGGAGACCTACCGCGATATGACCGCTGCCGACACAGCCGACTACGGCGACCGCATTATCATACAGCGACTGCTGCAGAAGATGCAGCTTGCGCAGCAGTATCATCAGTACAAGCAGCAGAACCATCTGCTCGACTTCCACGACTTACTTCTGTTCACCTACGACGCGCTGAACGCCGACCCCGAACAGACCCTCTACAAGCGCTACACATGGGTGCAGGTAGACGAGGTGCAAGACCTCAACCAGTTGCAGCTGGCTATAATCAAGCTGCTCACCGCGCGATCCTACCGCACGGTGATGTTCCTCGGCGACGAGCAGCAAGCCATATTCTCGTTCATGGGCGCAAAGATAGACACGCTCACGGCGCTCAAGCAGCAGGCGTCATGCCATCTGCACCATCTCTCGGTGAACCACCGCTCGCCGAAGTATCTGCTCGACATCTTCAACACCTTCGCCGCAGAAGAACTGCAGATAGACCCTGCGTTGCTGCCCGATGTGGGGCTGAAGACGCAGGAGAAGCCGCTCGGCAACGAGCTCGGACTGCTCTACAGCGAGACCTACGAACAGGAGGTGCGCGACTGTGTGCAGTTTGCCAGCCGACTGAGCACGATGTTCCCCGAGTCGACTACGGCGCTCGTCGTGAACGCTAACCGCGACGCCGAGGATATCAGCGGCGAACTCACGCGTCTCGGCATCGGACACTTCAAGGTGTCGGGTTCCGACCTCTTCTCGTCGCCCGAACTGAAGCTGCTGCTTGCCCACCTCAGCGTGCTCAACAACGAGTTCTGCTTCCTGGCGTGGGCGCGACTGGTGAAGGGTGTGGGCGTGTACGAGACCAATGCTGCGGCGCGCAACTTCGTGCGCTCGCTGTTCGACCACGCCATTCTGCCTACCGACCTGCTACGCAGCGACGAGCAGCGCGAGCGCCTCGGCGAGACCTACCTGCAGCGCTTCGTGCGCAGTTACGAGGCGGAGACCATCGTGGTGTTCGACACCGAGACGACGGGGCTGAACGTCTTCGAGGACGACATTCTGCAGATTGCTGCCGTGAAGATGCGCGGCGGCAAGGTGCTGCCCGACTCCGAATTTACGGTCTACGTGGAGACCGACCGCGAGATACCTGCCATGCTCGGCGACATAGTGAACCCGATAATCGAGGAGCGCAAGCTGCACACGCTACTCTCGCACCGCGAGGCGCTCACGCAGTTCATGCAGTACGCCGAAGGATGCCGTCTGCTCGGACACAACGCCGACTACGACTGGCATATTCTCGACCATAACCTGCGCCGTTATGCGCCCGAATACCGTCTCGAGCAGTCGCATCCCGACTATCTCGACTCGCTGCGCCTTGTGCGTCTGCTGCATCCCGAATTGCGCGAGCACAAACTGAAATATCTTCTCACGGTGCTCGGCTTGGAAGGCACCAACTCGCACCTTGCCGACGACGACGTGAACGCCACGCGTAGCGTCGTCGCGCATTGCTACGGCTTGGCGAAGGCGAGGGTGGAGCAACAACTCGCGTTCCTCGGTGACGCCCGTGTGCGCCAGCGTGCCGAACTGTTGCGCCGCAATTACGGCGAGTTGTATCGCGTGGCGATGGGCCGTATGTACGTAAGAGATGTGGTTACTTCTTGCTTTGATGGTGCGCTTGAGACAAGTGCACCCCCTAAGGCGGCGGATGCCGAGGATAAGAATGCGGCGGATGTGGAGGCTATGGAGAATAGGGTGGCGTTGGTGGCTGAGCTGAAGCGATTCTACAGCGCGCTTCTCGCCGACAACCGTATACAGCCCGTCGGCGGACTGCATTACGTGACGGTGTATCTTGCTTCCGACATGATTGATCCCACATCCGAGCCGTCGCTCTACGAGCAGCTCGCCAACCACACAATGGAGATAAGTACGCTGAAGGAGGCTGACCTCTGCGGCAGCAGCAGCGTGCGCGAGCGCATCTTCGTCACGACAATCCATAAGGCGAAGGGCTTGGAGTTCGACAACGTGATAGTGTTCGACGCCGTAGACGGACGCATGCCCAACTTCTACAGTCGCACCAACCCGCAGATGCTCGCCGAGGACGCGCGCAAGTTCTACGTAGCCCTTTCGCGAGCGCGCCGCCGTCTGTACGTGTCGCAGTGCATACGTAGGTATGATAACAGAAATATGCCGCACGACGTGTTCACGACACCATTCATGCGGCATATTGCAAAGTTCTTTAAAGAGGATATCTCGTTGAGTTAGCACCGTTCGCGTTCGCCGCCCGATCGGATTGCGTCCGCCGCCCGATCAGATTGCGTCCGCCGTCCGATCGGATTGCGTTCGCCGTCCAATCGAATTGCGTTCGCTGTCCGATGAGTTTTGCTTGCGCTTAATCCAATACAAGTTCGACAGGACAATGGTCGCTGCCGAACACCTCGTTATGAATTGCGGCGGCAGTGATGCGGTCGCGCAGGCGTTCAGACGTGATGAAATAGTCGATGCGCCAGCCTGCGTTCTTCTCGCGCGCCTTGAAGCGGTACGACCACCACGAATAGGTAGGGTCATCCGGGTGCAACGTGCGGAACGTGTCGATGAAGCCCTCGCCGAGGAAGGCGGTCATCTTAGCGCGCTCCTCGTCCGTGAAGCCCGCATTTTTGCGGTTAGACTTCGGGTTCTTCAGGTCGATCTCCTCGTGCGCCACGTTCAGGTCGCCGCACACTATCACAGGCTTCTTTGCGTCCAGACTCTTGATATAGGCAAGGAAGTCGTCCTCCCACTTCATTCGGTATTCAAGACGGCGCAGTCCGTCCTGCGAGTTAGGCGTGTAGCACGTCACGAGATAGAAGTCCTCCATCTCAAGCGTGATTACTCTGCCCTCGTGGTCGTGCTCGTCTACGCCGATGCCGTACGCTACGCTCAGCGGCGTGTGGCGCGTGTAGATAGCCGTGCCCGAGTAGCCCTTCTTCTCGGCGTAGTTCCAGTAAGAGGTGTAGCCCTCAAACTGCAAGTCGAGCTGCCCAGCCTGCATCTTCGTCTCCTGCAGGCAGAAAAAATCCGCGTCAAGCGTGCGGAAAGACTCTTCAAAGTCTTTCTGCACGCAAGCGCGGAGTCCGTTAACGTTCCATGAAATGAACTTCATATCTTACGTTTTATTTTGTTGTACTGGTGATGAGCACCTGACGGAAATACTGTGTAGGGATGAGGCCTTCGGCGCTGTATTTGTCGACGCAGATGCCAGAGAGTACCATGTTATACTCGAACACTCTGTCGGTGAAGTTGCTTGAGAGGAACTTGCCGCCGTATGTGCCCGACACGTCGAACATAAAGTAGACGTCGTGGCTCTTGCCGTTGTAGAAGAACGATTGCTTGATAGTCATCGGGAATACCGGGAAGCTGTAGCCGTATTCTACGAAGTACTTGTCGTTCGGAACGAAATATTTTGCAGTGAGCTTAGCCGTAGCGTTCGACTCGTGGATGGCTGTGCGCAGCGCTGCAAACTCTACTGCAGAGTCGCTGTGGTTGTCTTTGCTGATGATGATGGCAGAGTCGAGCTTGCACACCGGGAAGTTGCGCATGGTGATGGTAGAGTCGGCTGTCACATCCCAAGAGTAGTGCTTCAGCGAGTCGTACTTCACTACGTTGTTGAACGACGGGTAGAAGAAGCGCAGCGTTGAGCCGTATGTGCCAGCCATTGTTCTCTGATATCCTGCCTGCTCCTCTACGGTAGGCTTCTTTGTTTCGTTGTCGTCGCTGAGACATGATGAAAGTGCGAATGTTGCAACGAACAGTGTCGCAACAAACAACATCATTTTCTTTGTGGTCTTCATTTCTTCAAATTTTAATTGTTTTATCGAATGTTCTTGTTTGTTATTGGTCTTCTTTTGCTTCTAAGCCTTACTAAGCCTCTTTAGGCCTTCTTGAGCCTTCGCTTTCAACTAAGCCTTTCTAAGCCTTCTTAAGCCTCTTTAGGTATTCTAAGCCTTCCTAAGCCTCTTTAGGTCTTCTTGAGCTTTCTAAGCCCTCCCCGACGGGGAGGGTTGGGTGGGGCTTTAGAATTTGTGCGAGTTGGAGTTGATGAGGTTCATGAACTCCTGGCGGGTCTTCGCCTGCTCGAATGCGCCCGAGAAGTCGCTTGTCATTGTTATAGAGCTTTGCTTCTCTACGCCGCGCATCTGCATGCACATGTGCTTCGCCTCAATCACCACCATCACGCCGAGCGGATGCAGCGTTTCTTCGATGCACTCGCGAATCTGCTGCGTGAGGCGTTCCTGCACCTGCAGACGGTGAGAGAAGATGTCCACCACGCGCGCTATTTTGCTCAGTCCGGTGATATATCCGTTCGGTATGTACGCCACGTGCGCCTTGCCGTAGAACGGCAGCATGTGATGTTCGCAGAGTGAGAACACGTCGATGTCCTTCACCACCACCATCTGTTTGTAGTCTTCTTTGAACAATGCGTCGGTGAGCACCTTGTGTGGGTCTTGCGAGTAGCCGCGTGTGAGCACCTGCATAGCCTTCGCCACGCGCATCGGTGTCTTCTGCAAGCCTTCGCGCTCAACGTCTTCGCCAAGTAGGGTTATCACACTTTTATAATGTGAGGCAAGGTCTTCCAAGCCCTCTCTGAATTCTGGATTGTCCATTTATGAGTTTTGAGTTTTGAGTTTTGAGTTTTGAATTGTGCGCTTTGCGCATTTTGAGTTTTGAGTTTTGAATTTTGAGTTTTGAATTGTGCGCTTCGCGCATTTTGAATTATGAATTTTGAGTTTTGAATTATGAATTCTTAATTCAAAATTGAATAATTCCTAATCGGCGTAGCCGACAATTCAAAATTCAAAATTCAAAACTCCCGCAGGGTTAGTACGCAACGGAAATCTTTCCTTTTACGATACACGCCTGCTTATATCCTAATTTCTTCACCTGCTGCAGGATGGCGTTCGCCTCGTCGTATGTGCGGTAGTTGCCCATGCGGCATATCCAACGCGGTGAGTAGAAGTGTACGTATATCGGTTGGCTCGGGAATGCTGCCTTCACGGCGTTGCCAGCCTGCTGCGCCTTAATCTTGTCGTTGCGCGAGTTGCCGCCGGCGAAAACCTGCACTCTGTAGCCGTTAGTCTTGTACGAGCGGCGCATCACCTTCTTGCTCATGTCTACGACGGGAGCCTCCGCTTCTGCGGTCTCCGTGGCGGTGTTGTGATGCTGTGTCGATTCGTGTCGCTGCGTGCTCTCGTGTCGCTGCGTGCTCTCGTGTCGCTGCGTGCTCTCGTGATGCTGCGTGCTCTCGTGATGCTGGGTAGCTTCGTGTCGCGGCTCGGTTCCATGATGCGCAGCGTTGTTGTGAGTTGGGTTGCTATGAGCTACGTTCTCGTGGTTCTGGCTCTTGCTTGCCGCCGTCGGCGTGGTCTTTACAGCCGTAGAAGTCGGTTTCTCGACTGTAGCTGGCTTATGTGCAGGCTCCTGCTGTCTGGGGTTGACGTTAGCGGTGTTCACCAACTTGTCTATTTCCTCGCTCTGTGTCACAACCACGCTTCCCTTTCCGGCAGCCTTCTGCTGCAGGTGCTGGGTGTAGGTCTGTGCGTGTGCAATGGCAGTGATGCAGACGATGAGACATGAGAGAATAAAAAGACGTTTCATAGCTTTTAATGATTCGATTTAGATTTGAATAACTAAAAATGAAAAATTATGATAAGCGCCATGAGCCGCAGATGCTGCAGATGGAGAAATCATAATTTTTCATTTTCAGTCTTTAGATGCTATTCCGTAGAATTACTTCTGTTTAAGAATGCGTTCTGTAGAATTTACTTCTTCCAAGCGTCGATGATACCCTTGAAGTCAGCGCACTTCAGAGAAGCGCCACCGATCAAGCCACCGTCGATGTTCGGCTTAGAGAAGAGCTCAGGAGCGTTGCTTGCCTTGCAGCTGCCACCGTAGAGGATAGATGTGTCCTCAGCAGCCTCCTGACCGTACTTCTCAGCAACGATAGAGCGGATGTAAGCGAGCATTTCCTCAGCCTGGTCAGAAGTAGCTGTCATGCCAGTACCGATAGCCCAGATCGGCTCGTAAGCGATAACGATGTTCTTCCAAGCCTCTGCGTCGAGGTGGAATACAGAACCCTCAAGCTCTGCCTTTACTACCTCGTTCTGCTTCTCTGCCTTACGCTCCTCGAGAGTCTCGCCGCAGCAGAAGAGAATCTTCAGGCCGTTAGCAAGTGCCAAGTCTACCTTCTCCTTCAGAATCTCAGCTGTCTCGTGGTAGTACTGACGACGCTCTGAGTGGCCGAGGATAACGTACTGAGCACCTGTGCTCTTTACCATCTCTGCAGAAACCTCACCAGTGTAAGCACCCTTAACCTTGTCAGCGCAGTTCTCAGCTCCGAGAGCTACTACGTTCTGGTCGAGCACCTGAGCTACAGAAGCGAGGTGGATGAACGGAGTGCAGATGATAACTTCACAGTTAGGCTTTTCAGCTACAAGTGCCTCGTTGATTTCCTTAGCGAGAGCAACACCATCCTGCAGGTTGAGGTTCATTTTCCAGTTACCTGCTACAATTTTCTTTCTCATTTTCTTTCTTTTTTTAAAGAGATTAAATATTCTGTTATTATCTTGTTTGTTTCTAATCCATTTTGTCCATGCCCAGAGCCGGTCGGCTATTGTGAGAGCCATGAGCGGCACGAAGAATGTGAGCAGCACTATGAGCAGACGCTCGGGCATGCTGTCGTTCTGCGCTTTTCCGATGGGCAACTGTTCGAGCGGAGCGGTCAGGTCGTCGGTTTGTGGCAGTGCGTTGTGGCTCCACTTGCCTATTATCGTGCCGTCCTTCAGCAGAATCAGTCCGGGATTGCTGCGTATCATCGTCTTCAGCGTGGTCTCGTCGGCGTTGCAGAACGTATATTCGGCTCCCGTCAGCTCGCGCCAACGCTCTATGTCCTCATTTGTCGACGCCGTGAGGCAGAAGAAGTCGACACCGTTCTCCTCAGCGTATTCGTATATCTGGTCGATGTCGCCGAAGTTGCTGTCGTCAGCCACGGCAAGTCGGGGCGAAACGAGCAGGAAGGTGTAACCCTTCTTCGTGAGCACCTGCTCGGTGATGTCTTCGCCAGTGTCGTTCGTCGTAATGGCGAAGTCGTGTATAGGCGGTTCGTAGCCCTTCTTGGTCTGCACCGTCTTGGTGTCTACGTACTCCCATGTAGAGTCGGGGTAGTTGTCGAGCGTGAACTCGCGCGTTACGCCGTTCTTGCGCAGTATGAACGTGCTTTCGAACTCCGGCTGCTCGGCTCCTTCGGGTATCTCCATGCCCTGCTTTATGTTCATTCCGACGCGGTACGGGCGGAAGTCGAAGATTGGCAGCGTGTAGAGGCAGTAGACGCTTGTCACTACGATGTACGTAATGGTGTAATACCTCACAATCCATTGGTTGGTGCGCGATATGAAGCGCGCCATATCCACCGGTCGCCATGCCACAAGCGTCGCACATGCTATTAGCACGATGTTCTTCAGCAGCGTCTCGCCGTTGGTCAGCTTGAGCGCATCGCCGAAACATCCGCAGTCTTTCACGGGGTCGGCTATGTATATCCACACCGTCAGCGCGGTCATCACGCTCATAAGGGCGAGCGTAAGTTTAGACACCATGTGTCTGCGCACCGCGAAAAGCATGAATACGCCCAGCGAGTACTCAAGAGCTCCAAGCGCAATCGCCACAATCACAAGCGCCCAGTCAGGCAGAATGTCGTTCAGCGCCATCGCAGCCGCATAGTCCTTCAGCTTGTAGAGCGTGCCCAGTGGGTCGATAGCCTTCACGTATCCCGAGAAGATGAACGTGACAGCCAGTATGAAGCGGCAGATGTTCACAGCCGCGATTCTTATATTTCGCATTATTCAGCCATCTTTATAGCTCCGAAGCACGCATAGTTGATTATGTCCATGTAGTTGGAGTCGATACCTTCAGACACGAGCGTCTTTCCGTCCAGACCTTCTATCTCCTTTATGCGCTGTATCTTGGTGAGGATGAAGTCGGTGTAGCTACTTATGCGCATATCGCGCCATGCTTCGTTGTAGTCGTGGTTCTTGCGCAGCATCAGTTCGAGACACTCCTTGGCATGAGCGTCGTATAGCGCAAGCGCCTCTTCGGGCTTAGTGTCCACGGTGTCTACGTAGCCCTTCTCGAGCTGTATAAGTCCGATGATGCCATAGTTGATGAGTGCAATGAACTCAGGGCGAATACCCTCGCCAACAAGCGAAGTGCCCGTTATTTCGAGCGAGCGAATGCGCTTCGCCTTTATGAAAAGCTGGTCGGTGAGCGACGACGGGCGCAATATGCGCCACGAAGCTCCATAATCATGAAGCTTCTTCGCAAAGAGCGTGCGACACTCGTCCATCACTCTCTTAAACTGTTCCTCTGTCTTTGTAGTATCCATAAATCGGCACAAAAATACAAAAAACTTATGAATTGAGCAAACGTAGGCTCATTTTACTGCTTTTGCTCCTGCTTCTGACGCATTCGTATCATCTTCACCACGCCGCACATGGCATCGTAGCGTGCCTGCAGCGAGTCGCGTTTCACGCCGAGCATGTTTCGTTCGTAGCGGTCGGTTGTGCTTGCTATCTTCGCTATGGTCTGCTGCAGGAGGATGTCTGTTTGAGCCACGTCTGCCTGCGCCATCTTCAACGATGCGTTCTGCCATACCACAAGGGCCGCCTTGCGCGCTTCAATGGCGGCAGGGTAGCGGTCGCGAAGTACGGTGATGGAGTCGAGAGCAGCACGGTAGTTGCCGCTCTCGTATAGCGAGTTGATGCGTGTGAGCATCTTCTGAGCCATGTCGTCGTCGGTCTTGGCACACGAAGCGAGAGCCAAAGCGACAAGTGTTATAAGCGTAAATTTCTTCATTTCTCGGCAAAAGTACAACAATTCCGTGTATTGGCGACATTTACGCCACCTTATTTAATTAATATTTAGACATGCGAACATTATTAAAGACACACTTTTCTGTTGATTATAGCTTGAGGGCGTTGCACTTTTCTGTCGAAAGAGCACAAAAAAAGAGTGCGTGGCAGTCGCCACACACTCCTATAGAATGTCATGTATAGTCGTCAACCACGTATGTGAGCGGCGACTTATACTGAGTTTTTATGCTACTTTAGATGAAGATATACTTCATGATGAACAGCACGGCGAGAACGTAGAGCGTCGGGTTGAGCTTCTTCCAGTTCAGGCAGAGCATGTTGATAAGCACGTATGAGATGACACCGCAGAGGATGCCGTCAGAGATGCTGTATGTGAGCGGCATCATCACGATGGTGATGAACGCAGGGATAGACTCGGCATAGTTGTCGAGGTCGATGTCCTTCACCGGTGTGAGCATGAACAGACCCACGATGACGAGCACCGGAGTAGTGGCTGCTGCCGGGATAGAGAGGAACAGCGGTGCGAAGAACATAGCCACCACGAAGCACATTGCGGTAGAGAACGCCGTGAGGCCAGTGCGTCCGCCCTGAGCTACGCCCGCAGCACTCTCAACGTAAGTGGTAGTAGTACTTGCGCCGAGGCAAGCGCCTGTCATTGTAGCGATAGCGTCAGCCATGAACGCCTTGTTAAGTCCCGGAATGCGTCCGTCCTTCTGCATCATGCCCGCCTTTGTGCATACGCCAACGAGCGTGCCCATTGTGTCGAACATGTCGATGAAGAGGAAGGTGAACACTATCACCACCATGTCGATGGTGAAGATGTTGTGGAACTCGAACTGGCAGAACAGCGGAGCCACCGACGGCGGAGTGTCTACAACGCCCGAGAAGTTGGTGACGCCCATCGGAATGCCGATAAGCGCTGTAGCGAGGATGCCGATGAGCAGCGAGCCTGGTACGTTCTTTATGACGAGCACCGATGTGATAATGATGCCAATCACGCCGAGCAGCGCTGTGCCTTGGGTCATGTTGCCGATGGTTACGAATGTGGAAGTGTTCTCAACGATGATGCCCGCATTCTTCAGTCCGATGAAGGCGATGAAGAGTCCGATGCCGGCGCCGATAGCGCGCTTGATAGACGCCGGAATAGCGTCGACGATGAGCGTGCGGATGCTTGTGAGCGTGAGCACCACGAAGATGAAGCCCTCGATGAGGATAGCGGTGAGCGCAAACTGCCATGAGTAGCCCATGCCGAGGCAGACGGTGAACACGAAGAACGCGTTCAGGCCCATGCCCGGCGCCAGTCCGAACGGCTTCTTGGCGTAGATAGCCATAGCGAGTGTGCCGATGATGGCAGCGAGCGCCGTTGCTGTGAATACAGCGTTGGTGTCCATGCCCTTGTCGGCGAGGTTGCTGAAGATGCTCGGGTTGACGGCGAGGATGTACGCCATGGTGAGGAAGGTCGTGATGCCCGCCATCACCTCTGTCTTAATGTTGTGCTTCGAAGGGTCGAAGCCGAAAAGTTTTGAAAGCATGTTTTGATTGAGTTTAGGCCTTTCTAAGCCTCTTTAGGCCTTTCTAAGCCTTGGGTATTTTTTAGTTTGAGAGCCCTCCCCGACGGGGAGGGTTGGGAGGGGCTTTTTACTTTTAGAAGTCCCACTTCACGCCGAGGCACGGGCGACACTTGAAACCGCCGGTAGATCCGAAGTTATTAGAAAGCTCGATCTCTGTACCGAGGCTGAGGTTGTCGCAACCGAAGTGCTGACCCACGTTATACCAGAGCTGCGGCTCGGTGATGAACACGGTGCTCTTCGTGTCGCAAGAGCCGTCTGCGCGGAAGTCGACAGCATGGTCCTCCCACCAGAAGTCGGCGAAGCCGTCGAACTTCAAGCCCTTCACGCCGAAGAGGTCGTTCATAGCCCAAACCACGGTGAACTGCATAGGCACATCAGAGTCCTTCTTCTGGATGTTCTTGTAGAGCGCCTTGAGGTTAAGCGTGTTCTTGAAGTCCTTCGAGTGGATGAAGTAGTCGAGACCCACGAGCCAAGCGTTGTTGATAGGGTAGGATGCTGTGATACCGCCGTTGTACTCTACGTGGAGCGAGAGGTTCTTGATGGCAGAGTTCTGCCAGAAGTTGAGGCAGCGAGCAATCTCGAAGTAAGTTCCGCCAGGAGCGAGGTTCGGACCCTTAACGTGCTGGTCGTAGTTGAAGTCGTGGTCGATGAAGAAGTAGGTGTTACCCCACTTGTCCTGCTTGAACATTTCGAGCGTCAGCGTAACGAACTTGCGGTCGCTGCCGAAATCGTAGAACAACTGTGCGTTAACCTGCGCCTTTGCCTTTGTTGCGCCGAGGCAGAGCATAGCGATAAGGAACAGTGTAGATGCTGTCTGTTTGATTTTCATTGTCTTTTTGTTTTATTTGTTAATTATTTGTGTGAACTCTTCTTTCCGTTCGACGTACTTAGGTATAAAAAATAGTCTGCTATATCGGGTGCTATTTATTAATGTGAGCGCAAAGGTACAAATTTTCCGTCAATACACATTAAATTCTGTAAAAATATGTAACTTTGCACTCGATTTGCATGTAATAATCAGGATTTTATACGAATGAAGCTATACACAGATGCCGAATTGGCACAAATTCTCGACAAAAAGATATTCCATAAGATAGGCGAAGTGGCCGACGAGATGGGCGTAGAATGCTATCTCGTGGGCGGCTATGTGCGCGACATATTCCTCGAGCGCCCCACGAACGACATCGACGTCGTCGTCGTGGGCAGCGGCATAGAGGTGGCGCAGGCGCTGCAGAAGGCGCTGGGCAAGAACGAGAAGACCGGACGCTGGCGCGCTCATCTCGCCGTATACCGCAACTTCGGCACAGCGCAGGTTAAGTTCTACGACACGGAGGTGGAGTTCGTGGGCGCCCGCCGCGAGAGCTACGACCGCGGTTCGCGCAAGCCCGTGGTTGAGGACGGCACACTCGAGGACGACCAGAACCGCCGCGACTTCACTATCAACGCCATGGCGGTATGCCTTAACAAGGCGCGCTTCGGCGAACTCGTAGACCCGTTCGACGGCATCTACGACCTTGAGGACGGCATTATACGCACACCGCTCGACCCCGACATCACTTTCTCCGACGACCCGCTGCGCATGATGCGCTGCGTGCGCTTCTCGGCTCAGCTCAAGTTCTTCATCGACGAGGAGACGTTCGACGCCCTCGGACGCAACGCCGAGCGCATCAAGATAGTGAGCGGCGAGCGCATCGCCGACGAGCTGAACAAGATAATGAAGACCGACCAGCCCTCGCGCGGCTTCGTCGAGCTGCACCGCTGCGGACTGCTGCAGCTCATCATACCCGAGCTGGCTGCGCTCGACATCGTGGAGACGCGCAACGGCAAGGCGCACAAGAACAACTTCTACCACACGCTCGAGGTGGTGGACAACGTGGCGAAGCGCAGCGACAACCTCTGGCTGCGTTGGGCGGCCCTGTTCCACGACGTGGGCAAGACGCGCTCAAAGCGTTGGGAGCCTGCTATCGGATGGACGTTCCACAACCACAACTACGTGGGCGCCAAGATGATTCCCGCCATCTTCAGACGCATGAAGCTGCCGATGGACGCCAAGATGAAGTACGTGGAGAAGATGGTAGACCTGCACATGCGACCCATCGTGATTGCCGACGAGGAGGTGACCGACTCAGCCGTTCGTCGACTGCTCAACGACGCGGGCGACGACATCGACGACCTCATGATGCTCTGCGAGGCTGACATCACGAGCAAGAACGAGGTGCGCAAGAAGCGTTTCCTCGAAAACTTCCGCATGGTGCGCGAGAAACTCACCGACCTTAAGGAGCGCGACTACAAGCGCCTGCTGCAGCCCGTCATCGACGGCAACGAGATAATGCAGATATTCAATCTGCAGCCGAGTAGAGAGGTGGGCGTGCTGAAACAGTATCTGAAGGACGCCGTGCTCGACAACCGTGTGGCTAACGAACGCGAGCCTCTTATGGAATTACTGATGAAGAAAGCCGCAGAAATGGGGCTCACTCAGTAGTTTTCTCACCGTTCGCGTTCGCAGTCCGCATCGTTCGCGTTCGCGGTCCGTACCGTTCGCGTTCGCAATCCGCACCGTTCGCGTTCGCAATCCGCACCGTTCGCGTCCGCAATCGGTGACTGATACGCAACCTACACATTGATAAAGTGGCACTTCGCATTGACAAAGTGCCACTTTTGTGTTGATAAAATGTCACTACAATTTAGGTAAATGCAACTTCTGCATTGGTCAAAATCGATACTAATATATTGAATAACGCGTAATGAGAAATAAAAGTTGTTAAATGTATGTATGTAATGGTTACAACTTATTTACATATTTAGTAACTTTGCATGCAGAAAACTTAAACAAGCGGTTTAGTTTTCTGTATACGCAGCATCAGGTTGCTGCACTCCTACAGTCACTAAGCAAATAGTAAAGTATATATTATAAATAAGGTAGAAATATAAAAAGGTAAAAAATATTTATTAAAAATAGGCATGAAGAAAACAAAGATTTTATTGGTTGCAGCCTTGGCTGCAGTGCTCGCCTCATGTGGCGGCGGAAAGAGTGGCGGAAAGCCTAACTTCGGCGACAACGAATACGCTGTACGCACAGTTCAGGGTCAGGACGCAAACTTGCAGACCACCTATCCGGCATCTATCAAGGGTGTTCAGGACGTGGAGATTCGCCCGAAAGTGTCTGGCTTCATCACAAAGCTTTGCGTGAAGGAAGGTCAGTCGGTTAAGGCAGGTCAGTTGCTGTTTGTCATCGACAACGTTACATACGCCGCTGCCGTTCGTCAGGCAAAGGCATCTGTGAACGCTGCAAAGGCACAGCTCAACACTGCAACTCTTACATACAACAACTCGCAGAAACTCTTCAAGAACAACGTAATCGGTTCTTACGAGCTGCAGTCGACAAAGAACGCAATGGAGAGCGCTGCCGCCCAGCTCGCTCAGGCAAAGGCAGCATACGTATCGGCTAAGCAGAACCTCAACTTCTGCTTCGTTACATCTCCGTCTAACGGCGTTGTAGGCGACCTGCCTTACCGCGTAGGTGCTCTCGTAAGCGCTTCGTCGCAGCAGCCCCTCACAACCGTGTCTAACAACTCTACAATGCAGGTTTACTTCTCTATGACCGAGAAAGACCTTCTGGAGATGAGCAAGACACAGGGCGGCGTACACGCTGCCGTAGAGAGCTATCCGGCTGTGAAGCTGCAGCTCGCCGACGGCTCTATCTACGAGCATCCGGGCAAGGTGGCTGCCGTGAGCGGCGTCATCGACCCGACCACCGGTACGGTGTCTATGCGTGCCGACTTCCCCAACCCCGAGCACGTGCTCAAGAGCGGTGCTTCAGGTTCTATCGTTGTGCCTCACGTAGCTTCTTCGGCTGTTATCATCCCGCAGGACGCTGTGGTTCAGGTGCAGGACAAGTACTTTGTGTATGTTGTAGGCAAGGACAACAAGGTGAAGTACACACCGGTTACTGTCAACCCACAGAACGACGGCAAGAACTACATCATCACTTCTGGTCTTAGCGTAGGCGACCGCTTCGTTGTGAACGGCGTTTCTTTGCTCCAGGACGGCATGGACATCAAGCCGCTCACAGAGGCTCAGTACGCTGAGAAGCTGAAGAAGACAGAGCAGCTCGGCGAGGCTCAGGGCGACCTTGGCAAGCTGAAGAAGGCATTCGGAAAATAATTTTTTTGTAGATAAGAAAGTAATATGAAATTAGATAGATTTATCCTGCGCCCGGTACTCTCCACCGTGATTTCTATCCTGGTGGTCATCCTGGGTGTGTTAGGTTTGGTGTCGCTGCCTATCGAGCAGTACCCGAACATGGCGCCGCCTACCATCATGGTGCGTGCAGCCTATACCGGTGCCAACTCACAGACCGTGCTCAACTCGGTGCTCGCACCGCTTGAGGAGTCGATCAACGGTGTGGAAGGCATGACATACATGACATCTTCTGCCACCAACGACGGTTCGGCTTCAATCACCGTATTCTTCAAGCAGGGCATGGACCCTGACATGTGTCAGGTGAACGTGCAGAACCGTGTGTCGCAGGCTTCTGCCTTGCTGCCGGCTGAGGTGACAAAGGCTGGTGTGACGGTCATGAAACGCCAGTCGTCTACCGTTATCCTCTTCGGTCTTACAGCAGACGACGACCGCTACGACGACGAGTTCCTCACAAACTATGCAAACATCAACGTCGTTCCTGCCATCAAGCGTGTGAACGGTGTGGGCGAGTGCCAGTGCTTCTCGCAGAAAGACTACACCATGCGCCTCTGGATCGACCCGGTGAAGATGAAGAGCTACGGCTTGATTCCGACCGACCTCACCGGCGTACTCGCACAGCAGAACATAGAGGCTGCGCCGGGTTCGGTAGGCGAGCAGTCGAACAACCAGTACCAGTACACCTTCCGCTACAGAGGACGTCTGCAGACACCGGAGGAGTTCGGCGAAATGATCATCAAGTCGACACAGGACGGACAGACCATCCGCGTAAAGGACGTAGCCCGCGTGGAGATGGGCGCGCTGTCTTATACCGTAGAGTCGAAGAACAACGGCAAGCCGTCAGTAACAATGATGGTTACGCAGACCGCAGGCTCTAACGCTACAGAGATTGCCACAAACATCAAGAAGCTCCTCAAGGATCAGGAGGCGTCAATGCCGCCGGGCATCCACTTCGACATCATGCAGGACGTTACGGAGTTCCTCTTCGCCTCAATCGAGGACCTTATCAAGACCCTCTGCGAGGCGTTCATCCTCGTGTTCATCGTGGTGTACATCTTCCTTCAGGACACACGCTCTACGCTCATCCCGTTGATTGCGGTGCCCGTGTCGCTCATCGGTACATTCTTCTTCCTCTATGCGTTCGGCTTCTCGCTCAACCTGCTTACGCTTGCCGCACTCGTGCTTGCCATCGCCATCGTGGTCGACGACGCCATCGTGGTCGTCGAGGCTGTGCATGCCAAGCTCGACCTCGGCTACAAGTCGGCTAAGCTCGCGTCTATCGACGCCATGAACGAAATCTCGGGCGCCATCATCTCAATCACCCTCGTTATGGCGTCGGTGTTCATCCCCGTATCGTTCATGGGTGGTACGTCAGGTGCGTTCTACCGCGAGTTCGGTATCACTATGGCTATCTCTATCATCATCTCGGCACTTAACGCCTTGACCCTCTCACCGGCTCTCTGCGCCATCTTGCTGAAGCCGAAGGACGAAGAAGGCAAGGAGCGCAAGATGTCGATGGTAGACCGCTTCCACGCATCGTTCAACGCCGCATACGGCAAGGTGCAGGAGAAGTATACAAAGGGTGTGCGCCGCCTCGTTGAGCGCCCGTTTATCGCAATCGGTACAGTCGTAGTGGCTATCGCTGCAATGGCTGTGCTCATGGGCACAACAAAGACAGGCCTCGTTCCTGACGAGGATACCGGCACAGTATTCTGTACAGTGTCAACACCTCCGGGAACCTCTATGAAGAAGACCAACGAGGTGATGGACCAGGTAGACCGCATGCTCGCTACCAACCCGGCTATCGCCAGCCGTATGCGTATCACGGGCTACAACTTCATCGCTGGTCAGGGCTCTAACCAGGGTACATTCATTATCAAGCTGAAGAGCTTCGAGGAGCGTCAGAAGGCAGAAGGTCCGCTGAAGTACATCGGCGTGCACAACCTCGGTTCTACTATGGTGCTCGGTATGATATACAAGCAGACCGCAGCCATCAAGGGCGCGCAGATTCTTGCCTTCCAGCCGCCTATGGTGCAGGGCTTCTCTGCAACCAACGGTATGACGTTCTCAATGCAGGACCGCACGGGTGGCGACGTCAACAAGTTCTTTGACATCACACAGAAGTTCATCGCAGAGCTTAACAAGCGTCCGGAGATTTCGAACGCCATGACATCGTACAACACCAAGTATCCGCAGTACAAGATTGATGTTGACGTGGCTAAGTGTAAGCAGAGCGGCATCGACCCGTCTACAGTGCTCACCACAATGCAGGGCTACTACGGCGGTATGTATGCGTCTAACTTCAACGCTTACGGTAAGCTCTACCGTGTATACATCCAGTCGGCACCGCAGGATCGTGCAGACCTGAAGAGTCTGGACAACATCTACGTGCGCACTTCTGCTGGCGAGATGGCTCCTATCAAGGAGTACGTGAACCTGAGCCGTGTATACGGTCCGCAGGAGATCGACCGCTTCAACCTCTTCACCTCTATCAACGTGAACGCTTCGGCTGCTGAGGGCTACTCTACGGGCGACGCTATCAACGCTATGGCAGAGGTAGCGAAGACTACGCTGCCGGCAGGCTACACATACGAGTTCTCGGGCTTGACACGTACCGAGCAGGAGTCGTCAAACTCTACTGCTATCGTTTTCGTGCTCTGCTTGACCTTCGTATACCTCATCCTCTCGGCACAGTACGAGTCGTACATTCTGCCGCTGTCCGTAATCCTTTCCATCCCGTTCGGTCTGGCAGGAGCCTTCCTCTTCACCAACATGTTTGGCAAGAACAACGACATCTACATGCAGATTGCGCTCATCATGCTTATGGGTCTTCTCGCTAAGAACGCCATCCTTATCGTGCAGTTCGCCCTCGAACGCCGTCAGACCGGTATGGCTATATCTTGGTCGGCAGTGCTCGGCGCTGCAGCCCGTCTGCGTCCTATCCTTATGACCTCTCTGGCTATGATTATCGGTTTGCTCCCGCTGCTCATGCCTTGGGGTGTAGGTTACAACGGCAACATGACACTCGGCGCTGCAGCCGTAGGCGGTATGCTTATCGGTATGCTCTGCCAGATTATGGTAGTGCCGGCGTTGTTCTACATCTTCCAGACATTGCAGGAGAAGATCAAGCCTATCGAGTTCGAGAACGACAGAGCTGATGTAGACACCGAGATTCGCCAGTACACCAACCCGTACGTGGCAGGTGCGCTGCAGGATCAGATTGAAAAGACTTCAAAATAAGACAGATGAACATGAAAAAAATAATGCTTCTCGCCGCTGGCGCATTGCTGATGACCAGCTGCGGAATATACAATAAGTACGAGCGTCCCGAGGTGAACACCACGGGACTCGTACGCGACGTGCAGAGCAGCACCGACACACTCGCTGTCACCGACACCACAAGCTTCGGCAACCTCGCCTGGCGCACGGTGTTCACTGACCCGCAGTTGCAGTCGCTCATCGAGCAGGGCTTGAAGAGCAACACCAACCTGCTCAACGCCGCTCTCAACGTGAAGATGGTTGAGGACCAGCTCATGGTGGCTAAGCTCGCTTTCGTGCCGGGCTTCACCTTCTCGCCGCAAGGTACAATCGCTTCTTGGGACGGCAACCCCGCTACGAAGACCTACACGCTGCCTATTACCGCATCGTGGAGCGTAGACCTCTTCGGCAACCTTCTCAACCAGAAGCGTTCGGCACAGATGGCGCTGCTCGCTACGAAAGACTATCAGCTCGTAGTGCAGACAAAGGTTATCTCTAACATCGCCAACTTGTACTACACGCTGCTCATGCTCGACAAGCAGCTGCAGGTGGTAGACAATATGTCGAAGCTAACTGAGGAGACATGGAACATCATGAAGATTCAGAAGGAGCTTGGCCGCGTGAAGGAGACAAGCGTGCAGAGTGCTGAGGCTAACATGTATTCGGTTAAGGCTCAGGCAACGGAACTGAAGCGTCAGATTCGCGAGACGGAGAACTCGCTCTCGCTGCTGCTCGGTCAGCAGGCGCAGACCATCGCACGCGGCACGTTCGAAGGACAGCAGTTGCCGTCGGAGTTCTCTACAGGCATCGGCTTGCAGTTGCTTGCCAACCGTCCAGACGTTCACTATGCAGAGATGTCGCTCGCACAGTGCTTCTACGACGTGAACACAGCACGCTCTAAGTTCTATCCGAACATCACCATCTCGGGCACTGGCGCCTTCACCAACTCTGGCGGTATGGGCATCACCAACCCGGGCAAGTGGTTGCTCTCGGCTGTCGGCTCGCTCGTTCAGCCTATCTTCGCTCACGGTCAGCTCGTGGCTGGCTTGAAGGTGGCTAAGTCAAAGCAGGAGCAGGCTTTCAACACATGGCAGAACGCTGTGCTTTCAGCAGGCTCGGAGGTGAGCAACGCTCTCGTGCTCTACAACTCTTCGGCAGAGAAGAGCGCGCTGGAGGCTAAGCAGGTGGAGAGTCTGAAGAAGAACGTAGAGTACAACAAGATGCTCTTCAACGACGGATCGGCTACATATCTTGAGATAATCACCGCACAGCAGAGTCTGCTCAACGCAGAGCTCTCGAAGGTGCAGGACGACTTCTACAAGATGCAGGCTGTGGTTAACCTCTACTATGCACTCGGCGGAGGAAGATATTAAAACTCAAAACTCAAAATTATGATTAGTGAAAAAGCATATATAGCTCCGGGTGCGAAGATTGGCAAGAACGTTACGATCTATCCGTTCGCATACATCGAGGACGACGTGGTTATCGGCGACGACTGCGTAATCTATCCTTACGTGAGCATCATGCGCGGCACAATAATGGGCCGTGGCAACAAGGTTTATCAGAACACGGTGCTCGGCGCTGAGCCGCAGGACTTCAACCATAAGGGTGAGGCTACACGCCTCGTCATCGGCGACGAGAACATCTTCCGTGAGAATGTGGTTGTTAACCGCGCTACATTTACCAACGGCGAGACACGCATCGGCAACCGCAACTTCTTCATGGAGGGCGTGCATATCTCGCACGACACGAAGGTTGACGACTACATAACATTCGGTTATGGTACGAAGGTGGCAGGCGACTGTGAGGTTCACAGCGCAGCAATCTTCTCTTCTGGCGTCATCGTCAACTCGAACGTGCGCATCGGTGGTGCGTCGATGGTGACTGGCGGTGTGCGTATCTCGAAGGATGTGCCTCCGTTCATCGTGGCTACGGACAACCCCGTGCGCTACGCTGGCGTTAACGAGACGCTGCTGAAGTCGTCGGGCACAACCGAGAAGGTGATTGGTCATATCGCAAACGCTTATCGCCTCGTGTTCCACGGACAGACAAGCGTGTTCGACGCAATCAATCAGATTAAGGAGCAGGTGCCGGCAGGCAAGGAGATTACGGCTATCGTGAAGTTCCTTGAGAGCACTAAGCTCGGCATCATCAGCAAGCTGTAAGCCCCATGCGGCTTCGGCTGGTTCTGAACAACTGAAACATCAAAACACATATATTTCATACCTTTTATATATTAGTGTTGTTATTTCAATGAAAGCGGCAAGGTCGACGTGACGTCAACCTTGCCGCTATTTTTTGTGGTGAGGTGTTGAGATGTTGAGGTGTTGAGATTTGATGTTGTGATGTTGAGGTGTTGAGATGTTGAGGTGTTCAGTAACCGACGGTGCAAGCGAAGCCCGCGGCAATCACTCTGTCGCGAATTGCATCAAGCTCTGCGTGCGTAGCCTTGCGAAGAGTGGGGCAAGGCGTCTCGCGGTCGATAGTGTATATCATCACGCTGCTGGGCTTGATGCGTCGAACGGCGGCGAGCCAAGGCTCCACGAACGCCTCCGAAACGTTGTCAACACTTGCGCCGGCGTCGTCCGTGCCGTGCATGAACATGGTCTGCACGATGCAGTGTCCGTCGAACGATTCCATCTCCTTTATGATGTTCTCGACGTCGTACGACGGTTGCACGGGGCGGTCCACCTTATTAATATATTCAGCGCAGACCGTGTCGAGCTTCATTATGTTGTTGTCGACGAGTATCAGCGCGCGATGCACGTCGGGGCGGTGCGCCAACGTAGAATTGGTGAGCACCGACACGCGCGCCTCGGGATAGTAGGCGTCGCGCAGACGTATCGTGTCCTCGATGATAGGCAGGAAGTCGGGATGCGCTGTCGGTTCGCCGTTGCCCGAGAAGGTGATGACGTCGAGCTTCGAGCCCGCCGCGCGCATCTCCTTCAGCTTTTGCTCAAGCCGCTCTGCGATAAGTTCGCGCGAAGGTTGCGGTAGAGTAGGGCGGCGCAAGCGGTTGTAGCCCACCTCGCAGTAGATGCAGTCGAACGTGCATATCTTTCCGTCGCTCGGGTTGACGTTCACGCCGAGCGAAATGCCGAGTCGCCGACTGTGTATCGGTCCGACTATCGGCGAAGGATAGAGAATTGTTGCCATTATGTGTGCTTTTATAGTTATCCAAAGGTAGATAGTTTGTTTTATTAAAGGCATACGTATGGTGTTAATTGACGTTAATCCCTCTTTTTAACCGATATTTTTTTGTTATTTTGCAGGAAATTTGGTATAATATAGCCTTTTCGGAATGAGAAAGAAAAACAAGAAGACCCGCAGTCGTCACGGATTGCAGGCTGTAACGTTGTGCATTAGCACCGCAATGGTGCTTATCCTGTTAGGTTTGGTGGTGTTCTCAGTGTGCACCGCCCGCAATCTTTCTGCCTATGTGAAGCAGAACATCGTGGTGACGATGATGCTGCAGGACGATATGACGACAGGCGAGGCTCATCAGTTCTGCAACAAGCTGCAGGCGCGCCCGTACATCTGTTCGCTGCAGTACATCAGTAAGGAGCAGGCGCTGCGCGAAGGCATCAAGGCGCTGGGCACCGACCCTCGCGAGTTCGCCGAAGTGAACCCGTTCCTCTCGTCTATCGAGATAACGCTGAAGTCTGACTACGCCAATAGCGACTCGCTGCAGTTCATCTCTAAGGAGCTGAAAGCCTACCCTAAGGTGAGTGAGGTGAAGTATCAGAAGGACCTCATCGACAGCGTGAACGAGAACATCGCCAAGATAAGTCTTGTGCTGCTGGCGCTCGCCGTGCTGCTCACCATCGTGTCGTTCTCGCTCATCAACAACACCGTGCGTCTGAGCATCTATGCCCGCCGCTTCTCCATCCACACCATGAAACTCGTGGGTGCGTCGTGGGGCTTCATCCGTGCGCCGTTCGTGCGCCACTACGTGTTGCTCGGTCTGCTCGCTGCGCTCATAGCGTGCTGCGTGCTTGGCGGTGCTGTCTACGCTCTGTTCATGTACGAGCCAGACGTTCTCGACCTCATCACGTGGCAGGTGCTCGCCATAACAGCCGGTACGGTGGTTGTATTCGGTATCTTCATCACGGCTATCTGCTCGATAATATCGGTTAACAAGTTCCTGCGCATGAAGGCAGGCGACTTGTATAAGATATAATGTTGATGTGTTGAGGTGGTGAGATGTTGACATTACTTATATATACATATTATATATAGACACTACTTATACATATAGTCATTATTTGATAGAATATATTCATTCAATTTAAAATATAAACAAAGTGGATAAAAGAAATTACGCATTCGGTAAGATCAACTTCATTCTGATGGCTGTCGGAATGTTGGTTGTAATCCTTGGTTTTATACTTATGAGCGGTGGTGGAAGCGACGAGACCGTTTTCGACAACGATATCTTCAGCGTGCGCCGCGTGAAGGTGGCACCCGTAGTGTGCTTCCTCGGCTTCATCTCGATTATATATGCCATAATCAAAAAGCCGAAGGACGAATAAGTCTTAAGTGGGTGCTCTCAGGGGGTGCAGTTGTCTCAACTGCACCAACTAATTTGAAGGTACAAAAGAATGTACCCGCCGCTAGGTTGGTGCAGTTGTCTCAACTGCACCAACATTTTGAAGACACCAACGACTTGGTTGGTGCAGTTGAGACAACTGCACCCCCTGAGAGACAACTGCACCCCCTGATATCACCCCTGGCACCCTCGAATTAATAATTAATAATTAAAAATTAATAATTTAACAAATGGATTGGTTACAAGCATTGGTCCTTGGCATTATCCAGGGACTCACAGAATACTTGCCCGTTAGTAGCAGCGGCCACCTCGCAATCGGCTCGGCACTCTTCGGTGTGCAGGGCGAGGACAACCTTGCGTTCACCGTAATGGTGCACGTAGCAACAGTGCTCAGCACCCTCGTCATACTGTGGAAAGAAATCGACTGGATTCTGAAAGGACTCTTCAAGTTCGAGATGAACGCCGAGACAAAATACTTCCTCAATATCGTCGTTTCGATGATTCCGGTAGGCATCGTAGGTGTGTTCTTCAAGGACTATGTCGAGGAAATCTTCGGTTCGGGTCTGCTCATCGTGGGCTGCTGTCTGCTTCTCACAGCCTTGCTGCTCACATTCTCCTATTTCGCCAAGCCGCGTCAGCGCGAGCATATCTCTATGAAGGACGCCTTCATCATCGGTCTTGCCCAAGCTGCAGCCGTGCTGCCCGGACTCTCGCGCTCAGGTTCTACCATTGCTACCGGCTTGCTGCTTGGCAACAAGAAGGAGAATCTCGCCCAGTTCTCGTTCCTTATGGTCATTCCGCCCATACTCGGCGAGGCGTTGCTCGACGTTTTGAAGGCAGCTAAGGGCGAAGACGCGTTCGCTGGCATCGACACACTGCCCCTCGTTGTTGGCTTCGTGGCTGCATTCGTCAGCGGATGCATCGCCTGCAAGTGGATGATCAACATCGTGAAGCGCGGCAAACTCGTTTGGTTCGGCGTATATTGCGCCATTGCAGGTGCCGTGACCATCGTTTGCTCTTTACTATAAAAATCAACAACAAATAATGAATTTCACCAAAGGCGAAGTCATCGCCATAAACAAACCCCTTGGCATGACCAGCTTCTGTGCCTTGGCAATAGTGCGAAAGCGCATCTGCGTACGCCTCGGGGTGAAGAAGATAAAGATAGGCCATGCCGGAACCCTTGACCCGCTTGCTTCGGGCGTGCTCGTGCTCTGCACCGGCAAGTTCACGAAGCGCATTGAGGAGTTTCAGATGCACGGCAAGGAGTACACAGCCACCATCCAGCTCGGCGCAACAACGCCCAGCTACGACATGGAGCATCCCGTGAACGCCACATATCCCACAGACGGTATCACACGCGAACGCATAGAAGAAGTTCTGAAGCAGTTCGTGGGCGACATCGAGCAGATTCCGCCGACATTCTCGGCGTGCAAGGTGGGCGGACAGCGCTCCTACGACCTGCGCCGAAAGGGTCAGGACGTGGAGCTGAAGCCGAAGCAGATACACATCGACGAGATAGAGCTCACGGCGTTCGACCCCGAAACGATGCAGATGTCGATACGTGTGGCGTGTGGAAAGGGCACATACATCCGCGCCTTGGCACGCGACATCGGTCGTGCGCTCAACTCCGGCGGCTATCTCATGGCTCTCTGCCGCACACGCTCTGGCGATCAGCGCGTGGAGAACTGCATCGAGCTCGACAAGTTCGAGGAGTGGCTCGCCAATCAGACAATAGAAACCAGTGAAGATGAATAAATAAAAACTACTATGAAGTTATCACAGTTCAAGTTTAAGTTACCAGAAGAGCTCATCGCTCTTTATCCGCATAGCATTTACCGCGAGTTCGAAAACGACAAAGGCGAGAAGGAGACCTTCCGCATCACACGTCGTGACGAGTGTCGCCTGATGGTGCTGCACAAGAAGTCGCAGACCATCGAAATGTACAAGAAAGACGCCGACGGCAACCCCATCGAGGGCGAGTATCTCGACTTCCGCAACGTGCTCGACTACTTCGACGAGCACGACACGTTCATCTTCAACGACACAAAGGTGTTCCCCGCGCGCCTCTACGGCACAAAGGAGAAGACCGACGCGAAGATTGAGGTGTTCCTGCTGCGCGAACTCAATGAGGAGATGCGCCTATGGGACGTGCTCGTAGAGCCAGCACGCAAGATACGTATCGGCAACAAGCTGTTCTTCGACGACTCGGGCACTATGGTGGCTGAGGTTATCGACAATACAACCAGCCGCGGACGCACGCTCCGCTTCCTCTACGACTGTCCGCACGACGAGTTCAAGCGCGAGCTTTACGCTCTCGGCGAGGCTCCGCTGCCACGCTACATCCTCGACCGCCGCCCCGACAAGCGCAGCACAGAGGACGACTTCGACGACTTCCAGTGCATCTTCGCCAAGCACGAGGGCGCCGTTACGGCTCCGGCTACCGGCTTGCACTTCTCGCGCGAGCTGATGAAGCGCATGGAGATTCGCGGCATCAACTTCGCCTATATCACGCTCCACTGCGGTTTGGGCAACTTCCACGACATCGAAGTGGAAGACCTTACAAAGCATAAGATGGACTCGGAGCAGATGCGTGTAGACGCCGACTGCTGCAAGCTCGTCAACGACACGAAGCGTGCTGGTCACCGCGTGTGCGCCGTTGGCACAAGCGTCGTTAAGGCTACAGAGACCGCTGTCGGCACCGACGGTATGTTGAAGGAATACGACGGCTGGACTAACAAGTTCATCTTCCCGCCGTACGACTTCGGACTCGCCGACTCGATGATCTCTAACTTCTACCATCCGTACTCAACACTCCTCATGGAGACATGCGCTTTCGGCGGTTACGACCTCGTAATGGAGGCTTACAACCTCGCCGTTAAGCACGGCTTCAAGTTCGGTTCGTACGGCGACGCCCTGCTCATCGTTAACGACTAAGCCGCACTTATGCACAAGGTGTATCTTTCGCTCGGCTCCAATCTCGGCGACCGCGAGGCTACGATGCGCAGCGCCATTGAGATGCTCAACGAACGCGCTGGAACGGTAGACCGCCAGTCGTCGTTCATCGAGACTGAGCCGTGGGGATTTGAGTCGGCAAACCGATTCATGAACATGTGCGTGCGCCTGCTCACCGCCTTGCAGCCCGCAGAACTGCTCGAAGCAACAAAGCAGATTGAGCGCGAGCTGGGCAGAACGCAGAAGTCGGTAGACGGACAATATCACGACCGCCCCATCGACATCGACATCCTTATGTACGACGACCTGCAACTCTCTACGCCCGACCTTACGCTGCCGCATCCGCACATGCAGGAGCGCGACTTCGTTATGGTGCCGCTGAGAGAAATCTTATAATATAGTGAGAGAAATCTCATAATATCGAGGGCGTCAAAACTACAGTATTGCGATAAAAAGCTAACTGTAGTTTTGACACGCCCTCTTTTTTTTGCTCCGTTTGTTGCGTTTTGTCATCGTATACCGAACGCCGTCCGATCAGATTGCGTCCGCCGCCCGATCGGATTGCGTCCGCCGTCCGATCAGATTGCGTTCGCCGCCCGATCAGATTGCGTTCGCCGCCCGATCAGATTGCGTTCGCTGCCCGATCAGATTGCGTTCGCCATCCAATCAGATTGCGTTCGCCAGTAGGAGGGTGGAGCTTTGAAACTCTCTGTTTTTTTTATCCTAACAATGTGTTCATATATAAACTGCTAACTATCAATCGATAAATATTTTTTTCAAAAAAGATAACTTTTGTTTGGCGAAAAACATGATTATAAGTATATTTGCAGAATAATTGTAGCAATCAATTAATAATCATACAAACATAATTATGAAGAAATCTTTACTTTTGACTGCGGCTCTTGTTATGGCAACAACAGCTGCCAACGCACAGCCGTTTGTTGAAGGCGTTCCGTTCAGCGCACGCCAGTTCGGCAAGCACCTCGTGCCAGCACTTAACGCACAGGCTCAGCCTTCAAAGCTGCGCGCTGAGAAGAAAAGCAACTATTACTTGCGTCCTGAAGGTGCATTGTTCCAGACTTCTGATAAGACAGGTCAGCTTTGGGGTACAGTGTATATGTATGTTCCGGGTGCTTACGACGTAAAGTTCAAGAAGCAGGGCTCGGATGCTTATGTTTGGCATCAGAACACCTTCGACTATTACGGCGATGTAACTGTTAACGATTGCTCAAGCAAAACAGATTATTATTATAAGATTGACGCAAACGGCGACTTCAACTTGAAGAGTCTGTTTGATGGAAGCGACGCTGTTCCAACACTTGTTTGCAATACCGACTCGTTCCTCCTTGCTTCTGAGAATCCTTACTTCGGCAACCCCGGCGACCCAGGCAAACACGAATCATTGGCTTTGATGTACTATTATCCGCGCGTATATTCTGGTATCGACCAAGCTAACCGCCGCGTGACTCCGCTTTCATACACTATGGACCAGGTTAGCGAATTGTTCTTCGGTGGCATGGACAACGAGTACGTATATGGCTCGGGTACGTTCACACAGGACGGAGCTAAATACACCGCCACCGGCGTTTATCAGTATTTCGACAAACCGATGGCTCCGCTGGTCGTAGAAGATATCTTCATTCCGGTTATCTCTAAGGGCTATTATCCTATCGCGAAGGGCAAGTCGCTGCGTATGCAGATCCACAACGTGATAGAGCAGGACGGCCAGCGCATTCCTGGCGAAAAGATTCTCTACGAACTCACAGCTACAGAGTCTGAGACTATCGACGTAGGCAGCGTTCCGTACGACGATAACACAAGCTACAACGCCTTCACACTCGTGTTCACAAAGAAGAACGCTGAGGGCAAGGCAGAGCGCTTCACAATCGACGAGCCGTTCTACGTAGTTATCGACGGACTCGACAAGGAAGGCATCGACTGCGGCTTTGAGGTCAGCGAGTTGCCTTACTATTACGACAACTTCGACTCGGCTGTAGGCATGTGGAGCAAGGACGGCAGTCCGGCTTTCTTCAGCCTCTACAAGGACGTTGCGCTGAAGGTGTCGTTCTCGGCTAAGTACGACTACTGCAACCCGATGTACTACGTCCTCAACGGACGTGAGGAGAACTACGGCGTTGTGAAGATGGACAACGACGGCACAAGCGGCAAGACTCTCATTCCTGGCGATTTGGTCTTCGACGGTCCGGCTATCAAGACTAACGACAGCTGGTTCGACGCCAACAACGAGCCTAACTACACCGTAACTTGCGACGCCGACTGGGTTAAGTCAATCACTGCCGACACAAAGACATGGGCTGAATACGACATCACCGTGCTCAAGGTGGTATGCGACCCGCTGCCTGAGGGCGTTAGCGGACGCAAGTGCGAGCTCCACGTTCAGGGCAAGACCTGCAAGTCGACATATCCTATCGAGGTTCTGCAGGGCAATGCAGAGGCAGGCGTCAACGGCGTGACAGTTAACGTGGCACGCGACGGCAAGACATACAACATCGGCGGACAGCGCGTGGCTGACGACACAAAGGGCCTCGTAATCCGCAACGGCAAGAAATATCTGAACAAGTAAGAATCCTAACTTCTATTTCGTAATTAGAAACAAAAAGGGGTGCGCAAGTTGCTCTGCAACCGCACCCCTATATATAAAAAGGTGCGAAGATTGCGCTGCAACCGCACTCGTATATATAATATAATGTATAATAATTAGAGAGAGTTAATTAATAAGATAAATAACTTAAACAATATGATTATGAGAAAAACACTTAGAGTACTTCTCTCTGCGGTGCTGGCAGCCACAACGTTGGTTCCGTCGGCAACAAACGCGCAGACTCCGTCTACGGGCGGACCGTACGACATCCCGTATTCATGTCTTTGGAACGACCCGACTGTGCTGTCTACCAAGGAGTGGACCGTTGAAGACAAGAACAACGACGGCATCACTTGGGGATTCAGCAACGACGTGCCCGGCAGTTTCATTAGTTATGTAGGCACTACGCAAAAGCAGGATGCCGACGACTGGCTCGTTAGTCCGTACTTGGCATTCGAGGCAGGCAAGACTTATAAGATTGAGACTGGCGGTTTCAAGGCTGCAGGCGGTGCACAGCAGTTGTCTGTGGCTGTCGGCACAGGCGACGACCCCACAACATACAAGGTTGTAGGCGACTACACCATCTCTGCTACATACGGCGTCGGTAGCGCTACACCAGTTGAAGGCGAGTTCATTGCTCCTACAACCGGTAAGTATCGCGTAGCGTTCCATTGCACCAGCAACCAGCGCGCTTATCTCCTTCTCCTTCCGGTGAAGGTGTTTGCCGAGGCAGCTTTGGCTGTGCGCCCGGCAGCAGTAAACGACCTCAACGTAGAGGTTGGCGCCAAGGGTAAAGTGTCGGCTAAGGTGTCGTTCACAACACCGTCTACCGACTATGCAGGCAATAAGCTCTCTGGTCTTACACGCGTTCAGCTCTATCGCGACTATGTGCAGGTGAAGAACTACGACGCTCCTGCTGTAGGCACAAAGATAGAGTGGCAGGACGACGAGGTAGTTACCGGCGAACATTCATACAGCGTAGTAGCTACAGCCAACGACTTGCGTAGCGACGAAGTTGTAAAGAAGGTGTATGTTGGTTACGACCGTCCGCTTCCTCCGCAGAACATCAAGATCTACGACCACCTCAACGGCAAGGCTACCATCACATGGGACCCCGTTTCAGAAGTTGGTATGCATGGTGGATATGTAGATCCGAAGACAGCAGAATACTGCGTGAATACACTTTATTATGGTTATCTTCAGCCGGTGGAGCAAGGTCTTACAACTACAAAGTGTGTTGTAAACGATGTTAACTACGACGGTGCTCAGGGTGCTGTGCAGTATGCACTTCAGACCTTCGTAGACAGCCCGACATCCGACACAGCCGTAGTCAGCGACTATGGACGTGAAGCATTCGTCATTGGTCTGGCACACCCGATTCCTTACTACGAGTCGTTCGCTAACAAGAGCCTTCAGAAGGGTCCGTGGATTATCGACGCCAACTGTTCAGGCAAGTTCGGTCTTTCAGAAGACAGCCAGGACGACGACGCAGGCGCACTCGTGTTCAACCCGTCAACAGGCAGCACTTTGGCTTGCATCCAGGGTCCGAAGGTAGACATCTCTAAGGCAGGCAACCCGCAGCTCGTATTCTGGTACTACGCATATCCTGGCACCGACGGCAAGATAACCGTAAAGGTTAACCGCAACGGTCAGGAGATGAAGGAAGTAGGAACCGTCGATTACAGCAAGCTCAGCGGTTCAATTGGCTGGCGTTCTGTATCGTTCGACCTCGCTGGCGTTAGCAACGCAGGCGTAGAGAACGGCTACATCCGTCCTTACTTCTACGCAGAAGGACTTTCTACAAGCCTCTTAATCGACAATATCAAGATTTACGACGCTGTCGACAACAACCTCTCTGCTGAGCTCGATGCTCCTGCACACGTGCAGAACGGCAAGGTGACTGTAGTGAACGTAAAGGTTACTAACCTCGGCACAGCAAAGGCAAGCGGCTACAAGGTACACCTCTATGTAGACGGCAAGAAGTATGAGACAGAAGAGGGTGAAGACCTCGAGCCGAACGCACAAGCTACATACGAGTTCGCATTCACACCGAAACTCGGCGCAAAGAGCTTCAAGGTGAGCGGCGAAGTAGAGTGGGCTGCAGACGCATTCCAGGACAACAACAAGACTGATGAGGCAACAGTAGGCATCGTTAAGTCGCCGCTTCCGGCAGTCAGCGACCTCGCTGCTTCAGCCAAGGGCGTGCTCACATGGTCGTCGATGAATGTTGACGGCGCTGTGGTTAAGGACGACTTCGAGACATACACACCGTGGTCTATCAACAACGTAGGCGACTGGACACTCTACGACGGCGACAAGGGCACTGTATATACCTTCGGTGGTATCCAGCACCCGAACTCAGGCGTAGCACAGGCTTACATCGTCTTTAACCCGTGGCAGGTGAGCGGCATCACAGGCAGCAACTGGCAGATGTTTGCAGACATCTTCGCGCCTCACTCTGGCGAGCAGTCGATGATGTCAACCGGCACCACAATCGACACCGGCACACCTACCAACAACTGGCTCATCACTCCGGAGCTTTCGGGCGAGGAGCAGACCGTTTCGTTCTGGGTTAACGCTCCTGGCGACGAGGTAAGCCGCGGCGAGCAGTATCCGAACTCAGGTCCTGAGACATTCGACCTCTACTACTCTGAGGACGACACCAACCCCAACTCGTTCATCAAGATCAACAAGGACTCTTACGAGGCTGTTTACGACTGGAAGCAGTACAACATCGACCTTCCTGAGGGTGCTAAGTACTTCGCTATCGTACACACAAGCACTGGTTCGTTGACATCTTACAACTACGAGCCCGACCGTGTATGTGTTGACGATGTTACATACCGTGCAGGCGGCTTGCGTGTAATGGGCTACAACGTATATCGCGACGGCGTTCTCGTTAAGAAGCTCGACAGCAAGACCACAACCTGGACCGACGACAACTACGCTAACGACAACGGCTACGGCGCAGGCAACCACAAGTACAACGTAATCGTGGTTTACGCTAACGGCGAGTCTGACGTGTCTAACACAGCTTACGTAGGCGACCCTGCTGCAGGCATCGGTCTCGTAACAGTTGAAGGCGCAAAGGCAGACAACCGCGTATATACCGTAGACGGACAGTACGTAGGCAAGAGCCTCCAGAACCTCAACAAGGGTCTCTACATCCAGAACGGCAAGAAGGTTGTAGTGAAGTAATTTGCAAAAAATAGTTAAGATATAAATTAAATGCGGGTGCAAATGGTCTGACTTTCAATAAAAAGTCGTACCTTTGCACCCGCATTTTGCACAAATAACAATTTAATTTTTAAAGTTCTATGTATTTAGATCAGGCAAAAAAACAAGAGATCTTTGGACAGTACGGAAAGTCTAACACTGATACTGGTTCAGCTGAGAGCCAGATAGCATTGTTCTCATACCGTATTTCCCATTTGACGGAACATCTTAAGAAGAACCGTAAAGATTATACTACCGCACGTTCTTTGACACAGCTGGTAGGAAAGCGCCGCGCATTGCTTAACTATCTGTACGACCGCGACATCAATCGCTACCGTGCAATCATCAAGGCCCTCGGCCTCCGTAAGTAATCCGCACAAAGGAAACAAGGTCCCGCGTACTCAAAGAGAACGCGGGATTTTTTTTGTATTTATACTACTTGTCTGAAAAAAAAGTAGTAACTTTGCAGAAGTTTTTTAAGGTATATAAAATGCAAGATATTAGAAACATTGCGATTATCGCCCATGTCGACCATGGAAAGACCACGCTTGTCGACAAGATGATGTTGGCGGGCAAGCTGTTCCGTGACGGCCAGGATAACAGTGGCCAGGTATTGGACTCCAACGACCTGGAACGAGAACGAGGAATAACTATCCTTTCCAAGAACGTTTCAATCAACTGGAAAGGCACAAAAATCAATATTATTGACACCCCGGGTCACTCCGATTTCGGTGGTGAGGTAGAGCGCGTGCTCAACATGGCAGACGGTTGTATTCTGCTTGTTGACGCATTCGAAGGACCGATGCCGCAGACACGCTTCGTGCTGCAGAAGGCGCTTCAGATCGGTCTGAAGCCGATCGTTGTTGTGAACAAGGTTGACAAGCCCAACTGCCGCCCAGAGGAAGTGTACGAAATGGTGTTCGACCTCATGTTCTCACTCAACGCTACCGAAGACCAGCTCGACTTCCCCGTTGTTTACGGTTCGGCAAAGAACGGCTGGATGGCTGAGGACTATAACGCCCCGACAGACAATATCGACTATCTGCTCGACAAGATTGTAGAAGTGATACCCGCACCGAAAGTGCTTGATGGTACGCCGCAGATGCTCATCACATCGCTCGACTACTCAAGCTACACCGGTCGTATCGCCGTAGGTCGCGTTCACCGCGGCACGCTCAAGGAAGGCATGAACATAACCATCTCTCACCGCGACGGCACTCAGGAGAAGACACGCATCAAGGAAATACACGTGTTCGAGGGAATGGGACAGAAGAAGGTAGACGAGGTTCACTCTGGCGACATCTGCGCCATCGTAGGTCTGGAGCGCTTCGAAATCGGCGACACCATCTGCGACTTCGAGAACCCCGAGCCGCTGCCTCCTATTGCTATCGACGAGCCTACCATGAGTATGCTCTTCACCATCAACGACTCGCCGTTCTTCGGTAAGGAAGGCAAGTTCGTTACATCACGCCACATCAACGACCGCTTGCAGAAGGAGCTTGAGAAGAACCTTGCGCTGCGCGTGCGTCCGTTCGAGGACACCACGGATAAGTGGATCGTAAGCGGACGCGGTGTGCTCCACCTCTCTGTGCTCATCGAGACAATGCGTCGCGAGGGCTACGAGCTTCAGGTAGGTCAGCCGCAGGTAATCTACAAGGAGATTGACGGTGTGAAGTGCGAGCCTATCGAGGAACTTACTATCAACGTGCCCGAGGAGTTCTCGAGCAAGATGATTGATATGGTGACACGCCGCAAGGGCGAGATGACATCTATGCAGACCCTCGGCGACCGCGTAGACATCGAGTTCGATATACCGTCGCGCGGCATTATCGGTCTGCGCACCAACGTGCTCACAGCGAGCCAGGGCGAGGCTATCATGGCCCACCGCTTCAAGGAGTACCAGCCGTACAAGGGCGAGATTACACGCCGTATGAACGGTTCGATGATTGCGCTCGAGACCGGCACAGCCTATGCTTACTCTATCGACAAGCTGCAGGATCGCGGCAAGTTCTTCATCGATCCGGGTGAGGAAGTGTACGCAGGTCAGGTGGTAGGCGAGCACGTTCACGACAACGACCTCGTCATCAACGTTACGAAGGCAAAGCAGCTCACCAACGTTCGTGCCAGCGGTTCTGACGAGAAGGCGCGCGTGATACCGAAGGTGGTGATGAGTCTTGAGGAGTGCCTCGAGTACATCAAGGGCGACGAGCTCGTGGAGGTTACTCCGAAGAGCATGCGTATGCGCAAGGTCATTCTCGACCATCTCAGCCGCAAGCGCAGCAACAAAGACTAATTTCTTGTATCGAAATATATACAACAACGGGTGTTCCAAGACTGTGAAGTCATGGGACACCTTTTTTCGTATCAAATGCTTGCTTTTATGGAATTAATTTGTTACATTTGCGGCATGGGAATAGAAAAGATACGAAAAGTCATATGTAGTTTATGATAAACGTTAGTGATGAGAAATGGAAGAGTCTGCCGAAAGTAAATGACAGACTCAATGAGAGATACGGCGCACCCGGCACCCCTTCGCGCGATGCTTTCGAGGCACGCGCCAAGGCGTGGTATTACGCCGAGTTGCTGAAAGAAGAGCGCAAGCGCCAGAAGCTTACGCAGCAGCAGCTTGCCGACAAGATTGGCAAGAAGCGCGAGTATATATCTACTATAGAGCGTGGCAACAGCGACATGCAGATGTCTACGTTCCTGCAGATAGCCTCTGCGTTAGGACTGCGTTTCTCGCTCGTGGTGGGCTGACGGCAAATTAATGTGCGGGTGGGCTGACAACAAGTTGGTTAAACCACGCGCCCGAACACAATAATAACGGCTGTTCGGCGTTTATTATTCAGAAAGTGAAAACGTAAACGAACATGAAAGAAATGAAGAAAAGAACAATATTGTTGGGCCTTGCCGCAGGCGTGCTGCCGGCAATGGCACAACCAAAGGTCGGCACCGTATCCGTGCTGCCACGTGTGGGTGTGGTTCTCGCCAATCTGCCCGGCGACAATATTTATATAGCCGGTGGAGTCGGCGACAACATGACTTACTCGGCACGCTACAAGGCAGGCCTGATGGCAGGTGTCGACATCGACTGGCAGTTCATGCCCAGCCTCTCTGCCACCATCGGTGCGCAGTACGTGCAGCAAGGCGCCAAGTACGGCAACGACGGCTACAAGGTGCAGGTGTCGGAAGGCGTGTACAAAGGCACGGGCTACAGCGACTGGAGCACGCAGCTCCATTACATCAACGTGCCTTTGATGCTCAACGCCTACCTCGGTACGGGCTTTGCCGTTAAAGCCGGTGTGCAGATAGGCTTCTCGCTCTCGGGCAAGATGAAGTACACCGAGCAGCAGTACACGATGACGAAAGATGACGTGAAGTATGAGAAACCCGAACACGTGAAATATGACCTGAACTCAACGCTTACAAAAGTGACATTCGCTATTCCCGTCGGTGTGAGCTACGAGTTCTCTAACGTCATCCTCGACGCGCGCTATAACATCGGACTCACACAGTTCCAGAACATTGACGGCTTCGAGTCGTCGAAGAACCGTGTGTTCACGTTCAGCGTAGCCTATCGTTTGGAACTATAAAAACCTGCGACGTCGCCAAAACCAGAACATCAACCGAACAACAATGGAAAAGAAGATAGTAGTCTGCTGCGCCATCATCGTAGCAGGAACATACATACTCTCGCGCTCGTGGTCGATGACCATCGGCGTGGCTCTGCTGCTCTACGCCCTCGACGCCTACCTCACGGCTTGGGTGAAGAAGAAGGACGAGCAGTATTACGGAAAAAAGAAAAAGGAAGAAGATGGAGAAACTCATTAAACTATATACAGAATGGAGTGGGGCGGAACCCGTCAGCACCGAGCAGCTCGCCGGAGCCGGCAGCAACCGCCAGTATTACCGCTTCACCTCTGAGGACGGCACCACCGTCATCGGCGTCGTAGGCACCAGTCGCGACGAGAATCACGCCTTTGTTTATCTCGCCGAGCACTTCGAGCAGCGCCAGTTGCCCGTGCCGCACATACTCGCACAGAGCGCCGACGGACTGCGCTATCTGCAGACCGACCTCGGCTCAACCTCGCTCTTCGACGCCATACGCGGCGGACGCGAGGCAGGCGGCAGATACAACCAGCACGAGAAGCAGCTGCTGAAAGCCACCATACGTCAGTTGCCGAACATACAGATACGCGGAGCGCGCGGACTCGACTGGCAGAACTGCTATCCGCAGCCCGAGTTCGACGAGGACAGCGTGCTCTTCGACCTCAACTACTTCAAGTATTGCTTCCTGAAGCCTTCGGGTCTCGACTTCCACGAACTGAAGCTCGAGGCTAACTTCCGCCTCTTCGCCAAGGACCTCACCGCCGAGAACATCGACTCGTTCCTCTACCGCGACTTCCAGGCGCGCAACGTGATGCTCGACGCCGAGGGCAATCCGCATTTCATCGACTTCCAGGGCGGCAGACGCGGTCCGTTCTACTACGACCTCGCCTCGTTCCTCTGGCAGGCGTCGGCACGCTACAGCGACAAGCTGCGCCGCGAACTCGTAGCCGAATACTACGACGCGCTGAAGCAGTACACCGAGGTGCCGTCGCTGCGCCACTTCGTCCACCGACTGAGCCTCTTCGTGCTCTTCCGCACACTGCAGGTGCTCGGCGCATACGGTTTCCGCGGCTACTTCGAGCGCAAGAAGCACTTCCTCGACTCCATTCCGCCGGCTATGGACAACCTGCGTGCGCTGCTTAAGCTGGGCGAGCAGGTGTTCCCCTATCCGTACATGATGGACATGCTGCGCCGACTCACCGAGATGCCGCGCTACGCTCATATCGAGGAGCCGGCTGTGTCGCGCGCCGACGGCTACAAGACCACCGACAAGAACGTCTACGCGGCTCATCCGCAGGACGGACCAGCTACGTTCTCCAAGTACGACGGCAAGGGACCGCTGCGCGTGCGCGTCTTCAGCTTCTCCTATCGCAAGGGCATACCAGCCGACGAGTCGGGCAACGGCGGAGGATACGTGTTCGACTGCCGCTCTACGCACAACCCCGGACGCTATGAGCCCTACAAGAAACTCACCGGACTCGACGAGCCCGTGATACGATTCCTCGAGGATGACGGCGAGATACTCACCTTCCTCGACAGCGTATACAAGCTCGCCGACGCACACGTGCAGCGATACATCGACCGCGGCTTCACCGACCTGATGTTCTCCTTCGGTTGCACCGGTGGACAGCATCGCAGCGTCTACTCGGCGCAGCATCTCGCTGAGCATCTGCACGAGAAGTTCGGAATAGAAGTGCACGTCTGCCACAGAGAGCAAGGCATAGAGCAGACACTTCTGTAGAATTTATAGCGCATTCGTTTTGCTGTTTGGCGGATTTTGAGTAATTTTGTAGGCAACATATTTATAACGACATCTATGATGCAAGCAATGATTTTCGCGGCAGGAATGGGCACTCGCCTTAAACCGCTCACCGACACTATGCCAAAGGCGTTGGTGAGGGTAGGTGGTGAGCCGCTCATAAAGCACGTAATACAAAATCTCTCTGAGGCTGGCGTTGACCGCATTGTTGTCAACGTGCACCACTTTGCGCAACAGATAATCGACTATCTTACAGAAAACGACAACTTCGGGCTCGATATACGCATCTCCGACGAGTCAGCCGGACTGCTCGAGACGGGCGGTGGCATAAAGCATGCCGCACAGCTCTTCGCCCCCGACGCCCCGATACTCATACATAACGTGGACATCCTGAGCAACGTAGACCTGCGACGCTTCTATCAGCGCGCCGGCGGACTGCTCAAGGCTGACGCTTCAACTCCGACTTCAGCTGACGCTCCCGACGCGTTGCTCCTCGTGAGTGAGCGCAAGACGCAGCGCTATCTGCTCTTCGACGACACGATGCGCCTCGTCGGTTGGACCAATATCGCCACGGGCGAAGTGAAGAGTCCGTACCCCGACCTCGACCCTAAGGCTTGCCGCATGTACGCTTTCGCCGGCATACACGCCCTCTCGCCCCGTATGCTGCCTTTGATGCAGCAGTTCCCCGACCGCTTCAGCATCATCGACTTCTACCTGCAGACCTGCGCCACCCATCGCATCGAAGGCTTCGCCAAAGACAACCTCCTGCTGATGGATATCGGCAAACTCGACACGCTGGCACAAGCAGAGGAGTTCCTGTTAAAAGTAAAAAGCCCCTCCCAACCCTCCCCGTCGGGGAGGGCTTGAGAATCACAAGGCTTAGTTCGGCCTATCCCCCAAGGGCTTAGGAAGGCTTGAGAAGGCTTAGTTCGGCTTAAACGCCGCCTACCCTCGGCTTAAACGCTGCCTACCTTCGGCTTAACCGCCGCCTTCCCTCGGCTTAATCGCCGCCTAAAGAAGAAAAAAGAAACATCGAATACAAACAATAAAACCAACCAAAGTAATGCAACAGAAGATAATAATTCTTGATTTCGGTTCGCAGACCACGCAGCTCATTGGCCGCCGTGTGCGCGAGCTTGATACCTTCTGCGAGATTATGCCCTACAACAAGTTCCCGAAGGACGACCCCTCTGTCATCGGCGTCATCCTCAGCGGAAGCCCCTTCTCGGTTCACGACAAGGAGGCGTTCAAGGTAGACCTTAGCCAGTTCGTAGGACGCATCCCGGTGCTTGGCATCTGCTACGGCGCACAGTACATCTCTTACGCCGGCGGCGGAAAGGTGGAGGCAGCCGACTCTCGCGAGTACGGACGTGCCAACCTCGAGCACTTCGACGCCGAGAACCCCTTGTTCAAAGGCTTCGTGCAGAACTCGCAGGTATGGATGAGCCACGGCGACACCATCACCGCCATCCCAGAAGACTTTAAGTGCATCGCTTCTACAGCCAACGTGAAGTATGCAGCTTACGCTTCTACAAAGCAGCCGGTATGGGCAGTGCAGTTCCACCCCGAGGTGTTCCACTCGCTGCAGGGCACACAGCTCCTGAAGAACTTCGTGGTAGACATCTGCGGAAGCCGTCAGGACTGGAGCGCCGACTCGTTCGTAGAGACAACCGTAGCTGAGCTCAAGGCGCAGCTCGGCGACGACAAGGTGATCCTCGGACTCTCGGGCGGTGTCGACTCAAGCGTAGCAGCCGTACTCCTCAACAAGGCTATCGGCAGCAACCTCACATGTATCTTCGTCGATCACGGCATGCTCCGCAAGAACGAGTTCCGCGACGTAATGGAAGACTACAAGTGTCTCGGTCTTAACGTTATCGGCGTAGACGCAAGCGAGAAGTTCTTCTCAGACCTCGCAGGCGTTACCGACCCCGAACAGAAGCGCAAGATCATCGGTCGCGACTTCGTTGAGGTGTTCAACGCTGAGGCTAAGAAGCAGACCGGCGCAAAGTGGCTTGCTCAGGGCACAATCTACCCCGACCGCATCGAGTCGCTCAACATCACAGGCAAGGTAATCAAGAGCCACCACAACGTAGGTGGTCTGCCTAAGGAGATGAACCTCAAGCTCTGCGAGCCGCTCAAGTGGCTCTTTAAGGACGAGGTTCGCCGCGTAGGTCGCTCAATGGGCATGCCCGAGCACCTCATCACACGCCATCCGTTCCCAGGACCGGGCTTGGCTGTGCGCATCCTTGGCGACATCACTCCCGAGAAGGTACGCATCCTCCAGGATGCCGACGACATCTATATCCGCGGTCTGCGCGAGTATAAGACAAAGCTCTCTGGCGATGACGCACGTCGCGTACTTGCTGCCGGCGTCCCTGCCGACATGCACGACGGCGAGATTGAGGTTTCGCTCTACGACCAGATTTGGCAGGCAGGCACAGTGCTCCTCTCTACCGTACGCTCAGTAGGCGTAATGGGCGACGAGCGCACATACGAGCACCCCGTTGCTCTCCGTGCCGTTACCTCTACCGACGCTATGACAGCCGACTGGGCTCACCTGCCTTACGACTTCATGGCTAAGGTGTCTAACGAGATCATCAACAAGGTGCGCGGCGTCAACCGCGTATGCTACGACATCTCGTCTAAGCCGCCATCAACAATCGAGTGGGAGTAAAATTATAACTGGAAGATAGGCTGGAAGATTTCGCTTTTTAAAGCAAATCTTCCAGCCTTTATTGTGCTCTAAATGTGAGAGTTGCAGCGCTGCTGGAAGATATGGCAGTTTTTTTTCACTAACAAAAAAACAAGGGCAATCTTTATAGACTGCCCTTGTCAAATATTATCTATGTTGATGACATATTTATTTAATTTAAGATGAATACTATTTGCTTAAATTCACATCTATTTTACCACCGTTGCTATTATCATCATTTTGCTCGGTTGGTTCTGTACTTAAACAGCCTCTTGATGCTAATTCAATAATTATGGTCAGCTCTGGACAGTCCTTCTCCATCCGGAACCCGGACTTTGTGCAGGTCGGATTTCGGTCGGTTATGAAGATACTGTCATTACCTTCATGAATCACCCATGTCTCATTCTTAAAGGTACTTGGATATCGTGCCAATAGACTATCAATAGCCATCAAAAGAAGGGAAATGGAGAATGTTCACAATTTGTATCGTCTCACCACGTTGCGAGGTAATTATGAGTGACTTTTGTCAACCAGTACTCCGGTTCTGAGTAGCGGTTTTCGGCATTATATGGCTATCATGCACCAAGAATTGGTAAGTGTGTATACAATTTGCTGTATGAACGGCCCTATTTTGCATAAAATGAAAATAACGCAAATAAATTAGTAATATTTATTGATATTTGTGGCGAGTTTTCTAGATTTATATGTATATTTGCATCTGTGAAATTATTAAATTAATGTAAACATTTGAATTGAATCAAGGTCATGTTGGCTTAACGTAATCAAACAAACAGATGGTAGGCTGAAAAAGAGGGTAAAGATTCTGCCACTGTGTCAAAGTGGGTGACCAATGCCTCTCAACCATTTCTCGAAATGATCTTCAAGATTGCAGAAGTCTTAGAGTGCAAAATTATGGATTTGATTCGTGAACAAGAATGACAGATTTAAACTATTGGATACATGGCCAAACAATTTTTTACAAACAAAGATGGCAACACTCTCATGAAAGAGTTTGAGGGTTTGCTCAAACACAACCCAAGTATTGAGTGTCTTGACTCTGTTGTCGGATTCCTTCGTGCTTCTGGTTACTTTACATTGCGCCCTTTTCTTAATAGCATCAATAAGGTTCGCATCCTTATTGGCATAGATGTGGACAAGTATATTGCTAGCGCACATAACAAGGGTCAACTGTTCTTTGGTGCAGAAGAGGAAGTTAAACAAGACTATCTCGCACAGTTGTGTAAAGATATTGAGTCATCGACCTATTCAAGCCATGTAGAAGGGGGAATATTCCAAATGATAGACGACCTGATAACAGGGAAACTTGAACTTCGTGCTCATCCAAGCAAGAAGATACATGCCAAAATATATTTGCTCTATCCAGAAGAATACAACCAATACACTTTTGGCGCAGTTATTACTGGTTCCAGCAATTTGAGCGGTAATGGTTTGGGTATCAGCCAAGAGAAGCAATATGAGTTCAACGTGCGCTTGACCGATTACGAAGATGTTCAGTTCGCCAAGGATGAATTTGAAGAACTTTGGAAGGAGGCAGAAGGTTGTCCTATCACTGCAGAAGACATCAAGACTGGTCCTATACAGCAAACTTATTTGAATGGAGACGTTACTCCGTATGAGCTTTATATCAAGATGCTTATGGAGTACTTCTCTGATCGGGTCCTTGCAACTGATGCGAATGATGCATTCAGAATGCCTGAAGGTTATACAAAATATGAGTATCAGAGTGATGCAGTTATTGAAGGTTACAAAAAACTTATCAAGTATGATGGTTTTTTCCTGGCTGATGTTGTCGGTTTGGGTAAGACAGTTATCGCCACTATGATTGCAAAGCAATTCTGCATTGACAATGGTTATGAGAATACTAAGATACTTGTGGTACACCCACCTTCTGTAGAGCAGAACTGGAAGCAGACTTTCACGAACTTCCGTATTAACATGAACGCACGCTTCATTAGCAATGGCAGTCTGAGCAAGGTGCTTGACGAGAACAACTACGACTACTGGAATGCCGATGAGTATGACTTGGTATTGGTGGATGAAGCACATAAGTTTCGTACCCATACGAATACTGCGTTTACCGAATTACAGGAAATATGTAAGATGCCACGTGTTGAGACAGGAGGCATCCCAGGATTTAAGAAGAAGGTGATGCTTATTTCTGCTACACCTATGAACAACACTCCTGCAGACCTCTACAATGAGATTCTTCTTTTCCAGGATCCTCGTTGCTGTACTATTGATGGTGTGTCTAATCTGACTTCATTCTTCTCTCCTTTAATTGTTGAGTTCAAGAAGTTGAAGAAGGATCCAAACTATGACCTTGCAAAGTTCAAAGAATTGGCAGAGAAGGTTCGTGACCGTGTCATCAAGCCTATAACAGTCCGTCGTACTCGTACTGATATTGAGGCTATCCCTCGTTATAACAAAGATATTCAGGGTTTCCCGAAGGTTGCAGCACCAGACATGAAGACATACGAAATGAATGACCGTATTGCCAATATGTTTGAGAGCTCAATGGAAACCCTTGTTAAGAAGTTGACGTATGCTCGTTATCAAGCAATTGCTTATCTTCTCCCTGAGAAGTCAGATGGTCTTTATGATAATGCGGAATTGATTTCTCGCAGTTTGGCAAGCATCCGTAAAAACGGACTTGTAAAGCGTCTGGAAAGTTCGTTCTATGCCTTTAAGACAAGTATCGGTCGCTTCCGTGATGCCAATCAGTATATGATTAACATGTTCGAGAATGATCGTGTATTCATTGCTCCTGACCTCGACATCAATAACCTTTATGCACAAGGCTATGATGACGATGAGATTGAAGAGAAGTTGCAGCAGAAAGCAGAAGAGAATCCAAAGAATGCAGTATTCAAGGCTGAGGATTTTGCTCCTGAGTTCATTGAAATGCTGCGTACAGATCAAGCCGTTCTTGAAGCAATGTGTGCCGACTGGGACACTGTTGACGTAGAAGGTGCTGATGACTCTAAGTTTGCCAAATTCAATGATATCCTGAAGCATGAACTCTTTAAGAAAGACCGTAACCCTGGGCAAAAACTTGTCATCTTCTCCGAGTCAAAGGATACGGTAGAATACCTCCATAAGCGTCTGAACCGCAAGGATGTATTGGTTATTGACTCCGGCAATCGCAACAAGCTCTTCAAGACTATTCAAGAGAACTTTGATGCTAACTATAAGCGTTCTCTCCGCAAGGATGACTACAACATCATCATCACCACAGATGTACTTGCCGAAGGCGTGAACCTCCATCGTTCAAACATCATCATCAACTATGATACCCCTTGGAACTCAACCAAGTTGATGCAGCGTATTGGTCGTGTAAATCGTATTGGATCTGAGGGAAAGAATATATATAACTATGTGTTCTATCCTTCACGTCAGGGTAACAAGATTATCAAACTCAATCAGATAGCCCTTTCAAAGATTCAGACCTTCCATTCAACCTTTGGTGAGGACAATCAGATTTACTCTCAGGAGGAAATTATTGACCGCAACCTTGAAAAGCTCTTCACAGAAGGTTTGCAGGCTGAAAAGGGCGAGTTCAACGAGGAAATTCCATTCTATGAGGAACTTCGCTCGCTCTATCTGAACAATCGTCGTGAGTACAACCGCATAGCCAAGATATCGCTCCGTAGCCGTACTGGACGTGAATCTCGTGAGATTGACGGTGTTACACTCTCACAAGACACATTGGTGTTCCTGAAGACGAATATGCGTAAGTCTTTCTTCCGAGCAAGTGATGAGTCGGTTGAAGAACTCTCTGTAGTTGATGCACTTAAATACTTTAAGGCAGATACTACCGAAGAGAAAACAGACCGCATCGAGCATCACCATGACCATGTGCTTAAAGCCATTGATAAGTTCAAACAGCTTCGTGGTCAGGAACAGGTAGAACAGGAGGCTCAAACACAACAAGCTGGTTCTGTGATGGGTGCTCAGGTTGGTATGGCAGCAAACTTGCTTAACCTTTTCCTCCCTGAGATTCAGGATCAGACCATCTATCAGCAAGTTGTTCAACTCCGCATCCTTGCAGAGCGTGGTGTTATCACTGTGATTGCAAAACGTCTTCAGCGCATGACTAAGGAAATGCAGCGTGGTAAGTTGAGTCATGACGATGCTCTGTCACAGATCATTGATATGGCAAAGAAGTACAACGCTTATTATCTGAGTGCCGAAGAATTAAAGCATGAGACAGAAACCGAGGCAGAAATCATTCTTAGTGAATCCTTCAAATAAAAGAAAATATGGACTATCGTTCAATTATAGAATCCAGATATAACCGTCAAAACTGGCAAGGTCTCTTGTACGACATCTTCCGTCAGCGTGTCCAGTTCTGGCAGCAGCCACAGGCAGTTGTGGTAGATGAAAGCATGGCTAAACATGCTCTCTACACAGGAAAGATTAACCTTCCTGATGGTCATGTTATTGCCATCTATGAGGTTGAACTTAGTGATAGTGTTGTTATTGAACGCAATCGTGCTGGCATTCGCAACCTTCTCTGCACAAACTGGCGCGGAATGGGTTGTGCAGGTGCGTTTATGTTCTGTTTCCGTCAAAATGAAGCTGTACTTCGTTTCTCATACGTTAGTGAAGCCTTTACGTTTGCTGAAGATGGCTCTCTTGCGAAGGAAAGTACCGACACAAAGCGATTTACATATCTTCTTGGCGAAGGTCATCGTTCTCGTACTGCCATTAAGCAGTTTGAGGATTTGAAGAAGAGTGCTCTGGACTTGAAAGCAATCACAAAAGCATTCTCAGTCGAAGCTCTTAGCGACCTCTTCTTCAAGGAGTACAAAAGCAGTATGAAGACATCATTGAGTTTATCACTGGCAAACGCATGGTCAAAGTGGCAAACAAGTGGGAAGAACAGGTTACTGGTCAACCTTGCCACGAAATTATGCAAGAGTTTGCACAGTTCGAGGATGCAGAAAAGGCAGTCCGTGACTATGTGAAGAAACTCATGGGTCGCTTGGTATTCATTCAGTTCCTTCAGAAAAAGGGCTGGATGGGGTGCTCTGCTGGCGAGGCATGGAATGATGGTGATAAAGAGTTTGTTCAGAACCTCTTCGCCAATACGCTATACAAGAATACCTTTGTGGATGATGTTCTTGAACCCCTTTTCAATGACATCAACTCTAAGCGAAAAGGTGATATTGTTAGCGATGCAAAAGTTGGCACAAATATAAAGGTGCCATATCTCAATGGTGGCTTGTTTGAGAAGGATGAATATGACAAGACAAAGTTCCCATTACCAGCTAAATACATGAAATGCCTTCTGGATTTCTTTGCGTCATACAACTTTACCATTGACGAGAACGATCCTGATGATGCAGAAATCGGAGTTGACCCAGAAATGCTTGGTCGCATCTTCGAGAACTTGCTTGAAGACAACAAGGATAAAGGCGCATTCTATACTCCGAAGGAGATTGTTCAATACATGTGCCGTGAGTCGCTTATTGCATACTTGCAGACAGACGTAGCAGAGGATGTCAAGTCACAAATCCGTGAGTTTGTAACTACAAACAATGCGTCAGATCTCTCTTCGGAACTATCCGTAAGCATTGACAAGAAGTTGAAGGCTGTCAAAATTTGTGACCCTGCTATTGGTTCTGGTGCATTCCCTATGGGTTTGCTCCGTGAACTCTATGCTTGCAGAAAGGCTATCGAAGGAATTGACGATGAAACAGCGGTCAGAATCAAGACAGAAATCATCCAAAACAATATCTATGGTGTTGATATTGAGAAGGGTGCTGTAGATATTGCACGCCTCCGCTTCTGGCTTGCTCTTATCGTAGACGAGAAGAGTCCTCATGCCTTACCTAATATGGATTTTAAGATTATGCAAGGCAATTCTCTTCTTGAACAGTATGAAGGAATTGATTTGAGTGGCATGTCACTCAACGAACAGCGTGCTCAGAAGGCTCGTGCAAAAAAACAAGTAGCTTGGCATCAGACATTTGCCTTTGATGAAAAAGATGCTCTTGATAACATTCAACATGCGATAAAGGAGTATTATCTTACTGATGAGCACTCTGCAAAAATACATCTTCGCGGTATAATCAATGAAAATGTTCGCAGTTATATCCTTAATCTTAAAGGATGGACTCCGGATATTCAGCGAAAACTTCAGGACCTTCCTATCCCTAATGATCAATTCTTCCTGTGGCATATTTACTTTAAAGATGTGTTTGACAATGGGGGGTTCGATATTGTTATTGGCAATCCTCCATACTTTGTTTATCAAGCCCAACATGTAGGAGAAATCGAGACCTTGCGAAAGGACTCGGATTATTCTATTGCGTTTGGAGGCAAATTAAATGCATACAAATTGTTTCTTGCAAATGCGCTAAAGAAACTGATTAAGGAAAATGGCATCAATTGTTTCATTTTCCAGAATTCATTTCTGGGAGATAAGCAAGCTACAAATCTTCGAAAGTATATTTTGGAGAATGCACAAATAATAAATATAGAATCGTTCCCCGAAAGAGATAGTAAGAAGAAACGCGTTTTTGAAAGCGTTAAAATGGGTGTATGTATACTCATCATTCGTAATGCTTCTTCAAATGAAGAGTTTGTTGTCAATATATGGGATGATAAGTATAAATCAAGTGGCTTGACTACAAGCTTTTCTAAAGATGACATTAAAGCTATTGATAGTGTGGATTTTGTAATTCCTCGAGTAAAGAAGGAGTATAAGAGCACCGTCATTCAAATGATTTCAAAGCGTTCATTGAAGCTAAAGTGTTATGAAGGAGAACTGAATGTAACATTCCATAAGAAAATGTTTACACAGAATCCCTCTTATCCAACAATTCTAAAGGGGGCTGCAATTCAGCGTTTCTTCTACACACTGCAAATGAGTCAAGGTCAAATAGAGTATCTAGATGAAAACTCTTATTTATCAAAGTTCGGTAATTCGAATAAGGCACAGCATCATAATGTTGAACGAATCGCAATGCAAGGAATGACAGGAGCAAATGACAAACTCAGTATAGTTATGTGTATTGTTCCTGCAGGTTATTACCTTGGAAATTCTTGTAATTACATTCTTCCACATAAAGATATAGATATAAAAGCCTTACTCGCTATTTTGAATTCGAAAGCAATCAATTGGTTCTTTAGATGCTTTAGTACCAATAGTAACGTTAATGGCTACGAAGTTGATAATTTTCCAATTCCATTTGTGGATTTGGATAGGCAGAAACAACTTTCAGCCCTCGTAGATAGCATAGAAAAGAAAAAAGCTTTGAGCGTAATGTCTGACATTTCTGAGGAGGAGAATAAGATAAACGATGTTGTTTATTCATTATTTGAGCTCTCAGACAAACAGATTAAAATAATAGAAGAGTAAGATTGATGATACAATAAGTTAAGGAAACATCCTGTCAGAAGAACGAGGGCACTAAAAAAGTCCCTTGATATCAATACCAATTTTTATTAATGGATGGTGAAGTGAAAGTCGCAATCAATTATGAGCGTGTTGCCGACGATTCTCGTTGGGATGGTTTAAAGGATGTCTTACAAATACTGATACACCAATACAAGACGTTTATGCTGAATATTACAATCTTTGGCATGTGGAATGGGCTTTTCATATAGTGAAATCAAAGTTAGAGATACGGCCTATGTTTCATTTTACGCGCTGCTCATATATGTATCTGCTTTGTAGCTTTGAAAGTCTACAAGGAATTGGAGGGTATGCAGAAAGTCTCTGAGATTAAGATGAGTGTAGACAAGGTGCTTGTATTGGCAAAGACCATTACGACAATACAAATTAAAGTACCTCTGAACAAGAATGTTTACACCCAAACCATGTTGATGGCAAGGCTTAAGAAAATAGTAAAACTCTTTGACGAAGATTTTTGGGTGACACGATGATGAAGTCTGTAAAAAGTAGCAATATGTTTATTGGCTTTATTTCTGATAAAGAATAGATGATAGAACAGCTTTGAGTTTCCTGCACTGGTAGATGTAGGGAAAGGCTGGAAGATATCGCTTCAAGACGAGGATCTTCCAGCCTTTATTGTACTGGTTATGTGTGATTTATAGCGAAGCTGGAAGATAGGGTGCTTTTTGAAGCACCATATTTATGTTTATATCCCCAGTTTCTCAATCTTGTTGTATATTGTTTTGCGGTCTACGCCGAGCAGACGGGCGGCTTTGGCTTTGTTGCCGTTGGTCTGTTGTAGAGCGGTGATGATGCGTTGGCGCTCCGTGTCCTCGTCGTGCAGTTGCAGGACGTTGTCGGTGCGTATCTGTCCCATCGCCAGCGTCAGTTCGGCGGTGGTGATCTGCGAGCCGCGTGTGAGCAGCACCGCACGCTTCACCACGTTGTTCAGTTCGCGGAGGTTGCCGGGCCATGAGTGTGAGGCGAGCATCTCCGCAGCGCCAGAGTCGAAGCCCTCAACGTTGCGGTTCAGTTCCTCGTTGGCGTGACGGATGAAGAGATCGGCGAAGAGGAAAAGGTCGCTGCCACGCTCCGAGAGCTTGGGCATGTAGATGGTGAACTCGTTGATGCGATGGTAGAGATCCTCGCGGAAACGGCCCTCGCTGACAGCCTCCTCAAGGTTTTCGTTCGTAGCGCAGACGAGTCGGATGTCGATGTCTATCTCCTTCGTTCCGCCGACGGGTCGGATGCGACGCTCCTGCAGCGCACGCAGCAGTTGCACCTGCACTTCGTAGCTCAGGTTGCCCACCTCGTCGAGGAACAGCGTGCCACCGTTGGCTATCTCGAACGCGCCGCGCTTGTCGGCGTCGGCGCCCGTGAACGCTCCCTTCTTATGACCGAAGAATTCGGATGCTGCAACGTCGCGCGGAATCGCTCCGCAGTCGAGTGCGAAGAACGGACGGTCATGGCGCTGACTGAGGTCGTGAATGCGGTGAGCCACGTACTCCTTGCCGGTGCCCGACGCTCCGAGTATGAGAACGGACATCGGCGTCGGAGCCACCAGCTCTACGTAGCTGTATAGCTGTCGAGAGGCTTCGCTCTTGCCCTCGATGTAGCGGGGAGCGGCTTCCGAGTTTTGAGTTTTGAGTTTTGAATTGTGCGCCGTTGGCGCATTTTGAGTTGTAGAGTTTTGAATTGTTGCATTGTTTTGTTGCGTGTTCTGCTCCATCGCATCGTTAATCTTCTGCAGCAGAATGTCGGGCTGCACAGGCTTTGCTATATAGTCGGCAGCGCCCGACTTCATGGCGAGCACCGCGTTCTGCACCTCCGCATAGTTGGTCATCACGATGAACGGCGCATTAATGCTGTGCTCGTGCATCCAAGCCAGCAGTCGGAGGCCGTCGTGATCGGGCAGTCGGAGGTCGGAGAGCACGAGGTCTACGCTCTTCATGTCCACGAGCAGCTTCACGGCAGCACCCATCGATGTCGCCTTGTCCACCTCAAATCCCTTTCGGCGCAGCCATGTCTGTAGCATTGTGCCGAAAGCGATGTCGTCTTCTACAATCAGTATATGTCGCATAGTATTTTCTTAAGTTTCTCTATCAGTTGTTTTGTTAATCTTTCGCGTTCTTGTTCGTTAGGGGGTGTAGTTGTTTCCTCAGGGGGTGCACTTGTCTCAAGTGCACCAACCAAGATGTTTTTTTCTTCGCTTTGTGGGTGTTGTTGCTTTGTTGGTGCACTTCTTGCTCTGGCAAGCGGCGAAAGCCGAGCCGAGACAAGTGCACCCCCTGGGGTTTGCAGTGGTGCGACCCATTGGTTTTTGCCAGGCTCAATCATCTCAAGCAGCGGCATCGCCTTGTGCGCCGCCTTCGCAACGCGCTCAGGGTCAGAACCGTCGCCAATCATCTCTAAGTATTCCTCTATCGACTTGCGTATGTCGCCTATTATCTGCGCTTCCGCTTCGGGGTCGCCGTCGGTGAAGGGTAGGAGAGCGATTTTGAGTTTTGCGCTCGGCTCGTAGAGACGCTTGCCAGAGCAAGAATTTTGAGTTTTGAGTTTTGAATTATCCTCGGCTTCGCCTGCGATTGTGAGTTTTGAGTTTTGCTCTTTCTCAGAAACCCTTACTACAGCGCCCGTCAGTTGACAGATGGTGGCGGCGAGTGTATGCACCGAGAACGGCTTGAACAAACAGGCGTCGAAGCCGTCGCTGCGCAGTTGCGGCATGATGCTCTGCTCGTGTGCCGTCATAGCCACGAACTTCGTGCGGAGTACGGACTTGTCGGTTGCAGACGTAGCTGACGATGCGTTGCGTATGCGGCGCATTATCTCGCTGCCGTTCATCTCCGGCATCTCGATGTCGGTGAACACGATGTGCGGATTCTTCTCCACAGCAATCTTAATGGCTTCGTCGGCGTGTATGGTCGTCGTGATGTCGAACTGCACGCCGTCGATGCGCCGGAGCATCTCGTTGAGGAGCTGACCTTGCAGGCGGTCGTCGTCTACTATCACCACGGAGATTATGGGTTGAGATGTTGAGGTGTTGAGGTGTTGAGACTTGCCTTTAGGGGGTGCACTTGTCTCAAGTGCACCAACCATGCTGTTATGTTTGCTTTGTTGGTGCAGTTCTTTGCTTTGTTGGTGCAGTTCTCTGCTTTGTTGGTGCACTTGAGACAAGTGCACCCCCTGAGTATGTTTGCTTTGTGAGTGCACCCCCTGATTAGTGACCACCTTTACCGGCAGACACACTCTGAACGTTGTGCCCTTGCCCTTTGTCGACGCAACATTTATTCTGCCGCCGAGCAGCGTCACAATCTCGCGAGTGATAGTGAGTCCGAGGCCCACGCCCTCCTTGCCTTGAGCGCCGGGCAGACGCGTGAAGGCGTTGAACACACTCTGCAGTTCTTCGGGTGTCATGCCGCAGCCAGTGTCGCTCACGCTCAGCGTCATCCAACCATTCATAACGGTTATGCCGACACGCACCTCGCCCTCGTCTGTGTATTTGATAGCGTTGCTCACGAGGTTGTTCACGATCTGCTTGATGCGGAACGCGTCCGAACGGCAGAACATATCCTCCGCAACGTTTATATCTGTAGCCAAGCGCAGCTGTTTAGCCATAGCCAGCGGCTGCATCTGCGCTACACACTCGCTGACGAGCGCAGTCGGCTGGAAGCTCACCTCGTGTCGCTCCGCCTTTCCGCTCTCCAGCTTATGATAGTCGAGCAGCGCCGACACCAGTTGCAGCAGATGATTAGCCGAGCCCGATATGCTCTGCAGGTAGCCCACCGCCTTCGGACGGTCTACATACTCGCTGAGCAGGTCGATGAAACCGGCAATCGACGCCGCCGGCGCCTTTATGTCGTGCGTGATGGTGAGCAGCAGTCGCTCTCGCTGCTGCATGATGCGCTCCGTCTCCGTCTTCGCTTCAAGAATGCGCTGACGGTCGCGGCGCTCGCGCTTTATGTCTCTGAGGATGTACACCACGAGAATTGCCGCCGAGAGAATCGCCAACAGTCCCAGCACCGCAATTCTCACAATCATGGCACGTCGCGAACTGATAGCCTTGCCCACAACACGCTGCAGGGCGTTGTGCTCGTCGCTCTGTATGTCCTCCAGCAGCTGCCATGTGCGCTTCGTCAGCTGAATGCTCACCAGCTGCAGGCGGTCGTTTCGCGTACTGATGATGTCCTGCTGGCGGTCGTTGGCGCGTTGCTGCTCGCTATGAATCTCGGCAAGCGCATTAGCCACCGAGTCGGCGATGTTCAGTCGGTGATGGATGGTGTCGGTAGACGGCTGATGCGTCAGTCGGGTAGTGCTTATGGTGTCGGTGCGCTGTTTGCGGAAGGCGTCGCCCAGTCGTCTGAAGAAGCCGCGTTTCGTCTTCACCACCTCGTACACCGTCTCGTGCTGTTCGTGGCGCTCCTTCGTCTGCGGACTAATCACTATCGAGTCGCGTCCGCTGTGCAACGCCTCCACCTTATTGTTGTAATAGATGTCGCGGCTGTTGTTTTTCAGTACGTTCATCACGAGCAGCGTGTTCTCGCGTTTCGCTATTAGCAGTGCCATTAGCGTATCCAATCGCTGCTGTTTCAGCGTGTCGTTCAGTAGCAGGCGTAACTTACGTGCCTGCCTTTTCGAACCGCTGAGTGCGCGGTCGAAGCGTTCCCATTTGCTTGCGTCGCCGAGCAGCACGCTGCGTTCGGCATTGGCGGTCTCGAGCATCGAAAACACGAGCGAGTCGACAATGTCGCGGCGTGCCATAAAGCGCTCCGAGGCGTGGTTTACGGCTGACAACGAACGCGTGTTGTCGTATACCATCCATGTGGCAGACAGCAACACTATGGCGAGCAAAGCGTAGCCTACAAGTATTTTTATTCTGGTGCTGAACATATATGCTTCAAAATTCTTATCCCTATATTCTGTATAACGCAGAATCTTGGCTTTTATTTTATAAAACATTCGTTGGTGGTAGAAAACAAAAAGTCTGCACCATTCTTGTTCGTACAAGAACGATGCAGACTGAAAGGAATTAGTGTGTTGTTATTTATGTCTGAAACCCTTACCTTCTCTTAAACCACAGCCGGAGCCTCTGTGCCGGTTGTATCTGTAGATGTAGAGTCCATGAGCATTACGCTCGAGAAGAGGTGTGCTGTAGAGTCAACCGAGTCGGTTGAGTCGCTGAGCATTGCCACTTCCTCAGGAGTTGCCTGCTGTTCTGCCGGCTCACCCTCTGCCGGAGCGCCTACTGTGTCGGCTGTGTCAACAACGGTTGAGTCGACCGGCATGTTCAAACCAAGCTCTGCCTTAGAGCTACCTGCAAATACGTTGCTTACTGATACCATAACGAAAGCTGCGAAAGCTGCAAATACTAACTTCTTCATATTCTTAAATTTTTAATTGTTAATTATAATGTTTATCTGTAGAACTCCGTCTTGAACTGATGTTTGTTCGTTGCGTCGTTCACTTAATAGAATGCAATCTGCGTGCCAGAATATGAAGTGTTTTGCGTAAGTGTCTGATAGTCAGCGCGAATAAAAATTTTTAGTGCTTTGGCATAGACTAAAAAGTTGTGGAGAAGTGTGGAACAAGTGTAGAATAGTTCCACACTTTTGTGTGGACAGAAGTTATTGTTAGTGTGTAGAAAAGTCATCGTCACCCGAACGGAATCTGATTGGACGGCGAACGGAATCCGATCGGACGGCGAACGGAATCCGATTGGACGGCGAACGGAATCCGATCGGACGGCGTTCGGGTGACGATGAAAGAGTATGGGATTATTGCCAAACAAACTTGAAGGTCTTTGTAGCTGTCGGCGTCTTTACGCTGAGTAGATACACGCCCTTTGGCAGTTGCGGCACGGCAACAGACAGCGTTTCGCCTGCCGAGCGTTTGCCGAGCTGCTTGCTGAACAGCGTGCTGCCCGTCATGCTTGTGATGCAGAGCGTAGCCTGCGTGTCGCGAGCGAAGCCCAATAAGATGTTTCCGTCTGCGATGCGCACCGTTCCGTCGAACGGCATGGCAACGCTCACGCAGCCCGTTTCCTGCTTCTCGATGCACTGGCGCAGTCCGTCGAGCGCGTTAATCTTGCCGTAGCCCCAGTTGCTGTCGGGCGCCGTAGCCGTGAAGCTGTCCTTGCGTGCCGTGTTCTGCACAATCTCGTGCAGCTGTTCGGGCGTGAGTTGCGGATAAGCCTGCAGCCATGTAGCCACAATGCCTGCCACGAACGGCGACGCCATCGACGTGCCCTGCATATAGCCGTACTGGTTGTAGCGACCGAAGTTCTCGTTGTATTCGGCGTACATCAAATTGCCCGATGCGTCGTTGTTAGACACGGCAGAGATGATGAAGCAGCCCGGCGCCGTGATGTTCGGCTTCATGCGTCCGTCTACTGTGGGGCCGTAGCTCGAGAACGAACTCAGGTCGCCCACGGTCTCCTGCAGCGTAGCCTGCTGTCCGCCGTTTGTCGTGTACTCGTTGCGTGTGGTGTACGAACCCACGGTGAGTATGCGTTTGCCCGTTCCGCCAATCTCGCAGAGCGTGGACGACGCTGCGTCGGGCGCCGAGAAGCCCTCTATGTCGCGCGACTCCAACGCCAGATACGTATTGTCCGACCAAATGTTCACTCTGCCCGCCGTCTTCGGCGTCACGGTGAGCGCTATGGCGTAGTTGTTGCGTATCGAGGTGAGCGCAGATGTCAGCACCACGTGCAGCTTGCCGTTGAGCGGACTCACCTCCGAAGCCACCTTCCACGTGCCCGTAGCGTACTTGCCGAAGTCAACATCCGTGACGCCCTCCGCCGGATAAACGGTCGTAGACCGCGCATCCTTCTTGTTGAACGTGCTGTAGGCGGCGATGTCTACGGTGAAGTCGACGCCCTTCTCGCCCCAAATCTCTATCGTGCCGCCCGAAACCGAGTTAGACGGCGCCACCTTGTACTTCACGAACGTGCGCAGCGGCGCAGCATCGGCTGTAGCGAAGGTATGGTCGATGTGGAAGGCGTCGGTGCGGTGGTTGCCGGCAGCGCCCACGATGAGGCGGCCCGGTCCCTGCATGGCGTCGGTCATGGTGTCGAACGTAGAAGTGCCGTCGTGCGGTCCGTCCTGGTTGCCCAGACTGAGGTTGACGACGCACGGCTTGCCCACCTCGTCGGCATAGTCGAAGATATACTGCACGGCGTTGCTGATGTCGGCGTTGGTGCTCGCGTTCAGGTCGAGCGCCACGAGCACTATGTCGGCGTCGGGCGCATTGCCCACGTACGCCCCGTCCTTGTAGGCGTCGCTACCCGCAGCTATGGCAGCCACGTGCGTGCCATGCGAGTTAGAGTCGCTGTCGCCCTGCGCCTTCTCTATCAGTTCGGGCGTGTTCAGCTCAATGCCGTAGCCGTACTTCGCAGGAGCCGAAGCGCCGTCGAGCGTCGTAGCGCTCTGTTCCCACACACGCTTGATGCGCAGCGCTCCGTCGGCAGGGCGGCGGAAAGCGGCGTGCATATAGTCGAATCCGGCGTCGACCACGCCCACAACCACGCCCGCGCCGGTGTATGCCTGCGGCAGCTCGGTGCCTTTGTGTATCTGGTCGGTGCCAGCCTCCTGGCGTGCGAGGTTGAGCATCTGCGTTGCGCCCGAAGTAATCTGGATGTACTCTACACCCTGCTGCTTAGCCAGACGCTGCAAGGCGTCGAGCGTGAGGCGCACGGTAGCCGTACCGGCGTTCTCGGCGATGGGCGTCACACCCAACTGCTGCCACGATGTGCGCGCAGGGTCGATTGTTACGTATGCTGAAAGCTGACTGCTTGCGGCGCCCATTGCAGCGGCTTGCGCTGCGGGCGACTTAAGCAGGGTGGGGGAAGCGACGGCAATAGCCGTGCGAGGCGAAAGCGATGCCTGCGCCAACGCTGAGGCTGGTGCGAGCAACATCGTTGCACCTATTATATATATGTATGACTTGCGCATGATATACCTTATTATATTATATGTATCTGTTTTCGGCTGCCCGTATTACTTCACGAGCACCTTCTTTGTGGTCTGCTTGCCGTCGGCAGTCACCTTCACGATGTACACGCCCTTGGTAAGATCGGCGTTCTCCACCTGCGCACCAGCGAGGTTGTACACCTGCAAGCGGTCGTATGCTCCGCCTGCGTGCACCTTTCCGTTGCTTACGAAGATGCTAACGCTCTGCTCAGCCTCGGCGCTGTTCACGTCGGTAGGCTTGACGAAGCCAGTCTGCTTGTGCGATTCGCCCAGGCGCGCCTCGCAGCAGTTGTAGATAGTGTGCTTGTTGTTGTCGTTCTGGTCGAACTCGCCTATGTAAGCCACGACGCTCATGTTCTTCAGCACAGCCTCGACGTTGTTCTTAGTCTCGTCGGCATAATAGCTCGAGTGGATGCTCTCGGGTATGGTGATGGTTTTCTCCCACGAAAGCAGCTGACCCGCTTTTATGTCCTTCACCAGGTATCCCCATGCGTTGCCTGTCACCGTTCCGCGGAAGGTGCGGTTGTGTATGTAGTTGTCTCCGCCGTTCGCCTGACGCGCCTCGATGCCGTCCTGCACGAGGTATACGTTGAAAATAGAGCTGTTGTGAGGCACGGTCTTGTGAGGCAGCACGTAGAGCTTCACGTTCAGTTCGCGTGTGCTCTCGTCCAGTGTGGTCTTGAGGTAGAGCGAAACGTACGGCTCCTTGGTGTCGGCGTAGTAGATGGTGGAAAGCAGGCTGTTGACGTCGGTGGCGCTCACTATCGGCGTAGTGCTTACGTTGGCGTAAGTGTTGCGGTTGACCATAGCCGCCGGTGCGAATGTGCTCGACATATTAGGGTAGAAGAATATATATGTAGGGTCTTCGCTCATTGTGAACATGTCGGGCTTGTAACCTACGTGGTGAGCCACCTCAATGACGTTCTTCTCTGTCTTCTTGATGGCAGCCTCAATGTTCAGATGGCCGCCCGGACAGTTGCCGCAGTCCTGACCCGTGAACGCTTCGAGCAGCAACGAGCGCTCCATAGTCTTCGGGTAGAGGAAGAGGTTGGCGCTTACGCTGTTGTCCGACGTGTCGGTCTCCTTTCCCGCTCCGTTCACGTTGGCGATAGTTACGCTGAGGCTCTGCTCGCCCTCGCTGCTTGTGTCCACGTCTTTGAGGTCGAAGCTGTAGCCCTCCTTCGGCTTGATGCTGAGGTCGGCGAAGTGCTGCGTGGTCTTGTTGCCGCCCACCTCAACGATGGCGTCGAAGCTGGTTATGTCCGTCGTGCCGGCGTTCACGAAGCAAGCCGAGAAGTTGCAGTTGTCGCCAGCCTTATAGTAGCCTTCGAAGTTGCTCTGAGCGATGATGGCGTCGGTATAGTCGCCCACGTTCTCGGCGTTGACGAAGATGAGCGCGCTGCCCTTGTTCATGCCGTAGGTGTCTACCCACGCTCCGTCCTTGTAGCCGTAGTTGCAGCCCTCGATGTCGTACGAACCGTCCGACATGAGCACCTTGTATGTTGTGGCAACTTCGGTTGTGTAGCCTACGTAGAGACAGTCCTCGTCGCCGGTTATGGTGTACGGCTTATCGAGCGTCCACTTTATCTTGCTCAGCGCCTTTTTCACCTCAACGGTTCCCTCGGCGATAGGTGTGCCGTCGAGCTGCTTGGTGAGGAAAACGTGCATCTTCTTGTCGGTGACATTCTTGCTGCCCAACACGAACTCGGCGAAGTCGATGGTCTTGCCCTTCAGAGCCTGCAGCTTGGCGTGGCTCAGGCGCATAGCCTGTCCCTGCTTCTCGGTGCTGCCGAGGCGGAATACGTTGTTGCGCGAAATCTCATCTTTCGAGTAGCCGATGTTGGTGGCGTTGATGTTCCCTGCTACGAGGAGGAGGGAAGCGATGCTAAGTAGGGTTTTTCTCATAGTATATATTAATTAATTGTTCTTTTGCTTGTTAGTTTCAAATTTATTCACATTCTCTTTATTTAATAATGTGTAATAGCTATTTGCTAATAATTTGCTTGCAAAAGTACGGCTTTTTGCAAATATACGCAACAATTTAGTTGAAAATACACTTATTTAGGTTTGTTTTTAAAAAGTAATTGTGTATCTTTGCAATGTGGTAGACCGCGTTTGGGTAATTGAAATAGTCTTTTATCGCTAAACTTGCGCTGTCTTAACGCTATTAATAATCAAAAAAACACAGAATTATGGAAAAACGTTTACTTTATTCGGTAGCAGCCATGGCGTTGATGCTTGGCTCTGCAGCCCCGACATTCGCACAGAAAGTAGAGACACAGAACCGATTCTTAGTGAAGGCTGTCACGCTTGGTAGTCAGATGGGCGATATGCCCGAAAACCTCGACTCTAAGCGCGTGTATTATTACTACAACACCGATGGCAAGTTGGTAGGCAGTTCTACCTACGGACGCAACTACACCGACGGTGGCTATTCGGATACCTTCTCGCTCACCGACATCGAGAAGATTGTCTTCGATGTAAATGGCAACATGACCAACAAAGACTTCTATCAGTATGGCGACTATGACGACGGCGACTACTCTTTCCGTAAGACACAGAACTGTGAGAGCTATACATACGACGCGCAGGGCAGACTGGCTACAGACACTACCTCGATGCGCATCAACGAGTATAAGTACAACGACGACGGCACGCTGCTAAAGGTTACGTCGTACAACAAACGCACAAAGAAACTTGTGCAGGAGATTACATACACTTATGAGAACGGACAGGCTACTCACTACTCGTCTACCGGACAGTATTACGAGTTCGAGGCTGACCTTAAGTACGACGCAGACGGCAACAAGATCGAGGAATACCAGTATGCGAAGTCGGGCGAGAATGTGAAGCCGCGTCAGCGCGAGACTTGGACATACACCGACGGTGCGCTCACGCTCTACATGAAGTACCGCTACGACAATAAAGGCGCGGAAGTGGCAGACTCGAAGAAAGAGTATGTCCCCGTGGATAACAACATGAACGTTATGGATGTTAGCGACTATACCTACAATTCGGTTAAGGACACATGGAACAAATGGGGCTTGACCGTGCGTCAGACCTACCGCGACTTCAGCGGAATGAAGGAAGCTACACAGACGATGCTTCTTTCGGCTACACCCGACAAGAAACTCAAGAACACTATTAACCTGCAATTCACAGCTCCGAAAGCCGGTCTCGTTCATGGCTGCAAGTTTGTAGTCTACCGCGACTGCGTGGCTCTCGACACGCTCGACCTTGCCGACGTCATGGATCCCGCAACAAAGCAGTGCTCTTATCAGGACAAGGAACTCAAGAGCGACACCTACACTTACTTTGTTCAGCCGCTTTTCGCCCTCACAAACGGCGAGATAAGCAATGCTACTGCCGACTCGGAGTGGGTGGGCTACTATACTTCTACGCCTATGGACGTGAACGTGGCTCTCGCTACGGAGCTTCCTGCCGTTACCGATCTGAAGCTCGTAGGTGGCGAGGTGAAGCGCATCGGTTCTATCATGAGCCAATTGATAGAATACTACGCTGATCTCGAATGGAAGAACCCGGCTAATCTCGAAGAACTCGGCTTCGTGAGAAACGACGTTGCCTTCGTGGGTATGGGTCTCTCTGATACAAAGCTGGAAGGCGCCGCCGAGTCTGCCAGAGTGCAGATTATGGACGACGAGATGCAGGTGTATGTCATCACAACATACAAGTACGGCAAGGCTTACTCTGACGCTATCACCGTTACTGTTAAGGACATCGAGAAGTACAACGGCGTGGAGAGCATTACAGCCGACGGCGTAGTGAAGGCTACATTCGCAGGCAACACGGTGCAGCTCAGCGATGCCGCAAACGTATCGGTTTACTCTGCTGCAGGCGCTAAGGTGTATGCAAAGCAGAATACATGCAGCGTGGCTCTCGGTCAGCTTCCGGCTGCTACATATATAGTATGTGTAGAGAAGGACGGCAAGAGCAGCTTCTATAAGTACGGCGTGAAGTAGCATAAGCTCACGCCAGGATAGCACTTCGTGAAAAGACACACATGTATATTACGTAGAGTATATAATATAATGTGTGTCTTTTCAGATTATTAATTAACCAAAAACATGGAATTATGGGAAAAAGACTACTCAATTCGATTGCAGCTCTGGCATTAGTGCTCGGCTGCCCGGCAACGGCTGACGCTCAGCAGGCGGCTCCAGAAAACAGATTCTTGGTTAATACTGCCACCTTCGGCAGTTCGATGGGCGATATCCCGGACGATGTAGTGTCGAAACGCAGTCTGTACTACTATAACACCGACGGACTCTTCGTCGGTAGAGCCGACTACGGACGCCTCTACACCGACGAAGGCTACTCGGACGACTTCGATGTTATGACTTTCTGCAAGGCTGTCTTCAACACCGACGGCATGATGACCAATAAGGACACGTACCAGTGGGGCGAATACGACGGCGGCGTCTTCAGTTTCCGCAAGACGCAGAACTGCGAGAGCTATACTTACGACAGCAATGGACGATTGGCTACCGACACTACGTCGATGTATATCAACGAGTATGCGTACAACACCGACGGAACGCTGGCTAAGAAGTCTACCTATATCAGAGACACTAAGAAGTTCAAGCAGGAGATTACGTATACCTATACCGACGGCGTGCTCACCCATTACTCATCAACCGGCGAATACGACTCGTACAAGTTCGAGGCTAATATAAAGTACGACGCCGACGGCAACAAGGTGGAGGAGTATCAGTACAAGCTGAAGGATGGCAATGAGGTGGCTAAGCAGCGCGAGGCATGGACTTATACCAGCGGTGTGCTCACACTCTACGAGAAGTTCCGCTACGATTCAAGCGGCAAGGAGATACCGAGCGCAAAGACCGAGTATAAGCCGGTGAACGGCAATCTAAGCCTGATGGATGTTTGCAGCTACAACTACAGCAGTAATAAGTGGACGCGTAGCGGTCTGCCCATGCGCTATGAGTATCGCGACTTCAGTGGCATGAAGGAGAAGACAGCCATGATGATTATGTCGGCTACGCTCGACAAGGAGAAGCCGAACACCGTAGACCTCCGCTTCAATGTGCCGAAGGCAGGACTCGAGTACGGCTGCAAGTTCGTCATTTTCCGCAACTGCATACCGCAGGATACCGTTGACCTTGCCGACGTGATAGACCCCGAGACAATGCAGTGTGCTTACGAGGACGACGAACTCAGCAACAGTACATACACCTACTTCATTCAGCCGCTCTTCGCCATGAAGGACGGCAAGATAGTGAAGCCTGCTGCCGACTCGGAGTGGGTGGGTTTCTACAGCACCACTCCTACTGAGATTGAAGTGGCGCTCGACCACGAACTGCCTGCAGTTACCAATCTGGCTCTCGTAGGCGGCGAGGTGAAGAATGTAGGTACGGCTTTGAATCCTGAAAAGGAGTATAACGCTGTCTTTGGTTGGGAGAATCCTGCCGACATGAACGACTACAGCTTCATCAAGCACACGCTCTACTTCGTTGGAAGCAATGTGCCAGAGAACGAAACAAGAGAGTCTTCGAAAGACACGCTTCACGTAATGCTTCTCGACGATGCTGTAAAGGCGTATGTCGTTACGACCTACAAGTACGGCAAGGCGTTCTCCGACACCATCACCGTGAAGATGACAGACATCGACGACCTCACCGGCATGCAGCGCATCGGCGTTGATGGAGTTGTAAAGGCTATCTTCGCTGGCAACGTCATTAATCTTGCAGATGCCGCAAACGTATCTGTCTACAATGTTTCGGGCGAACGCGTATATGTACGCAAACGCACAAGAAGCGTATCGCTTGCTCAGCTCCCGACAGCAGCTTATATAATATGTATAGAGCGCAACGGCAAGCAGAGCGTCTACAAGTATCACGTTAAGTGAGGATAAAACAATACCTTAGGCAAAACATTTAAACTACAGAACATAGCCTAAATTATTAATAAATAAAATTCTTAAAAACCGTAATATCAATAGATGAAGACAAAAATGTTACTTGCGTCGCTACTCTTAAGTGGCGCAGCTTTCGCACAGACATCACCCTTAGTGATGGTCACCCCAAGCGACTACAACATCATGGCTGCTTCGCCAAACGGCAAGTGGGCGTGTGGTATGTACTATGATGCCGGCAACGAGGCTTACGGATTCCGCTGGAATCTGGAGAGCGGAGAGATTGATTTGCTCAATCCGTCGTCGCCTTCGCAGGCTTACAGCGTGTCTAACGACGGCGTTGTTGTGGGCTTGTACACCGACAATAGCTACAAGAAGAACGGTGCTTCTACGCAGCTCGCTGGCTATTGGCAGAACAACCGCTGGAACCGTCTCGAAATGCCTTCTGACGCTGTGAGCAGTAGTGGCGCTTCTGGCATATCGCCCGACGGACACTACATCACGGGCAACGTGTATGTAGGCGGAAAGTATTTGGGATACGTATGGAAGGACGGAAAGATTTATCGCCAACTGAAGGAGAACAAAGGTATCGCGATACCTTATGCAATATCGCCAGACGGAGAGTATACTACGGGTTGGGTTATGAACAAGAACCGCCAGGCATGTTTATGGGGACCTGACGGCAATTTCACCACACTCTCTGACCAGCAGTCGCCGTTCTGTGTTGGCAAGAAGTTCTCGCCCGACGGCAAGAAGCTGCTTTATTTCGGCGGCTGGCAAACCGAAGAAGAGGCAGGCGGAGCTGGTAAGGTGCGCGGAGCTTGGGCACTCTACGATATGGAAACCGGCAAGAAGAGCGCTATTCTTCCGGCTGGCGCCAACGACGACCTCGACTTCTTCGACATCAGCGGTAACGGTACCGTGATGTGCGAGGACAACCAGTTGGGCTATATCTATCAGAACGGCAAAGGCATCTTTGCATACAAGTATCTGAAGGAAAAAGGCGTGAACCTCGCCGACTATCATGTTTTCGTCAATCCAGACTCGCCGAAGGATTCGGAAGGCGAAACCCTTTACAACGTTACTCGCGCCACATCCGTGTCGGTAGACGATCACATCATGGGCTTCCTCTTCTACAACGACAACAAGGATTCGGACGGCAACTATGCCATTTCGCCGCAGTCGATGATCGTGAAGTTCGGCAGTCCGATATTCTCGGCTATGCCTCCGGTGAGCATTAAGGCTCAGCAGTTGTCGGGTCTCAACACGGTGAAGATTACATGGAAGCCGAACGTTGCAGCCACCGGCATAACCGGATACAAGGTGTATCGCGACGGCAACAAGGTGAGCAGCGATATTGTTACCGCTGAAGGATTCGTAGATGCTGGTGTGCCGGTAGGCGAACACAAGTATCAGGTTACGGCAGTGTACGGCGACGTTGAGTCGGCTGACAGCGAGATTGCAACTGTCAAGGTGGAGAATCAGAAACTTTCTACGCCTACAAACCTCTTCGCACAGCAGCATGGCTACAGCGCAGCATACATGGAGTGGAGCGATCCGTCAACAAACTTCGGAGCGCTCACATACTTCAACCCCGACAACGCCAACCTAGAGACATTCGGTCTGTCGTTCGACGGCGAGAGCTACGAGACAGCCATCGCTTTCGACGCAGTTACGCTCAGCGCATACAAGGGACAGAAGCTCACATCCGTAGGTTTTTACCCGATGGAGGCTCAGGGCGGCTGGACTATCAACCTCTACACACGCAGCGCAGACGGTAAGTTGCAGAAGTTCTACACACAGCCAGTTACGCAGAAGCTGAACTACGGCGAGCGCAACGTCGTTAAGCTCGATACTCCGCAGAATCTGCCTTCAGGCGAACTGCTCGTGTCGGTTGAGGTGAAGGTTACAGAGGCTTCGCAGCGCATCACAGCGCTCGACTTCGGTCGTGCCGTGAAGGGCTCTTCCGACCTGCTCCGCCTTACAACCGAGCCCGACTTCTACTCGATGGGCAACCTTATGGAGGAGAGCAACTATCTCTACGCCGCTTCGTGGGCTATCGACGCTATCGTGGCGCCGGAAGGTGCCGACCTTGCAAAGGACAACGTGACGGGCTATAATATATATGTAGACGGCAAGAAGGTAGGTTCGTCTGCTACAAAGAACTTCACCGTGCCCTCTCTCGACAAGGGCGACCATGCTCTGGGCGTAAGCGCCGTGTATGCCAACGGATCGGAGTCGGAGCCGGCCGTAGCTCAGCTTGCAGTTGTTCCTGACGACAGCCAGCTTCAGGCTGTGAAAGGCGTGGCTGTAGCACCGGTAAGCGCTTCGGCTGTGAAGGCTAATTGGGCAGCACCGGTTGACCGCGACGTGGTTCAGGTGCAGTATTGTACGGGTTCTGCATCAACGCAGGGCGTGACAGCTCCTGCTGACAACAACTATAACATCATGGTAGGCGCGCTCTATCCGTCGAAGACATTCCGCGGACGCACCGGATACGCAATCAAGAAGGCACGCTTCTATCCGCTCACAGACGCTACATACACAGTGTATGTCTACAAGAACGACGAGCTGATAAGCGAGACCGAGGTAGACGACTACACCGTAGGTAAGTGGAACGAGGTGGAACTCACGAAGCCTATCATCATCGAGAACGGATCTACATACCGTCTTGCCATCGACTGCTATGATGTTACGCCGAAGGAACCGGCTATCGCCGTAGACAGCAGCGATCCGCTGGAAGGCTACTCTGACATCTACTCGCTCGACGGCGAGTCGTGGAGCTCAATATCTTCTACCGGCGTGATGGCTAACTGGATGATAGGTCTCGTGCTGGAGAACCCGAAACCAGGTACGTTGCCTATCGAAGGCTACGACGTGTTCATCGACAACGCTAAGAAGAACGCGGCGAAGCTCACGGAGAGAACATACACACACGACTTCGGTACCGACGACAAGCAGCAGCACACTATCCGCGTTGACGTATACTACACAGTGAAGTCGACAAGCGTGAAGGGCGGCGTAACCAACTTCCTCATCGCCGTTGCAGGTATCGACGAGAACACCGTAGGACGCATCGAGATGCGCCAGGGCGAGAACGAGCTCACCGTGACTGGCGATGGCGTGACGTCGGTAGAACTTGTGTCGGCAGCAGGCGCTGTTGTAGCAAAGGCAGAAGGCAACACCGTATCGCTCAACGGCTTGACCGCTGGCGTATATGTAGTGAAGGCCGTAGTAGCCGGCGAAACTGTCACACGCAAGATAATGATAACGAAGTAAAAGTTTTAGCAGGTTAAGCACAAATTTGCTACACTTAAGTCAAGAATAATGCGTTTTGTTCCATAATCGGTAAAATGGGGGTTGCGTGTTGCAAAAAATATGAGTAAATTTGCAACGTGAACAGAAACGTAAACCAGATTTGACCAACACAAAACGCATCATATAAAAGCAAAAAAACGCTGACGAAGATTGTTTCGCCAGCGCTTTTTTTAATTAGTAATTCGTAATTATTAATTATTAATTGTTAGGGTGTAATTATAAATCACGAATCACGAATTAATAATTAATAATTACGAATTAATAATTAATCAATTCTTCTTCAGCAAGTCGCGAATCTCTGTGAGCAGCAACTCCTCCTTTGTAGGCTTCGGCTCCTCGGGCGCAGGTGCAGACTTGGTCTCCTCCTCCTTCTTCTTGAGGTTAGCCAGCTTGTTGATGCCCTTCACGAGGAGGAACACGCAGAAAGCGATGATAGTGAAGTCGATGATAGTCTGAATGAACGCACCATAGTTGATGGTAGCCGGCTTCATTGTCTCCATGCCGAGGTTTACGGCAGGCAGCTCGAACTTCAGGTCGCTGAAGTTGACGCCGCCGATGAGCCATCCGATAGGCGGCATGATGATATCGTTGACGATAGAACTTACGATTTTCCCGAACGCACCGCCGATGATCACACCGACAGCCATGTCTACAGCGTTGCCCTTCACGGCGAACGCCTTGAACTCATTTAGCATTTTTCCCATAGTTTCTGTTTGTTAATTGTTTAATTCCTAATGTCCGATTGTATGTTTCTTGTTTCTAACTATCTTATTTTGCAAAGTATATATAGCAAACTGCGCTTATTATATATAATGTATATAGCCCAGTGAAATTATATAGCGATTTTTTAAATAATTTAATACCTCTATTGGCTGCAAAATTAGAAAATAATTATTAACTTTGCGCTCGATAAAGAAAAAAATGCTCAAAAGTATTGCTTTTTGAATGTCTCAGTTCATTGGCAAGTACTGTGGAGCTTGAAAGTAAGATTTATTTTCAACCATTAATTTAAATATTAAACAAAATGACAAAAGTTGCTATTAACGGCTTCGGCCGTATCGGTCGTCTGGCTTTCCGTCAGATGTTTGAGGCAGAGGGTTATGAGGTAGTTGCTATCAACGACCTTACATCTCCAAAAATGTTGGCTCACCTTCTTAAGTATGATACAGCTCAGGGTGGCTTCGCTGGCAAGTACGGTGAGGGCAAGCACACTGTAGAGGCAACAGACAACTCTATCATCGTTGATGGTAAGGAAATCACTATCTATGCTAAGCCAAACGCTGCTGAGCTTCCTTGGGGCGAGCTTGGTGTTGACGTAGTACTCGAGTGCACAGGTTTCTACACATCAAAGGAGAAGGCTTCTGCTCACATCGCAGCAGGTGCTAAGAAGGTTGTTATCTCTGCTCCTGCTGGTAACGATCTCCCAACTATCGTTTACAATACAAACCACAAGACTTTGACTCCGGCCGACACAGTTATTTCTGCAGCTTCTTGTACAACTAACTGCTTGGCTCCTATGGCTTACGCTTTGAACAAGTATGCAGCTATCCAGTCAGGTATCATGTCTACTATCCACGCTTACACAGGTGACCAGATGATTCTCGACGGTCCTCAGCGCAAGGGCGACCTCCGTCGTTCACGTGCAGGTGCTCAGAACATCGTTCCTAACTCTACTGGTGCTGCTAAGGCTATCGGTTTGGTTATCCCTGAGTTGAATGGTAAGCTGATCGGTTCTGCACAGCGTGTTCCGACTCCAACAGGTTCTACAACTATCCTCGTTGCTGTTGTTAAGGGTAAGGACGTAACTGTAGAGGGTATCAACGCTGCTATGAAGGCTGCTTCTAACGAGAGCTTCGGTTACAACGATGAGCTGATCGTTTCTTCTGATATCATCGGTATGCGTTTCGGTTCACTCTTCGATGCAACTCAGACAATGGTTAGCAAGATCGACGAGGATACATATCAGGTACAGGTAGTTTCTTGGTACGACAATGAGAACTCTTATACTTCTCAGATGGTTCGTACTATCAAGTACCTCGCAGAGTTGAAGTAATTCGTTGACTCGGTTTACGACAACATATATAAGCCTGGCATTGTAAAATGCCAGGCTTTTTTGTATCAATACCCCTTCTGAAACCTCATTATTGGGTTTCTAACAACGCTACCGTTGCGTGCTGACGGCGTTACCGTTGCGCGGTAATAATGTAACCTATACGCGGTAACGGTGTTACAGAATAGGTGTAATCGTGTTACCACTTCGCGGTAATCGTGTAGCATCACAAACAATTTTCTGCACAATTGTGCGGCGTATGAGAAATTTTTTGTAAGTTTGTATTTTGAAACCGTAGCTATGTGCTATCAGAGGCAAAGCAATCGGTTTTATAAACCGAACAAATTGCTTTCAGAACCCGAAACAACATTATTAAATACACGTGCAGCAAAGCTATTGACGACATGCAGAACAAAAGAATGATAACCATACTCGGACCCACCGCAAGCGGAAAGACCGCTGTGGCGGCAGCACTCGCATTGCGCACCGGCGGCGAGATAATCAGCGCCGACTCGCGCCAGGTGTACCGCCGCATGGACATCGGAACGGGCAAGGACTTGGCAGACTATGTAGTTGACGGCCAGCCGATTCCGTATCATCTTATCGACATAGCCGAGCCAGGCACAAAGTACAATCTGTTCCAGTATCAGCAGGACTTCCACGTGGCATACGACGACATCCGTAGCCGAGGCAAGCTGCCCATACTCTGTGGCGGCACCGGTCTGTACATCGAAGCTGTGCTGGGCGGCTATCAGCTCTCGCCCGTGCCGCAGAATCAGCCGTTGCGCGACGCTCTCGCCGGAAAGTCGCTTGCCGAACTCACCGAAATGCTCGTAGAACTGAAGCGCCGTAGCGGGTCGAACATGCACAATCAGACCGACGTGGACACCGCCCAGCGTGCCATACGCGCCATCGAGATAGAGACATACAATCTGGAAAACCCCACACCCGAACGACAGCTGCCGCCAGTCGACTCGCTCATCGTGGGCATAAACATCGACCGCGACCTGCGCCGCGAGAAGATAACACGCCGACTCAAGGCGCGCCTCGATGAGGGCATGGCTGACGAGATACGCTCGTTGATAGGCGAGGGCATCGACCCCGAAGACCTTATATACTACGGTCTTGAGTACAAGTTCATTACCGAGTACGTCGTAGGTCGCCTCTCTTTCGACGAGATGTTCCGACAACTGGAGATAGCCATCCACCAGTTCGCCAAGCGACAGATGACGTGGTTCCGCGGCATGGAGCGACGCGGATATACCATCCACTGGGTTGACGCCAAGCTGCCCATGGAGGAGAAGGTAGAAGCAATATGCAAGCTGATGCAGGACGCATAGCGAGAGAGACGTAAAAGAATGTGACATCGTGGCGGACATACCGCCGCTAAAAAAGGCTTACTATATGATTAACGACAACCGTTGGGGCATACTCTACTGCCCGAAACACGAGACGTTCAACTCCGGCAAACGCTGGGAGAAGATTGAGCGATGCCTGAAGGCGAACGGCATCGAGTACGACTACTTGCAGAGCGAAAACTCGGCAAGCGTGGAGCGCTTGGTGAAGATGATGATCAATAGCGGATACAAGACTATTGTCATCGTCGGCGGCGACTCGGCGCTTAACGACGCCGTCAACTGCCTCATGCTCACCGAGCGAAGCATACGCGAGAACATTGCGCTCGGCGTGATACCCAACGGACTCATGAACGACTTCGCCCATTTCTGGGGATTCCGCGAGAGCGACTACGAGCAGACCATCAAGTGGCTCAAGCAGCGTCGCGTGCGCAAGATTGACCTCGGCTGCATACGTTACACCAACAAGCACGGCGAGGCGTGCCGCCGCTACTTCCTCAACTGCATCAACATCGGACTCATCGCTGCCATCATGAACCTGCGTCGACAGACACGCCACTTCTTCGGTTCGCGCACGCTCTCGTTCCTCTGCTCGTTCGTGCTCATGATTTTCCAGCGACTCGAATACCGCATGCACCTGAAGATAAACTCCGACACCGTGGAGCGCAACGTGATGACCGTATGCATCGGCAACGCTACAGGATACGGACAGACACCGAACGCCGTGCCGTATAACGGACTGCTCGATGTGAGCGTGGTCTACCATCCCGGCATGACGCAGCTCATCGAAGGCTTCTACCTCTTCGTGCGCGGCAAGTTCCTCAACCATCGCAGCGTCCACCCGTTCCGCACACGCAAGGTGGAAGTGGTCGAGGCGAACAAGGCGCTCGTGGGCATCGACGGACGCCTCATGAAGACCCCCGTCGGACCCTTCACCGTGAGCGTGGAGCAGGAAGTCATCAACTTCCTCATACCCGAATAAGGCAAACGTTTTCCATGATAAATCCTCATATTTTGCAATATTTTGTGCGAAATATGAGGATTTTTTAAAATAGTTAATATTTTATTTTGCGTATAAATATATTTTTACTACCTTTGATTTCGTAAGGTAGCAACGCCTATATAAAGACTACTACACTTCTTACAGCTAACTAATAATGAACCTTAATCATAAATCTATGAGTTATTTGAGATTCGAAAAAGCTCTGATGACAAACCTCGAAGAGTCGTTGCCACGCGAGTTGTTGCGTACTAATCGTTCGGGAGCATATTCCTGCTCTACGATTGTAGATTGTAATACGCGCAAGTATCATGGCTTGCTCGTCGTGCCCGTACCGGAACTCGACGACGAGAACCATGTGCTCCTCTCTTCGCTCGACCCCACCGTTATTCAGCACGGCGCCGAGTTCAATCTTGGTTTGCACAAGTATCAGGGCAATAATTACAGTCCGAAAGGTCACAAATATATCCGAGAGTTCGATTGTGACACAGTGCCCACAACACTCTACCGCGTAGGCGGTGTGCTTCTGAAAAAAGAGGTAGTGTTCCAGCACTATGAAGACCGCATCCTTATCCGTTATACCCTTGTTGATGCACATTCTGCAACGACATTGCGCTTCCGTCCGTTCCTTGCTTTCCGCAGCGTACGCCAGTTTACGCACGAGAATACCGTAGCTTCACGCGAGTATGCAGAAGTTACAAACGGCATCAAGACCTGCATGTACGCCGGCTACCCCGACCTTTACATGCAGTTCAGCAAGAAAGTGGAGTTCGTGTTCCAGCCCGACTGGTACCGCGGCGTAGAATACCCGAAGGAGCAGGAGCGCGGCTACGCTTCTAACGAAGACCTCTACGTACCTGGCTACTTCGAGATGGACATCAAGAAGGGCGAGAGCATCGTGTTCTCGGCTTCAACAACAGCCTGCAAGACAACCGGTCTGAAGAAGCTCTTCCAGGAGGAAGTGGACGAGCGCTCACCGCGCGACAATTTCTTCCACTGCCTCGTCAACGCAGCGCACCAGTTCCACAACCGCACAAAGAAAGACGAGCGATACATCCTCGCCGGCTATCCTTGGTTCAAGTGCCGCGCACGCGACACATTCATCTCTCTGCCGGGTCTTACACTCTCTATCGAGGAGGAAGACTACTTCGAGCTCGTAATGGAGACAGCCATGCGCGCACTCTACGAGTTCATGGCAGGCAAGCCGCTCACAGCGAAGATTTATGAGATAGACCAGCCCGATGTTCTGCTCTGGTGCGTATGGGCTGTGCAGCAGTATGCAAAACATTCAGGTCGCGAAAAGTGCAACCGCAAGTACGGCAAGCTGCTCTACGACGTGTTGCATTTTATCAAGGACAACCGCCACCCGAACCTGAAGCTCTGCGAGAACGGACTTCTCTACTCGGAAGGCAAGGAGAAGGCAGTAACATGGATGAACTCTACAGCCGGCGGACGCCCCGTCGTACCGCGCACAGGCTACATCGTCGAGTTCAACGCCCTCTGGTATAACGCCCTCAAGTTCTGCGCATCTATGGCTGCTGACTTTGGCGACGCCACAGAGGCTTCCGACTTCGAGCAGATGGCTACACTCTGCGGCAAGTCGTTCGTAGAGACCTTTGTCAACGAGTATGGCTACCTCTTCGACTACGTAGAGCCTAAGGACAACCCCGACTGGAGTGTACGTCCGAACATGATATTCGCCGTTGCACTCGACTACTCGCCGCTCACACCAGCCCAGCAGAAGGCGGTGCTCGACGTCTGCACACGCGAACTCCTCACACCGAAGGGCCTGCGCTCGCTCTCGCCGAAGAGCGGCGGCTACAACCCGATGTACGTCGGTCCGCAGACACAGCGCGACTACGCTTATCATCAGGGCACAGCATGGCCTTGGCTCGGCGGCTTCTACATGGAGGCATGCCTCAAGATTTACAAGCGCACACGCCTGTCGTTCATCGAGCGTCAGATGGTGGGCTACGAGGACGAGATGACGAGCCACTGCCTCGGCACAATCCCCGAACTCTTCGACGGCAACCCGCCATTCCACGGACGTGGCGCCATCTCGTTCGCTATGAACGTAGCCGAGATTCTGCGCACTCTCGAACTCTTGGAAAAATATAAATATTAAAATAGGAGGATAAGTATATATGAAAGTATTAATGTTCGGATGGGAGTATCCTCCTCACGTATTTGGTGGACTCGCTACCGCTAACTTCGGAATTTCTCAGGGTCTGCACGCACAGGGCGATGTCGAGACCGTGCTCTGTCTGCCGCATCCGTTCGGCGACGAGGACCGCAGCGCCTGCCGCATCGTGGCTATGAACTGCGTGCCTATCGCTTGGCGCGACGTCAACTTCGACTACGTAAAGGAACGCGTGGGCAATATCATGGACCCAGAGTATTACTATCGTCTGCGCGACCATATCTATGCCGACTTCAACTATATGCACGTCAACGACCTTGGCTGCATGGAGTTCGCCGGCGGCTACCCGTCTAACCTGCACGAGGAGATCAACAACTACTCAATCATCGCAGGCGTAGTGGCTCGCACAGAGGACTTCGACATCATTCATGCTCACGACTGGCTCACCTATCCAGCCGGCATCAACGCCAAGCACGTAAGCGGCAAACCGCTCTGCATACACGTTCACGCTACCGACTTCGACCGCTCGCGCGGCAAGGTGAACCCTACGGTTTACGCCATCGAGAAGGACGGTATGGACAACGCCGACTGCATCATGTGCGTGTCGGAGCTTACACGTCAGACCGTTATCCATCAGTATCATCAGGATCCGCGCAAGTGCTTCACGATGCACAACGCCGTTTATCCGCTGCGCCAGGAACTGCAGGACATCCCGCGTCCCGACCATACGGGTAAGGAGAAGGTCGTAACCTTCCTCGGACGTATCACAATGCAGAAAGGTCCGGAGTACTTCGTAGAAGCTGCCAACATGGTGCTGCAGCGCACACGCAACGTGCGTTTCTGCATGGCTGGCAGCGGCGATATGATGGACGCAATGATTTATCTCGCAGCTGAGCGCGGCATCGCCGACCGCTTCCACTTCCCAGGCTTCATGCGCGGAAAGCAAGTGTACGAGTGTCTGAAAGACTCGGACGTTTACGTCATGCCGTCAGTTTCTGAACCGTTCGGTATCTCGCCGCTTGAGGCAATGCAATGCGGCACGCCGACAATTATCTCTAAACAGTCGGGTTGCGCCGAAATCCTCGACAACTGTATCAAGGTTGACTACTGGGATATACACGCACTTGCCGACGCTATCTACTCAATATGTAGCAACGAGTCGCTCTTCAACTACCTCAAGGAGGAAGGAAAGCGCGAGGTCGACCAGATCACATGGGAGAAGGTTGGCGCACGTATCAAGAATCTGTACGAGCGCGTTCTCGCTGGCGACATTTAAACTCAAAGCAAAAAGCCAAACCGAGTAACTTACTATTCAATAATCTTAAAACAAACAATAATGAAAACGATTTGTTTATATTTCGAGATACATCAGAACATACAGCTGAAGCGCTATCGTTTCTTTGATATCGGCACAGACCACTATTACTATGACGACTACGAGGACGAGCGTCTCATCACTGATGTGGCTAACCGCTCGTATATGCCGGCTCTCGAGGCTTTGGGCGAAATGTTGAAGGAGCATCCGGGCTTCTTCAAGGTGGCTTTCTCTCTCTCTGGCGTAGGCATGGAGCAGTTGGAGATTCACGCTCCGCAGGTGCTCGAGAAGTTGCAGGAACTCAATCAGACCGGTTGCGTAGAGTTCCTCGCTGAACCTTACTCACACGGTCTTGCTTCGCTCGCTAATGAGGAGAGCTTCGCTAAGGAAGTGAAGCGCCAGTGCCAGAAGATGAAGGAATACTTCGGCAAGGAGCCTCAGGTTCTGCGCAACTCTTCGCTTATCTACAGCGACGAGATCGGTGCTCAGGCTGCTCAGATGGGCTTCAAGGGTATGCTTACCGAAGGCGCACGCCACGTCCTCGGCTGGAAGTCGCCGCACTATGTATACAACTGCGCGCTCGCTCCCAACCTCAAGCTCTTGCTTCGCGACGTTAACCTCAGCGACGATATCTCACTTCGTTTCAGCAATGTCGAGTGGGAGGGCTATCCGCTCTTCGCTGACAACTACGTAGACCGCATCGCCAACTTCCCTGGCGAGGAGCACGTAGTGAACATCTTCATGGAGCTTTCTGCTCTTGGCGTGGCTCAGCCGTTGTCGAGCAACATTCTTGACTTCCTCAAAGCTCTGCCCGAATGTGCTAAGCAGCGCGGCATCTCATTCTCTACTCCGAGCGAGATCTGCGAGACAATGGCAAGCGTAGGCGCTCTCGATGTGCCCGACACACTCTCTTGGACCGACGAGGAGCGCGACGTTAGCTCTTGGCTCGGCAACCCGATGCAGCGTGAGGCTTTCAACAAGCTCTATAGTGTAGCCGACCGTGTGCGCATCGCCGACGATCCGCGCATCAACCAGGACTGGGACTATCTGCAGGCTTCTAACAACTTCCGTCAGATGACTACAAAGCCGTCGCAGGTAGGTATCGACCGTGGTATCTATGCTTCGCCGTTCGACGCATTCACCAACTATATGAACATCCTCGGCGACTTCATCGCTCGCGTTAACTCGCTCTATCCTGAGTCGGTTGACAACGACGAGCTTGCTTCGCTCCTCACTACTATCAAGAATCAGGACGAGGAAATCGAGATGAAGAACAAGGAGATTATCCGTCTGCAGACCAAGATTGAGAAGATTGAGGCTGCTGAGGAAAAACTCCGTGCTAAGCTCGAGAAGACAAAGGCTCCGAAGGCTGAGGCTGCTCCGAAGGCTGCAAAGACAGCAAAGAAGCCTGCTGCAAAGAAGGCTAAGGCTGTTGAGCCGAAGGCTGAATAATGTTTGCGGTTGCAAATGCAAGTTGTGAAGCTTAATCGTTCTGATTATAACGCTGAGTCGTTAAGATTGCAATGTTCAAGCAAAGCAGAATGTGTTTGCAACAGCAACAGTTGAATCTATTGAATTAATAAGAAGTATTAAGGTTCTTGTACAATTAAATATTGGTTATAAAGGTTTAAATGTCCTACTGCGAGATGCCGTGGGGCATTTTTTTATTATTGCTTCTATATAACAAAGTTCATTGTTATTATCTCAACTTGTTTGCCATTCTGGCAAAGGGAACT